>DBFBGQ010000126.1:0-10752 GCA_048201975.1 Candidatus Egerieenecus sp. | reverse complement strand
TATACACAGCGTTGCAAGTGTATATGCATTTCTTTTTGGATGCGTAACAATGGTTAATTCCCCAAAAGCAGCTGCAGGCGGCAGCATCTTCGAGGCGCAAGCTCCATGCAAAAAAGCCGAAGCCTGTTAGATACAAGCGCCGGCCTTTCCGTACGTGAAACATCGAATGGCTACGACATTACCGCAAAAAAATAAAATCAAGGCGGAGAGAGAACTCTTTTCCACGCCTCTTATCCATGCCAATTATGCATGGTGGCAGGCACCCGTTTGGGCGAGTGCCTGCCACTTTTGTTATTGGTTCACCCATTCCTCCATGACCATCTCTCCGGCCCGGGCGGCAATCCCCGCTCATCCTGCCAACCCATGGGATCGTAAGCTTTCAATTCCTCCCTCACGCTTTCGGCCTGTTGCATTTGCTCCTCCATCCGCTGATGCCACTCCTCAGCCTACGTCTGGAAGTCGCGCAGGTAGGGCGCCTGCTTGTCCGCGAAGAGCATCTCCACATAGGCGTGGGACCGATGCTCCTTGAAGAAAGTCCGATGCAGGTCCGCTCATCTGCCCAGGGAGGTACAGTCCTCCTGGTCCGTGAAATCCGGAAAATAGCAGTCGCCATGCAGGGTGTAATGGATGCCGTTTTCCAGCATGTACTTGCGCAGTTCACACATGGTTTTTGTTCTCCTTGTTAGCCGTGGTGATCAGCTGCTATATGATCCTGTCGTGCTTTCAGCTCTTGTTGGCAATGGCGCAAAAGCCCTTGCTCGCCGGGAACGTATCCCGCAGGCGCAAGAAAGTGATGGCATCCCGAGCACGGATGGCGTACTTGCGGGTAGCCTGTCCGTTGTTGCGGCAGGGGATCACCCGGTTGTCTAGATCGTACGTTCACCTCGGTAACTATGAGTGTATTGCCTGGAAGAATGACCTCACTCCCCGTGAAATTCGAAGTGAGGCCGCATAATATCGCCTTATTCTATAACCGATTCTTTTTTCTGTGCCCGTTCAACGGAAAATCGTCCAATTTGCGGTGCCTTCCGTACCCTTAAGCATGCAAAGTAACCAGTGGTGAGTGGCACATTATCCATTAAGTCCCTCAAACCCCTTCTGAATCAGGTAACGGTCCATGAGCAGCTGCATCAGCTCGTTGGGCTGTTCGTTGGACTGGACGGCGGTATCGCCGAACACCATGCACGCGGCATTGTCGGGCGTGCACGCATCCCACTGGGGAAGCGGTTCGCCGGTGGCATCCAAACCGTTGGGATTGCCCTGCTTGATGAAATACGCCCAGTAGGAGCACATCTGCCGTGCCAGGTCATAATGCTTGCCCACAAAGGGCCGCCAGCACTTGGCCAGCGTTTCAAAGAAGAACCACAGGTCCACGGAATGGAAGGTGCCCGGATGATCCCAGCCGGGAATCTCCGCGTCAAAGTTGTAATAGTATAGCGCGTTGCCCGTTTTCAGCCGCTGATTTACCACGCAGGCGGACCGAACGGCCAGGTCAATGCTGGATACGGAAGCCTGCCGGCGGATATCTTCCAGGGAGGCGTGCTCCAGGTCAAACAGACGCAGGTAGGCGTCCGCCTTTTCTCCAAAGACTGTTCGGGCCATGGCCACAAAGTCTTCCTTGCTTTCAACCTCCGGCCCAACGAAGAATTCCGAAGAGGTGCGGCCCCACAGTACCGGGCACTGAATGCGCTTGTTTTCCATGAACAACTGCATTGCGTCGCCCACGCAGAAAACGCCGTCCTCCACCGTTCCCCAGAAACCGCCGTACGCCTTGACCTTTTCCATCAGCTCTTGGGCGTCCATGGCCCGGGCCTCCTCCAGCGTCTTGACGCCCAGGTAGTCAAAGAATTCCTCGCCCCGCTTCTCGGCCTCCGACAGCTTGGGGGTCATGCCAAACCTGCGAGCGGCGGGATATACATTGGCGGATACGCCGCTTTCCACAATGGCGCCCTGGAACAGGCCGGCGTTCTGCGGGGAAGTCAGCTGGTTCATAACGCTGCCGCCGCCTGCGGACTGGCCGCCGATGGTGATGCGCTCCGGATCGCCGCCGAAGGCCGCGATGTTGCGCTTAACCCACCGGGTGCCGGCTTGCTGGTCCAGGTGGCCGAAGTTTGCCGGAGCATCCGGCTGCTGCGCGCTAATTTCCGGGTGGCACAGGAAGCCGAAGGCGTTCAGGCGGTAATTGACGGTCACTATCACAATGCCCCGGCGGGCCAGACGCTCGCCGTCAAATTCCATTTCCGAGGGATGCCCCACCTGCAGCCCGCCGCCGAAATACCACACGAAGACGGGAAGATTCTTGGCCTTGGGGTCTGCGGGCGCCCATACGTTCAGGTATAGGCAGTCCTCGCTCATGGCCAGGTCGGGATCCACGGACCATTCCCGGGTATAGACGTTTTTTTCATCCAGCGGCGGAACGGCCTGCATGGAAATGGGCTTGAAATCAAAGCAGTCCAGCACGCCCTCCCAATCGGCGCAGGGCTGCGGAGCCCGCCAGCGGTTTTTGCCTACGGGCGGCGCGGCAAAGGGAATGCCTTTGTAGGCGGTAATGCGGGGGTCGGCGGCCTGGATGCCGCGAACCCAGCCGTTTTCAGTTTTCACCTGTCGAATAAACATATGCTTCTCCTCCTTATGCTTACAGGTCGACGACCTGCTCTGTACCGGTATACTGGAGCGTGACTTCTTTTCCGCCCATCAAGCGGACCGTCAGCTGGCGCGACGGCGCCATGCCGGGATAGCTTCCGCTCCGCGGACCGATGGTGAGCCGCCTTGCGCCGTCATCCCAGACAAAGGGGATGCGGGCCTGCGCGCCGTTTTCATAACCGTATCCGTCGCCCTCGTCGTCATAGAGGGTAAAAGCGCCGTCGCTGCCCGGATAGATGGTGAGCAGCAGGGGCGGATGCTCGATTTCGTCGGCGTACTGCATGACTGGCCCGGTTGGGATGATGGCGCCGGCGCGGACGAACAGGGGCACGATATCCAGCGGCGCATGGACGCATAGGGTTTGTCCGCCTTCCAGCGGGCAGGCGCTCTCCCAGGCGTACCACAGGCTTCCCTGGGGCAGATAAACGGACACCTGGTCGTTATAGGGGCTGATCTCCTGACTTCCCGGGCCATAGGTCATCGGGCGGGTAACAGGCTGAACCAGCAGGTCGTTGCCGAGCATCATTTGATCGGTGTGCTGGCGCAGGGCTGGGTCGCCGGGGAAGACCAGCGCAGGTACGCGCAGCATGGGCATGCCGTCGCTGGTGCATTGGGCGGCCAGGGTATATAGGTAGGGCAGCAGGCGAACCCGGAAGCAAATGATCTTTTCAATGGCGTCATACCATGGGTCGCCCTTTTCGCCGAACTGCCAGATTTCCCGCGGCGTACCCGTGCCGTGGGCGCGCATCATGGGCAGGAAAGCGGAGAACTGAAGCCAACGCACATAGAGCTCGCGGAAGCCCAGATCGTTCACGCCATCGTTGAAGTCGCCCGCGCCGAACCACGCGCCTCCGTGTCCCATGGGGAAGAAGCCGCCGGCATCGGTGGTCCAGTAGTTTTCACCGGTGGCGCAGTAGTTCAGCCCTTCGGGGACTTGCCGGCGAAGCACCTCCCAGCTGGAGGAAACGTCTCCGGACCATACGATGGTGGCGTAGCGGTGCTGCCCGGCATAGGAGGAGCGGGTCAGGTTGACCACCCGCTTGCGGTCTGTGACGCCGCGCTGTCCCTGGTAGATTCCCTGCGCGTGGTACAGGCTGTACAGATTGATTTGCGCCGGGTCGAGGTATTTTTTGGATTCCTCCGTGTTCAGCCGGACACGTTCAAAGGGCTCGGGCTTGATGCGGCCATGCCAGTCGGATTCAAAGGGTTCGCTGCAGTCGCACCACCAGGCGTCCACGCCGTAGCGGAACAGGCCCTCATAGGCCTGCTTCCAGTATAGCTCCCGGGCCTTGCTGTCAAAGGCGTTGTAAATGGTGCCGTTACCCAGCATGCAATCGTTGGCCAGCATCTCGGCGCGGTTTTCGTTGGCGTCCCCCTGCATGGAGGGCCAGATGGAAATCATCATTTTCGCGCCCAGCTGATGCAGCTTTTCGGTCATGGCGCCAGGGTCGGGGAAACGGTCCGGATCAAAAATCTTGAATCCCCACAGGTCGCCCGGCCAGCTGCGCCAGTCCAGCACGATCATGTCCAGGGGCACCCGGCGCTGCCTGTATTCCTTCACGACACTGACCAGCTCCTGCGCGTCCTTGTACCTTTCCTTGGACTGCACATAGCCGAATGCGTACCGGGGCAGCAGGGGCGTGGGGCCGGTGAGCGCTGCGTACGTTTTCATCACGTTGGGATAGCCGCCCGCCATGAAATAATAATCCATTTCGTCGGCGCAGTCCGCCCAGAGATACGTTCCCTCCGCGTCGTCATGGAAGATCATCAGGCAACCCAGGTCGAAAAGCATACCCCATCCCTTGGTGGATACCAGCACAGGGACCACAGCCTTCATGTTGTGCTGGTAGAGCTCGCGCATCCTGCCGCGAAGGTTGCCGTAGCCTTCCTCATGGGAGCCCAGGCCGTACAATCCCTCGTCGGCGTCCAGGCGCAATGAGAGCTTGCAGGTGTACGCCTGGCGGTCTACATAGGTCTCGTAGTCCTCCGTGGAGGCGCGCACGCCGTCCACGCTTTCCCGGTAGCGGATGGCGGCATTTTTATGGAAGATATTTTTCATCACGGGCTTTTCCTGCAAAATGCACGGTTGCGATTCCCGCTCCTGCAGCAGCGTCCGTCCCTGCGCGTCCAGGAAGCGGACGGCGCCCTCCTCGGGATCCACCCGGACCAGCAGATCGCCGGTCCGGGCCAGATAAGCGTCTGTGCAGGGCAGCAATTCCCAGCTCCCCGGGGCGCGGTTGACCACCACCGGAGTCTGGCAGGGCAGGAAACCTTCACGAAGCGTGCGGGTGACGCGCACCGCGCCGCAGGCAAGGGCTTCCAGCCGCAGCCGCAGCGTGGTTTCCGGCAGGCCTCTGGGGGCGGGCTGGGGGAACTCAAAAAGCAGCGTTGCGGAATCGGGCTGGGTCATTGTGGAACGCATACGATGTACTCCTTTCCTGCCTGCGCGTAAAAGCGCAGGCCATGGGAGGTTTGTTCAACAGGGACGGGCTGGCCGCCTGCTTCCACCGTGCAATTTTCTTCCGCCTGCACCAGCAGCGCGCCGTCCTTTGCGGGGCGCAGCGCGGCGCGGGTGAGCTTGCCCTGCGCCCAGGCCATGTCCACTTCAACATTGCCGCGGGCCATCATGCCGCTGACGGCGCCGGTGGTCCAGCGGGGCGGCAGCGCGGGAAGCAGGCGAATAACGCCCCGGTGGCTTTGCAGCAGCGCTTCCGCGATGCCCGCGGTGGCGCCCAGGTTGCCGTCAATCTGGAAAATGCGCCGGCCGTTCAGGAAGCTGGCGGAGGCCTGACCGACCATGCGGTTGACAGCGGCGCCTACCTTTTCACCGTCCAGCAGGCGGGCGTATTGGCACATGCGCCAGGCCAGGGGCCATCCGCCTCCGTCCGTGCCGTGGGCCACCCGGAGCTCAATGGAGCGCTGCACGGCCTTCATTTTGTCCGGCGTGTCCGTCCAGTTGATCTGGCTGCTGGGGTAGGCGGCGTAAAGGTGGGAAATATGGCTCATGCCGGGCATTTTCTCCGGCAGCTCCTCCCGCCATTCCAGCAGCTGACCCTTGGAGCCGATTTGGTCCTCGGGCAAAAGCGCGCGGGTTTTCCGGAAGGTTTCGGTCCATTCGTCGGTTTCGCCCAGGATCTCGTCGGCGTGGATGCAGGCGTCGAAAAGATCCCGGAGAATCTGGTTGTCCATGGCGGGACCGGCGCAAATGGGCGAGTCATAGCCGTCGGGAAGGATGTAGCGGTTTTCCGGCGAAAGCGAGGGGCAGGTGACCAGGTGCCCCGTGCCATCCTCTGTCAGGAAGTCCACGAAGAAAATGGCAAACTCGCGCATGATGGGGCGGTATTCGCGCAGGAAGTCCAGGTCCATTGTATAAAGGAAATGCTCCCATAGATGCATCGCCATCCACGCGCCGCCGCAGGTCCAGGCCGTGGACGCCATATACTGATCCTGCGGGGCGGTATCCCCATAAAAATCCGTATTGTGGTGGCACACGGATCCTCGCATGCCGTACATGACGCGGGCGGTTTCCTTCCCCTGCTCGCATACGTCGCGGATCAACTGGAACAGCGAAGCGTGCGTGGAGCTCAGGTTGCAGTTTTCCGCGGGCCAGTAGTTCATCTGCACGTTGATGTTGGTGGTATATTTGCTGTCCCACATGGGTGCGAATTCCTTGCACCAGATGCCCTGCAGGTTCATGGCGGAGGAACCTGAGCGCCCGCCGGCAGCCAGCAGATAGCGGCCAAAGGTAAAGTACAGCGCGCACAGCGCCGGGTCGTCTCCGCCGGCCTTCAGGGCGGCGATGCGCTGATTGACAGGCAGGGCAGCGCCTTGGCCCAGGTCCAGGGTACAGCGGCGCATCAAGGGCTCGAAATCCTGCACATGGCGATGGCGCAGCTGAGCGAAGCCCAGCGCTTTGGCATGGTTTACCCGTTCCAGGGAGGCCGCCAACGGGTCGGACTCGCGATTGTCCGTGGCGGCGGCCAGGTACAGGGTAACGGCGGTGGCGCCGTCGGTGTACAGCTGCGTGTATGCATCCGTGACGGCGCCGTCGGAGTCCATGGCGATCGCCAGGCCAAATACGGTTCCCCCGGCATTGCCTGTTGCCACCAGCGTGTGGGGCCCCTGCGTGTGGTTGCTGTCCAGGAACATGCTTCCCCATCCGCCCGCGCGGATCATTTCCCCGGGCCTGCGGGGATCGGGTACCAATCCCTCGAAAATGTACCCCCGGTCGTACCGGGCGTTGATTTGCAGCGCGCCCGGACGGCTGGCATGGTAACGGAGGCAAAGCACCTGATCGGGACAGCTGATGAAGCATTCCCGGGTAAAGGAAACGCCCTCCTGCGTCCAGGACATGGTGTGAATGCCGCGCATCAGGTCCAGGGTCTGCGTATAATGCTCGGCGCCCTCGCTGTTGGGGAACCAACCGGCGGAGAAGGGCGAGAGCTTGTTCACGCCGATATCCAGTTCGCCCAGGGATTCATAATGGCGCATGGAATACGGCGCGCCTAGCATGTAGCGCTGAATCAGGTCCTCCGCCTCACGAATCTCCCCGGCAAAAACATGCCTGCGGATGTCCGCAAGGGCGTCCTTCAGGCGCGGGTTGTTTCGATCCATGGCTTTGCCGTACCACAGGCTGTCTTCGTTCAGCTGAATACGATCCACCCGGGTGTGGCCATAAATCATGGCGCCCAGCCGGCCGTTGCCCAGGGGAAGCGCGTCGCACCAGGTGTCGGCGGCTTGCTGATAATCCATGATGTACTCTTTTCCTTCCAACTTTCCGTCACTCCTTTGCTTGTCTGTCCGGATATCTGTTTCGCGCCTGCGGTTCATGCAGTTTTTTGCTGTATTTGCTACCACCTTTTCCAGTAAGAATAGTATGACACGTTTTTGACTTCATGGCGTATGCATTATCCGGTATTTGGAGTATGCATTTATTAAGCAGGCGTCGAAGGCGTGTGCAATAGTTTGGAAATGAAGAAAAATATGCAAAAAACGTCCAAATACGACAAGAATCATGCTATATTGATGGCATAAACGCCGTAAAGGAGCAAGCGGCTTAATTTGGATACAGCGGGCAAAGGCCATGGAGCGGGGCGCGTTCTTTTTTTCGCGCTGCTGACGCCATGGCCGGAAAGACGCGGGAGGAGGAGCGTAGTGGGTGATCGCCGGAAAAAACAACTGGACCTGACGGACGAGCGGTTATCGCCGACCAGAATCATTTTGCAGCTTACATGGCCGCTGCTGATCGAGCAGATTTTGGCCACCCTGGTCAGCTATGCGGATACTGCCATGGTGGGCGCGTTGGGCGTAAACGCCACCACATCGGTCTCCATCTGCAATTCGTTCGTATTTCTGATCAACGGCGCGGTTATGGCGCTGGGGGTGGGTATTACCACGTATGTGGCGCGTTCGGTGGGCGCAAAGGATTACGAGGGCGCAAAGGCGTATATTCGCCATGCGCTGCTGCTGCTGTTGTACGTGGGGGGACCGCTATCGCTGATTTCCCTGTGCATGTACCGGTTGATTCCCATGTGGATGGGCGCGGCCCCTGAGATTTTGGACACGGCGTCGGAATATCTGTTGATTACCTCGGCCTTTCGCATTTTTTCCATGGCGACCATGATGCTGGGCGGCGTGTATCGGGGAAGGGGCGATATGAAAACCCCGCTGCGCGTCAATATCCTGGTCAACATTGTGAACATTATCGGCAATTATTTTTTGATTCATCCGGCCCATGAGGTGCGCCTGGGAAACTGGAGCATATGGATGCCCGGAGCGGGCATGGGGGTGGCCGGCGCGGCGCTTTCCACCGGCTTCTCCTGGATGCTGGGCGGCCTGGTGATGATTGTGCTGCTGTACACCAAGCGCGATCCCACCAGAATCAGCATTCACGATTCCATGCGCCTGGATGTTCCCTTGGTGCGCCGGGTGATTCAGATCTCCATTCCCGCCATGCTGGAACGGGTATGCATGTCCGCTGCGAGCGTGGTGGTTTCCCGGGCGGTGGCCTCCCTGGGCACGGTGGTGTATGCGGCCAACTCCATTTATGTGACGGCGGAATCCATTTCCTTTATGCCCGGCTTCGCCTATGCCACCTCGGCCACCACGCTGGTGGGACAATCCTTGGGCGCCAACAAGCCCGAGCTGGCAAAAATGTATGCTTATCGCACCTGCGCGGTGGGCGCGGTGGCGCTGACGTTTTCCGGCATCATGATTTACGTGTTTGCGCAGGAGCTGGTCAGCCTGTTTACCCCGGATGCCCGCGCCATCGAGCTGGCCATGCGGTGCCTGCGCCAGGTGGCCTATATCCAGCCCATCCAGGTGATCGCGTGGATCCTTGCGGGCGCGCTGCGGGGAGCGGGGGATACCAAATGGCCCTTCTATATCACGGCTCTGGGCAACTGGCTGATTCGCACGCTGGGCGGGTATTTGTGCATCTGCGTGTTTCATCTGGGCCTGCCGGAGGCTGTGCTGTGCGCCTGCGCGGACAGCGTGGCGCGGACGATTTTTACCTGGCTGCGGTTCCGCCTGGGCAGATGGCAGTATACCCTTTCCCAGGATGAGGCGCGGGCGACCGCTGTGGAGACGTGAGCGGACATTTCATAGCCCTAACTTCTTTCCCTGGAGGGGCCCGTTTCCAAGAAGGTCCTGCGGTTATGTTCTGCGAAAAGACCCATGCCGGGGTTTCAAAGCAGGCAAAACGGGATGCACAGAGCAATTTCGCCCCTGATCTTGCCGGCCTTGTTAAAAATGCTGGATGAAATGGGCCATGGAGACGAACTGGTGCTTGCGGACGCGCATTTTCCCGCCATGGGCCTAGGTCCTCAGGTGATCCGCGCGGATGGCCTGGCAAGTCCCGCGCTGCTGGAGGCCGTGCTGTCGCTGATCCCTCTGGACCAGTATGACGCCGATCATTTCGCGCTCATGCAGGTGTGTCAGGGCGACACGGTGGTGCCGCACATCTGGGAGCGCTATATGCAGACGCTGCAACATATGTAGCCGTAAACGAAGCCGAGCCACATGGAGCGCTTCGACTTCTATGGTCGGGCTCGGACGGCTTACTGCATTGTGACTACAGGGGAGACGGCCCAGTATGCCAATATCATTCTTGATTTGTCAAGCCAAGTGCAACAGCGTATTGAAGAATATTTCAAAAGGGGACCATATCAACAAGATTGGGACAGTATTCACGGATGAGACCGTTTGTGTTCTCATTCGCGCCGCGTTCCCATGGTGCATAAGGCGTTGGAAAGTAAAAGGGCATTCCTTTTATTGCAGCTGTTACCTGCTCATGAGATGAGAACTCTTGTCCGCGATCGGGCGTACATGGACAAAAGTTACCAATCCCAAAAGATTTTATAAGTGGTATCCTGATCGCCCAGCCTATGCGTTTCCTTAAACGCATCAAGATATTCCAATGCATCCTCGCATGCTCTTTGGATAATCGTTATGTCGAAGTCCTCCAACTTCAAATGATCGCCAATAGGCCATTCAATTTGAGGAAGGCAGGTTTCATAAACAAGGATATGATCGTCACCGTAGGGCTCAGAAGCCTCTCTGTAGGCTGTGGGATTTTCTCTGTAGGCTGTAGAATCCTCACAACTGGATGCATAAAAATTGAAATGAATGTCTTCTTCACAAACATCAGTATATCCACCATGAGCATCGATATATCCACCGCGAACGATCCATGTACCATCACCTGCATCCGAAACGAGCAGATAGTAATTGATATAGTTCCCAATGGAATACCAAAAATAGGGTACTCCATCATCCCACCTATCCGTCATCTCAACGCTTCCCAAACAGTACGTTTCATAAGAAAGTACCGGTTTGCTTTGCGCAATGAGTTGGTAGGTGCCGTCCTCCATTTGCGTTGCAACAGCAAGCCACATCACTTTTTCGTTTCCCAGCAGCAGAAAAGCTTGTTCCTCGGAATCTGCAACCCATGTTCCAGCATAGATCGCCGTGTCCTCATCCAGGGAGGGTATGGATAGCGCATCTTTGGAAAAAGGCTCAGCCGCTTCAGCGGCAAGGACCTGAGGAAAGCTCAATATCAGCACAAGCAAGAAAGCAAACCATTTTGTTAAGCGTGTCACAAGATCATCT
>DBFBGQ010000125.1:0-17588 GCA_048201975.1 Candidatus Egerieenecus sp. | reverse complement strand
CTTGCCCCGGAGGTCAAAGATCTCACACGCACCGAAATGACAGAGCTGATGGAACACATCTTTTCTCTGTCCGAAGTCCAGCGAGCCGTCCGTCACATGGCGATTACCCACATCAGCCAAGCAAACAGAGAAAAGGAGTTGAAAGCCAATGGCACTATTTCATCTGAGCGTCACGCAGACTAAGCGCAGCGCAGGACAGTCCGCTATCGCTTCTGCCGCCTACCGAGCCGGGGAGCGATTGTATAGCGAGTATTACGGCGAATACAGCGACTACACCCGCAAGGGCGGCGTGATCTGCTCTGACATTCTCTTGCCGTCCCATGCACCGCCAGAATACAGTGAGGAAAAAAAAGGAATGATGGTAAACGCAAACAGCCCAATGATGAACGGGGCCACGAATACATAGCCTGCCACGGCATTGCCGCTGGCACGGCGGGATTTCGGTGGACGCATGGGGCGCACATCCTTTCTGACGGATACGGGATGATATGGCAAGGGCAGCCCTTGCATAGCACAGGCTGCCCCTGGCCTTTACTTGCTGGCCAGAATCTCGTTGGCCGCGTCCATGAATTCCTGGGCGGCGGCAGTGTAGTCCGTTACCAGGCCATACTGTACCTTTTCCAGCATATCCCCATACAGATCCACAATCTCGGCATGGGCCGCGGGATCCGCCGGCGGGATATCCGAAGCGTTACCCTCCTGGCCAAACCAGTCCAGCACGGCGGCAATGCGCTGGTTGGTTTCGTCAAAGGTAGGGGTCAGATACTCGCGGATGACCGAGGAAATGGGCATGCCGCGATCCGTGCCCGCAATATCCGCGCATTCCTTGTCGTTGGTGCAGAAGTCGATGAACAGCACCGCTGCGTCCTTGACCTGGGAGGATTGCGCGATACTCCAGAACATGGTGGGCTTGAAGTAATTGGCGGACTGGGTGGCATCGTCGGAGGAGGGCAGGGCCATCATCTCCAAGCGGGTGCCGTTACCGGTCTCGGTGGCAGTGAGTTCATTGGTCCAGTGGATTTCGCACCAGGTATCCCCGCAGGTAATGCTGTTGAAGTTGTCCGCAGCCACCTTCATGCTGGGGTCCAAACCGTAGCCCTCGCTAATGGAGTCCGCAGCCATCTGCAGGAGCTCTGCCAGGTAAGCAGGATCATCAAATCCCAGGCTCTTTCCATCCTCGCTGTACAGCTCCAGGCCGATGTTGCGCAGGCGGAAGCGCAGCACGTCAATGGCCACATCGGAAACATAGTTGCAGGTGCGGCCGCTTTCAGCATAAATGTCCTTGGCCAGCTGGACGAACTCGCTCAAGGTCATGGACATGGGAATTTCCCGCTCGCCTATCAATTGGGGATCGTACATCAGGGTCAGAGCATTGGTGCCGGTAGCCAGGGCGTAGGTTTTCCCATCCACCATGCCGCTGGTGAGCACTGATTCGCTCACGTTCGCCACGTCAATGGCCCCACTGGCAAAGTATTCGTCCAGGGGCGCCAGTACCCCATTGGTCGCATACTGGTTCAGGTAGGCGTAGTCCATTTGGATCACATCCGGCAGCATGCCGCCGCTAACCTGGGTGGACAGCTTGGCCCAGTAATCACCCCAAGCCGCAAACTCCGGCTCCACCTGAATGTTGGGATGTTTCTCCTCAAACTTGGCGATCATCTCATAGGTCAAGTCAGCCCGGGTCTGGCTCCCCCACCACAGCACCTTCAGGGTGACGGTTTCCTCCGCCTGGGCAAAGGCAACCATGCTCAATGCCAGCGCCAGCGTCATGATCCATGCAACGATTTTTTTCATGAATGGTCAGCCTCCTTCTACGTGAGCGCCCCCGTTGCGGGCCGGACGCCCCTTTGATGGCCTTATGATACAATTTTCTCTTTGCAAAGTATATAGCGGTTTTTGCTTGACAGTTTGTGAATATTGACCTATACTCTGTGCAAAGAGCAAAGGCAGGTGAAGGGAATGCCTGCGGAACGGCACGAAGTAGCGGGAGCAACCAAGTGGTACAGGCAGCCGGATTTTTTTATACAATGGAAAAACTCGGAGAAATCCGTAGCCTCCGCCGACGATGTGGCAATTCAGCATATCCCCTGCAACGACGAATCCTATCCCTCTTTTTTTCACAACCACGACCATTATGAGATCTATTTTCTGCTGGAGGGGAACGCGGAGTTCTACATAGAGGAATACAGCTACAGCCTGAAGGCCAACGACCTGCTCATCGTTCCCCCGGAGCGGATGCACCGTGTATTCAACGGGCAGCCAGGCAGCAAGCTCAAGCGGATCTTCATCTATTTGAGCCGGCCCAGCGCCATGGAATTGAGCACGGAAACCTTTTCCTTTGTACAGATCATCGAAGGGGCCATGAATGCCAATCACTTTCTTTACCACCTGACCAAGGAGGAATGCGGGCACTTTCATCATGCGCTGATGGAGATCATAGATACGCCGGAGTATGAAGATCCTGCGGAGGAGCTTATGGCCCGTTGCCGTTTCACCATCCTGATGACGAAGCTTTGTCAGCTTCTGCTGCGAGGCGCCGCAGCGCCCCTGCAGTATTCCTCCAAGCTGGTCCGCAGCGCCATCGCCTACATCAACGAGCACTACACCGAACCCATCACCCTTTCCAGCGTGGCTCAGGCGCTGTACATCAGCAAGTACCACCTAAGCCGGGAGTTCAAAAGCTATGCCTTTATCACCGTTCGGGAATACATCTTAGCCAAGCGCGTCATGCTGGCCAAAAAACTTCTCCAGGACGGCATGCTGACGGGAGAAGTTGCACGCCAATGCGGCTTTCAGGATTATTCCTGCTTCTTTCGCATGTTTACCAAAGCGGCAGGCGTCTCCCCCAAACAGTACCTGGCCCAGGAACGACATGCAGAACCTTGCTGAATTGATTGTAGATGTTGCTTAAGTCCGCCCGACATATGGACAGGCCTTTTCCGGTTGTGCTATGTTGCCTTTACTAATAATCGACAAAAGGGGGTTGTTTCATATGATCCGCGGCAATCAGGCGCTGCGCCAGGCATTTCTGCACGGAAAGGCTTACGGAGATGCGCTGACCATAGATTCCACAGAAAACGTTCCCGGCCCGGTGATTTCCACGGAGGGGCGTTTCTTCACCTGGGACAATGAAAAGCGCGCTGCATCCAAGGGCCACCCTTATCTCTATAGCTGGAGCTATTATACCGGCGTGGTAATGGAAGGAGTGCTGAAGCTGGGCGAAGCCCTGGGGCAACCCAAATACGGCGCCTATGTGGCTGAATACCTGCAGGCGCAGATCACTGACGGAACACTGAACGCCCGCGCTGGCTACGTCCCTTATCATGGGCTGGATTGCTACAAATCCGCGGCGCTTTTGCAGTGGTTTCCGCGGCATGCCGCCTGCGCCCAGGTTGCTGCGACACTCTACCGGGACCTGACCCAGCTCAATGTCTGCTACACCGAGGAGGCCCTGGGCGGCAACTATTGGCACAGCTGGCTGGGCGGTACGCCTCCCCGCTACAAAGTATGGCTGGATGGTCTCTACATGGCCCAGCCCTTCCTGGCCCGTCAGGCGCTTGCACAGCGGGACAGCGCTGAACTGGAACGGGTCGCCCGGCGCTTTCTCTGGGTCCACGAAAACCTGACCAATCCGGAAACTGGATTGCTCTATCACGCAGGAAACAGTCCGCAAGATGTATGCCCCTTCCATTGGCTCCGGGCCATGGGCTGGTATATGATGGCTCAGGCAGACGTAGCGGCCTGTCTGAGCCCGGAAAACCGAAAGACATTGTCCCGGCATTTCCGTGAGCAGGCCGATGCCGTCCTGCGCTGGGCGGACGAGAACACTGGGCTATGGGCCAACCTAATGGACCGGCCCGTCACCACAACCAACCGCCTGGAAACCAGCGGCAGCGCCATGATGGTCTATGCTCTGCTCAAGGCGGTACGCACTGGCCTCCTGCCTGATCAACAGGAGCAATACGTTGCCTGCGCCTGCAGGGCCTATACAGCGCTGACGGATCGGAAGCTCACCCACCGGCTGGCGGATATTTACCTGATGGCCAGCGCCAACGGCAGCAACAACTATGAAAACCCCGCCTGGTATCTCTGCGACGAAGGCAAGGGTGCAGGCCCCTTCCTGATGGCCACCGCAGAGATCGCGTACCTGCTGGGATAAGGTGCAGCGATAGCATGGCGCATACGCCTGCGAGCTCCCTTGTTCGCGCACTCATCCGCTCCACGAAGGAGGAACGCATCATGCAATTTACCCATCTGCTCTGCAACGGCATGGATCGTCCCCTGGGCTACGATTTTCACCGGCCCTGCCTTACCTGGATCGTGTCTTCGGCCCACCCCAACGACGGCCAGCAGGCTTACCGCCTGCAAGTGGGCCTGACCCCCGACCTGGCCGACCCGGTTTTCGACAGCGGCTATACCCCCTCCGCCCGCACCGCGCAGGTGCCCCTGGAGCTGGAGCTGCGCCCCTGCACCCGCTATTACTGGCGCGTGACGGTCTGGAGCACGGCGGAGGATGCCCCCGCCGTCAGCCCGGTCACCTGGTTCGAAACCGCCCGGTATCATCTTCCCTGGGTGGGGCGCTTCATCGGCAGCCGCTTCCCGCTGCCCCAGCTGCGCCGCCGCTTTACCCTGGCATCCCCGGTGCGCCGCGCCCGGCTCTACGCCTGTGGCGTGGGCCTGTACAGGATGTTCCTCAACGGCGCTGCCGTAGGCTGCGAGGAGCTGGCCCCCGGCTTCTGCGCCTACGACTGCTGGCTGCCCTACCAGACCTATGACGTGACGGAGCTGCTCCGTCAGGGAGAGAACATCCTGGGTGGCTGGCTGGGCAACGGCTATTACAAGGGGCGCGTCAACTGGCCCGGCATGAAGGAACGCCGCTGCATCTATGGGAAGGAAAACGCCCTGATCGCTCAGCTGGAGGTGGAGCTGGAAAGCGGGGAGACCCTGCGCATAGTCACCGACGAAAGCTGGGAATCCTCCGCCAGCCCCTTCCTGCGGGCGGAGATTTACGACGGGGAGATATTCGACAGCCGCCTGTGGGACCGGGACTGGGCCCGCGCCCAGGGGAACTCCGCCTGGGAGGGCGTCCATGCCGTAGCGCTGGACGTCACGCTGCTCCAGGCGCGAAAAAATCTGCCCGTCCGGGTCATGGAAACCCGGCAGGCCAGCCTGCTTCACGCCCCCAACGGGGACTGGCTATTGGACTTCGGGCAGAACGCCGCCGGCCGCGTGCGCATCCGCGGACAGTGGCCCGCCGGCACGGAGATCCGCCTGCAAACCGGCGAGGTGCTGGACAAGGACGGCAACCTTTACCGGGAGAACCTGCGCACCGCCCTCTCCGAGCAGGTGTATATCTCCGACGGCCAACCCTGCGACTATGCCCCCAGCTTCACCTTCTTCGGCTTCCGCTATGCCCGGGTGCAGGGGCTGACTCAGGTGGATCCCGCCTGCTTCACCATGGAGGTGCTCTATTCCCAGATGGAGCAGACCGGAACCTTCCGCTGCTCCGATCCCCTGGTGAACCGGCTGTTCCTCAACGCCCTGTGGGGGCAGAAATCCAACTTTGTGGACAACCCCACGGATTGTCCCCAGCGGGACGAGCGCATGGGCTGGACCGGGGACGCGCAGGTGTTTGCGCCCACGGCCTGCATGAACATGAACGCGCAGCAATTTTTCCACAAGTATCTCTACGACCTGGCCTTTGAGCAAAAAAAGGCCGGCTTCGTGCCGGTAACGGTGCCCAACATTCTGTTCCAAACCGGCATGTGGGGCATTCCCACCACCGGCTGGAGCGACGCGGCGGTGCTGATCCCCTGGACGCTGTACCTCCACTACGGCGACACGGATATCCTGGCCCAGCAGTACGAGAGCATGGCCGCCTGGGTGGACTACATCACCGCCCAGGATAAGGAAGGGACGCATCTATACGGCGGCTTCCACCTGGGGGACTGGCTGGCCCAGGACACCAAGGACCCCAACAATCTCTACGGTCTCACCCCGCCGGACCTGATCGCCACCGCCTTTTACGCCTACTCCGCCTCGCTCACCGGCCGGGCCGCCCGCCTGCTGGGCAAGGAGGAGGACGCCCAGCGGTACGAGCGGCTGGCTGAACAGGTGCGGGAAGCCTTCCGCCGGGAATACGTCTCCCCCAACGGCCGGGTGATTGCCGAAACGCAGACCGCCTACGTCATTGCCCTGATGATGGACATGCTCACCCCCGAGCAGCGGCCAACCGCCGTCAAACACCTGGCGGAGCGCCTGCGCATCGATCATGTGACGCTGACCACGGGCTTTCTGGGCACCCCCTACATCTGCCCGACGCTTTCCGCCTGCGGCCTGAACGAATATGCCTACGCGCTGCTGCTGCAAAAGGAATGCCCCAGCTGGCTGTTCGAGGTAACCATGGGGGCCACCACCGTGTGGGAGCGCTGGAACTCCATGCGGGCCGACCGCAGCTTCGGCCCCGTGTCCATGAATTCCTTCAACCACTATGCATTCGGCTCCGTGGCCCAGTGGCTGTACCAGTATGTGGCGGGCATCCGTCCCCTGGAGGAGGGCGCGGGCTTCCGCCGCTTCCGCCTGGAGCCCATGCCCAACAGCCTGCTGACCCACGCGGAGGCTACGCTGCTCTCCCCCCAGGGCCGCATTGCCAGCCGCTGGGCGTTGAACGGCCCATGGCTGGAGCTGGACTTCGAGGTGCCCTTTGGCGCCGCTGCGGAGATCGTGTTGCCCGACGCAGAAGGCGCGGAGGTGCAGGAAAACGGCTCCCCCCTGGCGCAGGGCGCGTTCCCGCTGCTCCGTGGCAGCGGACGCTGGAGCTATCGCTACCGGCCCAGCGGCGCGACCATCCACCGGCGCGTCCCCGGGGAGCAGCGCGCACCCTATTAATGTCCTTGACACAGCTCCCCGGCGGCTGTACACTTCAAGCAGGCGTCGCGCCGTCCGTGAGCGGCAGCGCCCCGGAAAGGAGAGCAACCATGCGTCAGGACGACCTACGGCTGGTACAGATCACCCCCAGTCCCCGGCAGCTGCGGCAGCAGCAGATGGAGCTGTATGCCTTCGTCCACTTCACCGTGAACACATTCACCGGCCGGGAATGGGGCGACGGCACGGAGCCGGAGGCTTGCTTCAACCCCACGGCCCTGGACGCGGATCAATGGGTTTCCGCGCTGCAGGCGGCGCACATGAAGGGGCTGATCCTTACCTGCAAGCATCACGACGGCTTTTGTCTGTGGCCCAGCCGTCACACCAGCCATACCGTGGCCCGCAGCCCCTTTCGCGGCGGCCGGGGCGACGTGGTGAAGGAGGTGGCGGAGGCCTGCCGCCGGGGCGGGCTGCGCTTCGGGATCTACCTATCCCCCTGGGACAGAAACTCCCCCCTCTACGGCCAGGGCAAGCCCTACGACGATTATTTCCTCGCCCAGCTCACGGAGCTGCTCACCCAATACGGAGAAATTTTCTGCGTGTGGTTTGACGGCGCCTGCGGCGAAGGCCCCAATGGCAAAAAGCAGCGCTACGACTGGCCCCGCTACTACGAAACCATCCGCCGCCTGCAGCCCGGAGCCTGCATCTCCGTCTGCGGGCCGGACATCCGCTGGTGCGGAAACGAGGCGGGAGACGCACGGGACGCCGAGTGGAGCGTGGTTCCCCGGCGGACCATGGACACCGAAAAAATTGCCCAGGACAGCCAGCAGGCCGACAGCGACGAATTCCGCCGCCGCACCATCCGCGCCCAGGACCAGGACCTGGGCAGCCGGGAGTTGCTGGCCAATGAGCCCGAACTGATCTGGTATCCCGCGGAGGTGAACACCTCCATTCGCCCAGGCTGGTTCTATCACGCTGAGGAAGACCAAAAGGTGCGCCCCCTGGCGGAGCTGATCCACATCTATGAGCGCTCGGTGGGCGGCAACGCCACGCTGCTGCTGAATATCCCGCCGGACCGGCGGGGGCTGTTTCATGAGGCGGACGTACAACGCCTGCGGGAGTTTGGCGCTTACCTGGAGCAAGCCTACGGCGCCAATCTGGCGCAGGAAGCATCCGTCTCCTGCCCCCAGGCGGCGCCGGGGCATCCCATTCAGGCCGCCCTGACGGAGGGGGATGACGCCTACTTCCGCACCCCGGACGGCGTCACCCAGGCGGAGATCCTTCTGCGCTGGACGGAACCCCGCTCCATCCGCCGGATGGTTCTGCGGGAAAACCTGCTGGAAAGCCAGCGCATCGAGACCTACGCCCTGGACGTGGAAACGCCCCAGGGTTGGCAGGAGGCCGCCCGGGGGCAGGTGGTAGGCAACAAGCGCATCATCGTCATCCCGGAGCAACGCACCGCCGCCCTGCGCCTGCGCATCCTGGATGCACGAGCAGCCATCACGCTGAGCTTTCTGGGCGTGTACGCATGAACCCGCCCCTTGTCTTTGCCCTTAACCTTCCCTGTGGCAAGTTTCCCCTGTGCCGGTCCAAACCGGTCAGGGGTTTTTTTTGCTCGGCTATGGGCGTCAGCCCATTCTCGGACGCTTTCCATGGGGCGCGTCCCTGCGCAAGGCGCCGGAGATGCAATACGGCTTGTCATTTACCGTCGAAACGTGATATACTCCTTGCATTACCATTGGGGCGAGAGGAGGCGGGGACATGCTGCGTTTCGTGCGTCGTGGAACGGAGGACAGCCGTCCGTTGGGGGACTATCCCCCGTGGCTTTCCACGCTGCTGCGCACCCGGGGCATGGATACGCCGGAAAAGGCGGAGCGCTTTCTGCACCCCGCGCTGGAGCAGCTGCATCCGCCGCTGATGATGCAGGACATGGACCGGGCGGTGGCGCTGATCCGTCAGGCCATCGCGGAAAAGCAGTCCATCATGATCTACGGGGACTATGACGTGGACGGCGTGTGCGCCACCTCCATTCTGCTGGAAACCCTGCGGGAGGAGGGCGCGCTGGCGGAGGCGTATATTCCCAGCCGTCACGGGGAAGGCTATGGCCTTAACTGCGACGCAGTGCGGCAGATCGCCCGGCAACACCGTCTGCTGATCACCGTGGACTGCGGGGTGACCAACCACCAGGAGGTGCGCCTGGCCCAGATGCTGGGCATGACGGTGATTGTCAGCGACCACCATCAGCTGGCGGACACTCCCTCCCCCGCCGACGCGGTGCTGAATCCCCTGCTGGGGACGTATCCCTTCCGGCGGCTGTGCGGGGCGGGGGTGGCCCTGAAGCTCTGCCAGGCGCTGCAGGGGATGGAAGGCGTAAGCAAGCGCCTGGAGCTGGCCGCCCTGGCCACGGTAGCGGACATCGTGCCCCTGGTGGATGAAAACCGCGTCATCGTCAAGCTGGGGCTGGAGGCCATGGCCCGGACGGAGCGGCCCGGCCTGCGGGCGCTGATGCTGGTCAGCGGCGTAACCCCGCCGGTGAACGCCGGACACGTGGGCTTTCGCCTGGCGCCCCGGCTCAATGCCGGCGGGCGGCTGGAGGATGCCGCCCAGGGGGTCCGCCTGCTGACCACCGAAGATCCCCAGGAGGCGGAGCGTCTCGCCGCCCATTTGGAGGAGAACAACCGCACCCGCCAGGCCCTGGAGCAGGAGATCACCCAGCAAGCCCTGGCCGCCATCGGCCAGGAGACGGACTTTTCCCGTGACCGGGCCATCGTGGTCATGGGAGAGGGCTGGAACAGCGGGGTGATCGGCCTGGCGGCAGGGCGCATCTGCGAGAAGTACCACTGGCCCACGGTGGTGCTCAGCCGCAGCGGAGACACGGCGGTGGGCTCCTGCCGCTCCATTCCCGGGGTGAACATCCACGCCATGCTCAGCCAGTGCAAGGACCTGTTCCAGCGCTTTGGCGGGCACGAGCAGGCAGCGGGGCTGACCATGGACGCGGCGCTGGTGCCGGAGCTGCGGCGCAGGCTCTCCCTGGCCATTGCAGAAAACTGCGATCCCCGGTGCTTCATTCCTGAAAAGGAGTATGACCTGCCCCTTTCCCTGGAGCAGGTGGACCTGCCGCTGATCGACCGGCTGGAGCTGCTCCAGCCCACGGGGTTTGGCAACCCTTCCCCGGTGTTCCTGGCCCGCGACGCCTCCGTGCAGCAGGCGCGAAAGGTCGGGAACCAGGGCCAGCACCTGAAGCTGAGCCTGGCGTCGGGCTCCGCCGTACGGGACGGCATCGCTTTTTCCCTGGGCGAGGAGGCGGACCGGGGGCTGACCCGGGTGGATGTGCTCTTTACCCCGGAAAAAAACACCTGGCGGGAGCGCACCACCGCGCAGCTCCAGGTGAAGGCGCTGCTGCCCGCCGCCGGGGCCTCGCCCCTGCCCCCCGAAGCGCTGTTTTTCGAGGCGCTTTTGCAGGAAATGACCCACCTGGCGGAGAATGTAACAAGATTATCAGAGCGTCCCCGGCCAATCACCCAGGCAACCGTAAAGCGGCTGCTCCGGGAGGGACAGGGGGTGCTCTGCCTGGCGCATCTGCCGGAAACCGCCCGCGCCTTTCTGGGGGATTTCCCCGGTGAAACGGACGTATGGACCGGCGCCGTAACGGACCCCAGACCCTTCAACGCCCTGCTATGCGCCCCGGAGATGGACGAGCTTACAGATCAATGGTCGCACATCGTGCTGCTGGACGGGGATGCGGTACCTGGGGAGCGCGCGTGGATTGCCGCGCGCTGTCCCAGGGCGGAAGTCCACGCCCTGCGCCCGTCCCCCGCCATGAAAGCGCTGCTAGCTTCCCTGGCGCTGGAGGATGAACCCTTGCGGGATCTCTACCGGGCGCTGCGCCGGGGCGGCGGGACCGCTCCCCAGGAGCTGGCCCAGCGCAGCGGGCTGACCCTGGCCCAGACGCTGGCGGGGCTGACGGCCTTCGCCCAGGTGAAGCTGGCAGAGTTCCGCCTCTCGCCCTACACGCTGCGGCTGCTGCCGCCGGTGAAATGCGCCATGACGGACAGCCCGCTGATCCGCTACCTGCGCATGAGCGCCGGAACGTCATCAGGAAAGGAGGATGCTGATGAGCTACACAACCTATGAAGCCATGCCCCTGGATCAGATGCTGGCTCGGGTGCAGAAATATCACCCTGGGGACAGCTACAAGCTGGTGGAAAAGGCTTACCGCTTTGCGGAGCAGGCCCACGCGGACCAGAAGCGGAAAAGCGGCGAGCCTTACTTTACCCACCCCTGCTTTGTGGCCAGCATCCTAACGGAGCTGATGATCGACGCACCCACCATTGCCGCGGGACTGCTCCACGATACGGTGGAGGACTGTGAGAACATCACCCTGGAAACCATTCAGCAGGAGTTCGGCCCGGAGGTCGCCCGCCTGGTGGACGGCGTGACCAAGCTGAACAAGCTGGACTTTGCCGACCGGGAGGAGGCTCAGGCGGAAAGCCTGCGCAAGATGATCCTGGCCATGAGCAAGGATATCCGCGTGGTGCTCATCAAGCTGGCGGACCGGCTGCACAACATGCGCACCCTGAAATACCAAAAGGAAGCCCGCCAGGTGGCCATCGCCCGGGAAACCCTGGACATTTACGCGCCCCTGGCCCACCGCCTGGGCGTTTACGCCATCAAGCAGGAGCTGGAAGACCTCTCCCTGCGGTATATTGACCCTGTGGGCTATCAGAACCTGGTGCAAAAGGTTGGGCTCAAACGGGCCGAGCGCCAGGAAAACATCCGCATGGTCATCGAGGAGCTCTCCGCCAAACTGGACGAGCAGCACATCCGTTACGATATCGACGGACGGCCCAAGCATTTTTACTCCATTTACCGCAAAATGGTGCTGCAAAACAAACCCTTCGAGCAAATCTACGACCTGATCGCGATCCGGGTGCTGGTGGACACCGTGCCGGACTGCTACGCGGTGCTGGGCATCGTCCACACCCTGTGGAACCAGATCCCCGGCCGGTTCAAGGACTATATCTCCGTGCCCAAGGCCAACATGTACCAAAGCCTGCACACCACGGTGGTGGGCGGCCGGAAGATGCCCTTCCCCTTTGAGGTACAGATTCGCACCTGGGAAATGCACCGGGTGGCCGAATACGGCATCGCGGCCCACTGGCGCTACAAGGAAGGGGATCAAAAGGGCAACGACCTGGACAACAAGCTCTACTGGCTGCGGCAGATTCTCGACTGGCAAAGCGACACGCGGGACGGCAAGGAGTTTCTGGACACCCTGAAAACCGACCTGTTCGCCGAGGAAGTATTCCTTTTCACCCCCAAGGGCGACGTGGTTTCCATGACCAAGGGCGCCACGCCCCTGGATTTTGCCTACCAGATCCACAGCGCCGTGGGCAATTCCTGCGTGGGCGCCAAGATCAACGGGAAAATCGTCCCCATCGACACGGTGCTGGAAACCGGCGACCGG
Organism: Candidatus Egerieenecus sp.; assembly: GCA_048201975.1. Lineage (GTDB taxonomy): Bacteria > Bacillota > Clostridia > Christensenellales > Aristaeellaceae > Egerieenecus. The sequence continues at coordinate 5,257 of DBFBGQ010000125.1, read as the reverse complement.
GTGGAGATCATCACCTCCTCCGCCTCCAAGGGCCCCAGCATGGACTGGCTGAAAATCTGCAAGACGCCCCAGGCCAAGGCCAAGATACGCCAGTTTTTCAAAAACGAGCGCCGGGACGAGAACATCGAGCGGGGCAAGGATATGGTGGAAAAGGAGTGCAAGCGCCGGGGCGCGCTGCTCTCCAACCTGGCCAAGCCCGAGTATTACGACGGCATGCTGCGCAAGTACGGCTTTCAGGAGCTCAACGACCTGTATGCCGCCGTGGGGTACGGCGGGCTGGCCTCCATCTATGTGGTCACCCGCCTGCTGGAGGAGCAGCGCCTGCGCGAGGCTCCCAGCCCCAAGCAGGCGCTGGAGGAGCTCCCCACCCAGGAGCAGCACCAGCAGCAGCACACCAAGGCCACCCAAGGCATCATCATGGAAGGGCTGGAAGGCATCCAGGTGCGCTTCGGCCACTGCTGCAACCCCGTGCCGGGGGACGATATCGTGGGCTACATCACCCGGGGCCGGGGCGTGACCATTCATAAGGCGGACTGCGTCAACGCCCAGAACGGCGAGGAGGAGCGCATGGTCCATGTGGCCTGGGCGCAGGAGAGCAGCGGCCAGTTCGAGGCCTCCATCCAGGTAATCGCCTACGACCATGTGAGCCTGCTGGGCGAGCTGGCCATGTACATCGGCGAGCTCAACGTGCCCATTCGCGCCGTGAGCGCCAAGGTGGACGACAAAAAGGGGATCTCCGTCATCGGCATGACACTGTCCGTGTCCAGCCGGGAACAGGTGGACCGGGTCATCCGCCAGTTGCAAAAGCGGCAGGATGTAATAGAAGTATACAGATCAGCGGGGTAAAGCAATGCGTTGCGTGATACAGCGGGTATCGGAAGCGTCCGTCACGGTGGCGGGCGAGGTAACGGGGAAGATCGGCCCGGGGCTGATGGTGCTCATCGGCGTGCGGGAGGACGACACGGAAAAGGACCTGCGCTACATGGCGGAGAAGGTGCCCCATCTGCGCATTTTTGAGGACGAAGCGGGGAAGATGAACCGCAGCGTCATGGATGCGGGCGGCGCCATACTGGCGGTGAGCCAATTTACCCTGTATGGGGACGCCCGGGGCGGACGGCGCCCCAGCTTCATTGAGGCCGCCCGGCCCGAGGAGGCCAACGCCCTTTACCAGCGCCTGGTGGAGAGCTGGCGCGCCCAGGGGTTGCAGGTGGAGACGGGGCGCTTCCGGGCGCACATGGAGGTCGCCCTGGTCAACGACGGCCCGGTAACGCTGCTGCTGGACAGCCGCAAACAATTTTAAGTGGGGATCAGCTTTCCCCGGCGGCTCTGCGCCGCGCTTTTTTCATGCGGAAAGGAGCACCTATGAAAATATCCAAGAAGGACGCCCTCACCTGGTTCCAATTTTTTGCGCAGCTGCCGGAGGAGGAGCCCCTGCTGGTGCGCCAGCAGGAAATCGCCTATGCCGTTATGGCGCAAATCGAGGACGCGGTGGAGCATCGCCGGGCGGAGCTGAAGGCGCAGATTCCAGGGCTGAAGGATTTGCAAGGCCGTACCCTGTACGTGGGCAAGGAAACCCACTTCCCCAAGGGCTGCCTTTCCTGCCTGATGGGCACGGGACTTAGCGCCATTCGCAAAACCAACCGCTGCAACGCCCGGTGCAAGTTCTGCTATGATTACGGCCAGCTGGACGCCATCGAGCCCATCGGGGAGGGCTTATGGGAAATCGGCGGCACCAAGTATTACGAGCGGGACCTGCCCCTGCTCTTCTCCATACAACAAAAGCCCTCCGGGATCTCCTATGTATACCTGGAGCCGTTCATGGAGATTGAAAAATATTACGGGGTCATCCGTGCCTTCCGTCAGGCAGGCATCTATCAGCACATGTACACCAACGGCATCCTGGCCACGGAGGAGAACCTGCGCGCACTGGGGGAAGCCGGGTTGAACGAGCTGCGCTTCAACCTGGGCGCCACCGACTGTTCCGACCGCGTCATCGCCAACATGGCCCTGGCAAAGCGGTACATCCCGCAGGTGGGCATTGAAACCCCCATGACCCCGGAGCTGTATGCGGCCTTTTTGCACAAGAAGGCGGAGATCCTGGACACGGGCATCGACTTCATGAACTGCGCCGAGCTTCACCTCAACGCCAACAACATCGACAACTATGCCGGAGAAAACCTGTACATGGCTCGCCTGGGCTACATTTCCCCCATCTGGAGCCGGGAGCTGACCCTGACGCTGATGCGCCAGGCGGCGGAGGAGCGCTGGCCCCTGGTGATTCACGACTGCTCCAACGACACCAAGTTTGCCCGGGACCTGAACCTGCGGGCCAAGGAAGGCGGTTGGTTCGGGCAGAGCAGCTATGGCTGTGAGTTCGACCGCATCCCCTTTGCGGCGTTCCTGCCCGTATTGGAGGACGAGAGCTGCCCCTTCCTGGAGGAAGAGGAGCTGCCCCATGGCTATCGTCCCGGGGAAATCGTGCTGTAACGTGGTTTTCCCTTCCAGCCACTGTAGTGTTCACAAAAAAGAGGCGTTGTCCGTCGGGACAACGCCTCAGTCTGTTTCCTTAATGCTGGCCGCAGCCGTGCTCGCCGCAACCATGTTCACCGCATGTATGGCCTTCCCCATGGGCGCTGCAATCGTGATCCTCCCCATGGTGATGGTCGCATGTAGCATCCTGGGAGGCGTTCAGCTTTCCCGCCAGCAGAGCCAGCACCGCCGCATCCGCGCTGCCGCGCACACCTGCGTACAGCTTGATGCCGGCTTCCGCCAGGGCGCTCTGCGCGCCTCCGCCGATGCCGCCGCAGATCAGCGTCTCCGCGCCGTTGGCGCGAAGGAACTCCGCCAGCGCGCCGTGGCCGCTGCCCTGGGTGTCCACCACCTGCGTGGAGACGATCTTCCCGTTCTCCGCATCAAAAAACTTGAACTGGGCTGTATGCCCAAAGTGTTGAAAAATCTGGCCGTTTTCATAGGTGGCTGCAATGCGCATAACCGATTCCTTCCTTTCCTGTAGCGCGGGCGAGGTCTGCCTGGCCCTCCGCCGGACGCATCCTCCGCAGGGGCACTGTGCCTCCCACTCCGGGCAAAGGCGGTAAGCTCCACCGCCGATGGACAGGGCCCGCCCCTCCACCAGCATGCGACTGACCTTGCGCCGGGCGGACGCATAGATGCTCTGCACCGTGGTGCGGGCGATGCCCATGGTCTGCGCGCACTCCGCCTGGGTGTAACCCTCCAGGTCCATCAGCCGAAGCGCTTCATATTCCTCCACCGTCAGCCGGATCTCCTCCTGGGCGCTGGGCGTATCCGGATGAAAGCGGGGACATGCCGGTAAACGGCACACCTTGCGTTCCTGGGTCGGGCGCGCCATGGCGTCTCCTCCTCCCGCATGCGTTCAGTATAGCGTAATTACTGACATATGTCAATAATTCTTTCGTAAAAAAGGGATGGACGGGACCTTCGGCGCGAAGGACGCACTCCCGTCCATCCAATATAGTGTAGCCCCTTTGCCGCAGGCGTGTCAAGCCCGGCGGAGACAACGCACACAAAGAAAAAACAATTTTGGGACAGTCTGGAGCCTTTTGTCACGTGCCAGCGCAAAAAAAAAGTGCGGCGAATCCGCAAAAGGGGGCTTGACAATCGCTTCCGCCGGGCCTATAATCCGTCCGTGCTGCAAGGGTGCTGTGAGTTAGGACTCGCAGCGCTCTTTTCCGTGTATCACGCTGGATTTCACGGCCCGGCTGTGATATACTGGGAAAGCTGTAGATTCCCCAGATGAAACAGGCAGAGGAGGAAACCGTATGGCACACATGGATGACCTCTTTGGCAGCAACGTATTCAACGATGACGTAATGCAGCAGCGCTTGCCCAAGGACACCTACAAGGCGCTCAAAAAGACCATCGACGAGGGACGTCACCTGGACCCGCAGGTTGCCGCCGTGGTCGCGCACGCCATGAAGGATTGGGCGGTGGAAAAGGGGGTCACGCATTTCACCCACTGGTTCCAGCCCATGACGGGCATTACCGCCGAAAAGCACGACAGCTTCATCTCCCCCAAGGACGGTGGGCGGATGATCCTCTCCTTCAGCGGCTCGGAACTGGTGCGCGGAGAGCCGGACGCCTCCTCCTTCCCCTCCGGCGGGTTGCGCTCCACCTTTGAGGCCCGCGGCTACACAGCCTGGGATCCCACCAGTTATGCCTTTATCAAGGACGGGGTGCTGTGCATCCCCACGGCGTTCTGCTCCTATGGCGGCGAAGCCCTGGACCAGAAGACCCCGCTGCTGCGCTCCATGGAGGCGTTAAGCAAGCAGGCGGTGCGGGTGCTGCGGCTTTTTGGGCGGCTGGACGCCACCCGGGTCATGTCCACGGTGGGCGCAGAGCAGGAATACTTCCTGGTGGACCAGAAGCTCTTTGACCAGCGCAAGGACCTGATGTTTACCGGCCGCACCCTCTATGGCGCCAAGCCGCCCAAGGGGCAGGAGCTGGACGACCACTATTTCGGCTCCATCAAGCCTCGGGTGCAGGCCTTCATGAAGGACCTGAACGAGGAGCTGTGGACCCTGGGCGTGCTGGCCAAGACCGAGCACAACGAGGTGGCGCCCGCCCAGCACGAGCTGGCGCCCGTGTTCTCGGTGAGCAACGTCTCCGCCGACCACAACCAGCTCACCATGGAAATGATGAAAAAGGTGGCCCGCCGCCACGGCCTGGTATGCCTGCTCCATGAAAAGCCCTTTGAGGGCGTGAACGGCTCGGGCAAGCACAACAACTGGTCCATGACCACCAACACGGGCTACAACCTGCTGGAGCCCGGCGACAGCCCCCACGCTAGCGCGCAGTTCCTGCTGTTCCTCACCGCGGTAATCAAGGCGGTGGACGACTATCAGGACATGCTGCGGGTGGCGGTGGCCAGCGCAGGCAACGATCACCGGCTGGGCGCCAACGAGGCGCCCCCAGCCATCATCTCCATGTTCCTGGGAGATGAGCTCACGGAGATTCTGGAGGCGCTGGAAACCGGCGCATCCTATGCGGGCCGGGAGCACAGCGACCTGACCGTGGGCGTGCATGTGCTACCCAAGTTCCCCAAGGACAACACCGACCGCAACCGCACCTCTCCCTTCGCCTTTACGGGCAACAAGTTTGAGTTCCGCTCCCTGGGCTCCTCCGCATCCATCTCGGAAACCAACACGGTGATCAACACCATCGTGGCCGAGTCCCTGCGCCAGTTTGCCGACGAGCTGGAGAACGCCCAGGACTTCAAGGC
>DBFBGQ010000124.1:0-50556 GCA_048201975.1 Candidatus Egerieenecus sp. | reverse complement strand
GAAAACCGTGATTGCCGAAGCCCGCTGCGTCAAGGCCGGACGCACCGCCTGCCTGTACACGGTAGACGTCACCGACGACGTTGGGACCCACGTTGCCTACATGACGGTCAACGGTTTTCTCACCGGCAGGAAAATCGAGTGACCATCCTCCCCGCTTTCAAAAATTTCCTGCGGTTTTTTCAGAAAACCCATTGACTTTAGCGGATAAAATTGCTAAAGTAGTCGACAGATAGAAAACGCGATGACGAAACCAAGTACGTCCCGTTGTGCTGGCAAAGAGAGCTGCCGGGTGGTGAAAGGCAGCGCAGGCGCGGAGACGGAATACCTTTCCGAGCGGTACCGCTGAACCATGCAGTAGGCGGCAACGGGGGCGCCCGTTACAGCGCAGGGCGCTATAGGGCGCCTGAGAGGCCGCTTTGTGCGGTAAATTGAGGTGGTACCACGGGAGTATCTCGTCCTCTGCTGCGGCAGCAGAGGACGATTTTTTTATTCCCGTGAGCCTAATCGAAAGGGAGATGCGCATGGTCATTACGGATTTTCTGGAAAGAAACGCCCGGCTGTATGGCTCCGAGGTATCCCTGGTGGAAATCAATCCCTCGGAGGAGCGGGACGCCGCCATCACCTGGCGGGACTTCAGCCTGATTGAAAACGCTCGCCCCGACGCCCCCTACCGCAGGGAAATGACCTGGCGGGACTTTGACCGCAAGGCCAACCGCTTTGCCAACCTGCTGCTGAGCCGGGGCCTGGCCCGGGGGACCAAGGTGGGCATCCTGCTGATGAACTGCCTGGAATGGCTGCCGCTGTATTTTGGCGCGCTGAAGGCCGGGTGCATCGCCGTACCCATGAATTTCCGCTACTCCAGCGAAGAAATCGCATACTGCCTGGAATTGGCGGATGTGGAGGTGCTGGTGTTCGGGCCGGAGTTCGTCTCCCGGATCGATCCCATTGTGGAGAAGCTGACCGGTGTAAAGCTGATGTTTTATGTGGGCAGAAGAATCCCCGCCTACGCGGAGGATTGCTGCCGCCTGGTGACCTTCTGCTCCTCCAGCGCGCCGCCGGTGGCCCTGACTGAGGACGACGACGCGGCCATCTATTTTTCCTCCGGCACCACGGGCTTTCCCAAGGCCATTCTGCACAAGCACCGCTCCCTGATGTGCGCCTGCCTGACGGAGCAGCGGCATCATGGGCAGACCCGCAGCGACGTGTTTCTGTGCATTCCTCCCCTGTACCACACCGGCGCCAAGATGCACTGGTTTGGCAGCCTGGTTTCCGGGAGCAAGGCCGTGCTCCTGCGGGGGGTAAAGCCCGAGTGGATTTTGCGGGCCGTTACGGAGGAGAAGTGCACCATTGTGTGGCTGCTGGTACCCTGGTGCCAGGACCTGCTGGAGGCCATCGAGACGGGTCGCATCGACCTGAGCCATTATTTCCTGGATCAGTGGCGGCTGATGCATATCGGCGCGCAGCCCGTGCCCCCCAGCATGATCCACCGGTGGATGAAGATTTTCCCGCACCACCAGTATGACACGAACTATGGTCTCTCGGAATCCATCGGTCCCGGTTGCGTGCACCTGGGGGTGGAAAACATCCACAAGGTGGGCTCCATCGGCAAGCCGGGCTATCAATGGCAGGCCCGCATTGTGGACGAGCAGGGCAAGGACGTGTCCCAGGATGAGGTGGGCGAGCTGATTGTGAAGGGCCCGGGGGTCATGGTCTGCTATTATAAAAATCCCCAGGCCACGGCGGAGGTGCTCAAGGACGGCTGGCTTTACACCGGCGACATGGCCCGGTGCGATGAGGACGGCTTCATCTACCTGGTGGACCGGAAGAAGGACGTGATCATTACCGGCGGCGAGAATCTTTATCCTGTGCAGATCGAGGATTTCCTCCGCCACAACCCCAAGATCCATGACGTGGCCGTCATCGGCCTGCCGGACAAGCGCCTGGGGGAGATCGCCGCGGCCATTATCCAGGTGGCTGATGGGCAGAGCTGCACCGAGGAGGAGATCAATCTCTTCTGCAAGGAGTTGCCGCGATATAAGCGGCCGCGGAAGATCATTTTCGACCGTGTGCCCAGGAATCCCACCGGCAAGATCGAGAAGCCGGCGCTGCGGGAGAAATACTGCAGCGGACGCCTGGTGGAGGCGCAGACCACCCATTGAGTTTTCTGCGCAAACCATTCTGCCAAAGGAAATGAGGGATGCCCCATGTCCGATCTGTTGATCAAGCTTTCCATGCTGGTGGTGTTTTTCGGGGTGATGATCTACATCGGCCTGTATTGCCGCCGGCATACCACCGATGTCAACGGCTTTGTGCTGGGCGGACGGTCCGTGGGCCCGTGGCTCACCGCCTTTGCCTATGGCACCAGCTATTTCTCCGCGGTGGTCTTTGTGGGCTATGCCGGCCAGTTTGGCTGGAAATACGGCATTGCCGCCACCTGGGCCGGCATTGGCAACGCGCTGCTGGGATCCCTGCTGGCCTGGGCCGTGCTGGGCCGCCGCACTCGGGTGATGACCCAGCACCTGAACAGCGCCACCATGCCGCAGTTCTTCGCCGCCCGCTTCCAGAGTCAGCGGCTGAAGCTGGCCTCCTCGGCCATCATCTTCATTTTCCTGATTCCCTACACCGCTTCCCTTTACAATGGCCTCAGCCGCCTGTTTGGCATGGCGTTCCACATTGATTACTCCGTGTGCGTCATCGCCATGGCGGTGCTCACCGGCGTATATGTCATCGCCGGGGGGTACATGGCCACGGCCATCAACGACTTTATCCAGGGCATCATCATGATCGTGGGCATCATCACCGTTATCGCGGCGGTGCTCAAGGGCCAGGGTGGATTCCTGGCGGCGCTGGACAGCCTGGCCCAGGTGTCGGACCCGGCCACATCGGAAACCCCCGGGGTCTTCGCTTCCTTCTTTGGACCGGACCCGGTGGGCCTGCTGGGCGTGGTGCTGCTCACCAGCCTGGGCACCTGGGGTCTGCCGCAAATGGTGCAAAAGTTCTACGCCATCCGCAGCGAGAAGGCCATCGACAAGGGCATGATCATCTCTACTCTGTTCGCAGTGGTGGTGGCCGGGGGCTGCTACTTCCTGGGGGGCTTCGGCCGGCTGTTCTCCACGCCGGAGCTGGTGGCGGCCAATGGCTACGACTCCATCATCCCCACCATGCTGGAGGGGCTTTCCTCGGTGCTCATCGCGGTGGTGGTGATCCTGGTGCTTTCGGCATCCATGTCCACCCTGTCTTCGTTGGTGCTGGCTTCCAGCTCCACCTTGGCGCTGGACTTTATCAAGGATACAATAGTCAAGGATATGGATGAAAAACGGCAGATCCTGACCATGCGGCTGCTGATCGTGGCGTTTATCGCCGTGTCGGTGGTGCTGGCGCTGATCCAGTATTCCTCCAGCGTCACCTTCATCGCCCAACTGATGGGCGTCAGCTGGGGCGCGCTGGCGGGAGCCTTCCTGGCGCCGTTCCTTTACGGACTGTATTGGAAGCGCACCACCAAGGCTGCCTGCATCGTCAATTTTGCCTTTTCCACGGCGGTGATGCTGGCCAACATTTTTGTGGGCTCCAGCTTCCCCGCGCTGCTCCAGTCGCCCATCAATGCCGGCGCGTTCTGTATGCTCGCCGGGCTGGTCATCGTTCCTGTTGTTAGCCTGATCTCCCGCCCGCCTCATCCCCAGCACGTGCGCCAGGTCTTCGCCTGCTACGAGCGGACGGTGGTCGTGTCGGTGAAGGAGTCCATCGGTGACCAGACGTAACCAAAGGAGGTACAACTCATGAAAACGCTGATGCTGGGCAACGAAGCCGTTGCCCGCGGCCTCTATGAGGCCGGATGCAGCTTTGTCTCCAGCTATCCCGGCACGCCCAGTACCGAGATTACGGAAGCTGCGGCCAAGTACCCGGAAATCTATGCGGAATGGGCGCCCAACGAAAAGGTGGCCATGGAGGCTGCCTTTGGCGCCAGCCTGGCGGGAAAGCGCAGCTTCTGCGGTATGAAGCACGTGGGGTTGAACGTGGCCGCGGATCCGCTGTTCACCCTGGCCTACACCGGCGTCAATGCCGGACTGATCGTCGGCGTGGCGGACGATGCGGGCATGCACTCCTCGCAGAACGAGCAGGATTCCCGTCACTATGCCAAGGCGGCCAAGGTTCCCATGCTGGAGCCGTCGGATTCCGCCGAAGGCCTGGCATTCGCCAAGCTGGCCTATGAGCTCTCCGAGACGTTTGATACGCCGGTGCTGCTAAAGATGTGCACCCGGGTCTCCCACTCCCAGAGCGTGGTGGAGCCCGCCGAGCGCGTCATGCCCCCAGAGAAGCCCTACGAAAAGAACGGCGCCAAGTATATTATGATGCCCGGCAACGCCAAGCGCCGCCATCCGGTGGTGGAGCAACGCACCGCCAAGCTGATCGCCTGGGCCGAGACGGCGGAGATTAACCGCGTGGAGGAGGGCGCAGACCATTCCATGGGCATCATCACCGCCTCCACCAGCTACCAGTATGTGAAGGAAGCCTGCGGCGACCGGTATCCCGTGCTGAAGCTGGGCATGGCGTGGCCCCTGCCGGAGGAAAAGATTCGCGCCTTTGCCGCCGGGGTGGACCGCCTGGTGGTGGTGGAGGAGCTGGACGGCTTCATTGAGGAGCATTGCCGCAACCTGGGGCTGAACCCTGTGGGCAAGGAGCGCTTCTCCTGCATCGACGAACTGAGCCAGAACCTGGTGGCTGAGCAGCTGGGCCTGCCGCCCAAGGCCGGCACAAAGCTTGAGGAGGCTGTGCCTGCCCGCCCGCCGGTGATGTGCGCCGGCTGCCCCCATCGCGGCCTGTTTTATACCCTGGCCAAGCAGAAGCTGACGGTACTGGGGGATATCGGCTGCTATACGCTGGGCGCTGTGGCGCCGCTGGCCGCCATTGACAGCACCATTTGCATGGGCGCGTCGGTCTCCGGACTTCACGGCTTCCTGAAGGCGGGCGGCCCCGGCGCAGCGGGCAAGACCGTGGCCGTCATCGGCGACTCCACCTTCATGCATTCGGGGATTACGGGGCTGGTGAACATCGCCTACAACGAGTCCAACGCCACGGTGATCATCCTGGATAACTCCATCACCGGCATGACGGGTCACCAGCAGAATCCCACCACCGGCTACAACCTCAAGGGCGACCCCTGCACCAAGATCGACCTGGAAAGCCTGTGCCGCAGCGTGGGCATCCGCCGGGTGCGGGTGGTGGATCCCTATGACCTGGCCCAGTGCGAGGCCGCCGTCAAGGAGGAGCTGGCCGCTGAGGAACCCTCGGTGATCATCTCCCGCCGGCCCTGCGCCCTGCTGAAATATGTCAAGCATAAAAAGCCCCTGGTGGTGGATGCAGACAAGTGCAGGAGCTGCAAGATGTGCATGAAGATCGGCTGTCCGGCCATCTCCATGACCAGCGGCAAGGCGGAAATCGACAACACCCTGTGCACCGGCTGCGGCGTGTGCGAGCAGCTTTGCAAGTTCGACGCCCTGCATGCGCCCAAGGAGGACTGAACATGGAAACGAAAAACATCATGATTGTCGGCGTGGGCGGACAGGGGAGCCTGCTGGCCTCCAAGCTGCTGGGCCGCCTGCTGCTGACCAAGGGCTATGATATCAAGGTCTCCGAGGTTCACGGCATGAGCCAGCGGGGCGGAAGCGTGGTTACCTACGTCCGCTTCGGGGACAAGGTGTACTCTCCGGTCATCGACAAGGGCGAGGCGGACTTTATCGTTTCCTTTGAGCTGCTGGAGGCCGCCCGCTGGACGGAATACCTCAAGCCCGGCGGAAAAATCGTCGTCAATACCCAGCGGATCAATCCCATGCCCGTCATCACCGGCGCGGCGGCGTACCCGGAAAACCTGGTGGAGAAGATGCGCGCCGCCGGGCTGGACGTGGACGCCTTTGACGCGCTGAAGTTGGCCGAGGAGGCCGGTTCCTCCAAGGCGGTGAACATCGTGCTCATGGGCCATCTGTCCAACTGCTTCGACTTCACCCAGGAGGAATGGCTGACGGCGCTGGAGCAGAGCGTCCCCGCCAAGTATCTGGAGCTGAACCGCCGGGCCTTCATCCTGGGCCGCAACGGTTGATCCATCCCAAGGCAACATTTTCCCGCCGCACAGGCGGGCGCGAGAGGAACGGGAATGACCATGGAACGTTATTATCAGCCTGAAATCGAGTGCGCCAGCCGGGAGCAGATCCTGGCCTGGCAGAACGAGCGCCTGGTCAAGCAGGTGCGCAACGTTTGGGACAACGTGCCTTACTACCGCAAAAAGATGGAAGAGAAGGGCGTGACCCCGGAGGACATCAAGGGCGTGGAAGACCTGCACAAGCTGCCCTTCGTTACCAAGGACGACCTGCGGGAAGCGTATCCCTACGGACTGATGGCCCGGCCCCTGAAGGACTGCGTCCGGATCCAGTCCACCTCCGGCACCACGGGCAAGCGGGTGGTGGCCTTCTACACCCAGCATGACATCGACCTGTGGGAGGATTGCTGCGCCCGGGCCATTGTGGCGGCGGGCGGCACCAACGAGGACGTGTGCCAGGTGAGCTATGGCTACGGCCTGTTCACCGGCGGCCCCGGCCTGAATGGCGGCAGCCACAAGGTGGGATGCCTGACCATCCCCACCTCCTCGGGCAATACGGAGCGGCAGATCATGTTCATCCGTGACCTGAGCGCGACCATCCTGTGCTGCACGCCTTCCTACGCGGCCTACATCGGCGAAACCATGAAGGAAATGGGACTCACCCCGGACCAGATTCCCCTCAAGGCCGGCATCTTCGGCGCCGAAGCCTGGAGCGAGGAGATGCGCCGGGATATCCAGAATACCCTGGGCATCAAGGCCTACGACATCTATGGCCTGACGGAGCTCTCCGGCCCCGGCGTGAGCTTCGAGTGCTCCGAGCAGACGGGCATGCATATCAACGAGGACCACTTCATTGCCGAGATCATCGATCCCAATACCGGCGAGGTTCTGCCTGAGGGCGCCCAGGGCGAGCTGGTTTTCACCGCCATCACCAAGGAAGCCTTCCCGCTGCTGCGCTACCGCACCCGGGATATCTGCGTCCTCACCCGCAAGCCGTGCTCCTGCGGCCGCACCCATGTGAAGATGTCCAAGCCCCGGGGCCGCAGCGACGACATGCTCATCATCAAGGGCGTCAACGTGTTCCCCTCCCAGATCGAGACCGTGCTGCTGGAGCAGGGCTATCAGGCCAACTATCAGATTCTGGTGGACCGGGTCAACAATACCGACACCCTGGAGGTCATGGTGGAGATGACCCCCGAGAACTTCTCCGACAACCTGGGCAAAATCACCGACATGGAGAAGCAGCTGGTGGCGGCATTGAAGGCCATGCTGGGCATCTATGCCAAGGTGCGCCTGGTGGCGCCCAAGACCATCGCCCGCAGCGAGGGCAAGGCCGTTCGCGTGATCGACAAGCGCAAGATTTAAGGAGGCGATATCATGACTGTTTACCAGATCTCCGTATTCCTGGAAAACCGCACCGGACAACTGGCTGAAATCGCCAAGATCCTGGGGGACAGCGGCATCGACATGCGGGCGCTCTCCATTGCGGAGACCACTGATTATGGCGTGCTGCGGCTCATCGTCGATCAACCGCAAAAGGCTACTTCCATCCTGCTGGAGCGCGGCTTCATCCTGTCCATGACGCCGGTGCTGGTGGTAGCGGTTCAGGATCAGCCCGGCGGTCTGGCGCCCATCCTGCAAATGATTGCCGATAGCAGCATCAGCGTGGATTACATGTACTCCCTCTTTACCCATATTGAGGACAAGGCCTATATGGTTTTCCGGGTATCGGAGGAGGAAAAATTCATTTCCCTGCTGGCTGAGCACGGCATTCCCACGGTTTCGGGGCAGGAGCTGGGCATCCAGGCGTGAAGAACGACGCTTGTGCGGTAGGCTCTGCGACAAGAACCCTTTTTCAAAGCCAGGAGGCGAGGCGCGTTTACAAGCGCCTCGCCCCAGTCAGCTGAAAAAGGCATGCTTTTTCATACCAGCATGAAAAAATGAAACTTACGACTCCTTACCCTGCAAAAGTTTCATCACGTATGGGGTCCGAAGGTTTCCAAAGGGCGATCGGAAAGCCCTTTGGTCGCGCCCGCAGGCGCGAAACTCCTGTGCTTGCAAGCATGCAATGTATCACTTTCAAAACAGATAAAGCAGAATACTTTGTCAACAACCTGAGGCGAGGCGCGTTTACAAGTGCCTCGCCCCTTTTTGTTGATGGTGGATCGAATAGGCAAAAGAGCGCCCCGCAAGGATTGCCTGCGGGGCGCTCTTTTCAGGATGGTTGCCGGATTATTGCTGCACGGTGCTGTCAACAACTTCCAGGGAGACGGTCATGGTGATGTATTCGCCTTGAGGAATCTCGTCGTCGGAAGTCAGGTCGGCCAGACCGGGTACGCGGTATACCTTCACTTCAACGGTATCGCCAGCGTTCTTTGCCGCAATGATCTCCTGCAGCTGGGTGGTGGAGGTGATCACCGTGTCGTCCACGTCCACGATGATGTCAGCGGCCTGCATGCCGGCTTCCGCGGCAGGAGAGCCCTCTTCCACTTCTAGCACATACACGCCGTTGGGCAGCTGGCCGGTGCGAACCGCCGTGCTTGCCGTGTTAATGGCGGTGATGGTAATGCCCATGCGGGGCTTGTTGTCCAGCAGGTCGGTGGAGGCGCTGGAGCTGCTGTTGTCGGCGCCAGCGGTGGCGTTGCCGGTGACCTTGCCACTGAGCACGTCCTCAATCAGGGGCTTGGCGGCGTTGATCGGAATGCACATGCCGATGCCTTCCACCCTGGTGCCGCTGAAGGCGGAGCCAGTGTATTTCAGGGTGGGGATGCCCATCAGTTCGCCGGTGACGCTGAACATGCCGCCGCCGCTGTTGCCGCTGTTGATGGCCGCGTCCACCTGAATCATGGTGTTGGTGATGGTGCCCTTCAGGCCATACTTATCGGTGGAGGTGGAGCTGACCTCGCGGTTCAGCGCCGAGACAATGCCCACCGTGGTGGTGCCGGCCAGCTCCTCGCCCAGAGGATTGCCAATGCAGATGGCCCAGTCGCCCACTTGCAGTGTGTCGCTGTCGCCCAGGGTAACCGCCGGCAGGTTCAGCCCCTCCGCCTTCAGGATGGCCACGTCCAGGTTCTCGTCATAGGCCAGCAGGGTGGCGTCGAACTCAGCGTCGCTGGTGGTGATCTTCAGGCTGGAAGCGTCTTCCACCACATGGTAGTTGGTGAGCACGATATCCTCGGCGATGACCACGCCGGAGCCGGTGGCCGCTTCCACCTCCTGGGTGGTGCTGTTGTCACGGCCGTTGCCGTAGTTGTAACCAAACCCCCAGTTCCAGGATCCGCCGGTGCTGTACCGCACCAGTTGGTAGTTGCTTACGCCCACCACCGAAGACTTGACCTCCTTGATCGCCTCCGTGAAGGGACTGGTCACCACCACTGTTTCCGTGGATGTTTCCGTGGCCCCGGTTTCGGCCTTGGCGCCGAAAGAATTGAAAGCTGCAAATCCGACCATTGTAATGACGAGCGCAATGGCAAGATAACCAATACCGTGTTTTCTCCAATTAAGTTTCATATTGAAAACCTCCTTCTGTGGTTTACGAGCTTATGATACAGGCTAATTTTGTCCCTGTCATGAACGGATTATGAACAATTGGCAGAAAATTGTGAATCCGCAAAAAGACGCCGAAAGGGAGATAAGACGCCCACGCGGCTGCGTTGGGACAAAAAATTGTATTGTTGAACGGGGGGCGGTTGCGGCATACTGTTTTACGTGGTATGCTTGCCCCATGGATCAACGGGGTGTGCTCCCCAAAGGAGGGTCGTCATGAACTGGCATGAATTGAGCCCGCAGGATGCGCTGCGTCAGCTGCAGGTGTCCTCCCAGCAGGGCCTGAATGCAGAAGAGGTTGCTGCAAGGCAGGAAAAGTATGGCAAGAACCAGCTTCGCGCCGCGGGACGGCGTAGCATTGCGCAGATGTTTCTGGAGCAGTTCAAGGATGTAATGGTGCTTATCTTGCTGGCGGCGGCGCTGATCTCCGGGTTCGCGCTGCAGGAGTGGACGGACTGCATCATCATTCTGCTGGTGGTGGTGCTGAACGCGGTGCTGGGCGTGGTGCAGGAAAACCGGGCGGAGAACGCACTGGAAGCGTTGAAAAAGATGTCCTCCCCCCACGCCAAGGTGCGGCGGGATGGCGCCATGCACGTGGTGCCCGCCGAGGAGCTGACGCCGGGGGATATCGTGGTGCTGGAAACCGGCGACGCCGTGCCCGCGGATCTGCGGCTGATCGAATCCGTCAATCTGCAGCTGCAGGAGAGCGCACTGACCGGCGAATCGAATCCGGTGGAGAAGCAGACCGAAGCCGTGGCGGCGGACGCGCCTCTGGGCGACCGGCGGGATATGGCCTACTCCGGCAGCCTGGTGACCTATGGCCGGGGGACCGGCGTGGTGACAGCCGTGGGCATGGATACGGAAATCGGGCGCATCGCCGGGATGCTGGAGCAGAGCGAAGGCGTTAAAACGCCGCTGCAGCGCCGCCTGGCGGATATGAGCAAAAAGCTGGCGATCCTGTGCCTGGTGGTGTGCGCGGTGGTGTTCGGGGTGGGCGTGCTGGAGGGCCGCAACCCCATTGAAATGTTCATGACGGCCATCAGCCTGGCGGTGGCAGCCATTCCGGAGGGGATGCTGGCCATTGTGACCATCGTGCTGGCCCTGGGGGTGCAGCGCATGAGCGAGCGCAACGCCATCATCCGGCGCTTGCCGGCGGTGGAGACACTGGGCAGCGCCACGGTGATCTGCTCGGATAAAACGGGCACGCTGACGCTGAACCGCATGACGGTGGCCGCCGCCGCTGCACCCTTTGAGGCTGGGGATAGCCAGAGCTTTGTACGCCAGAGCGGGGCGGTGCTCATGTCCACCGCCATGGCCCTGTGCAACGACGCGCAGGCAGGGGAAAAGGACGGCCAGGCGGTCTTCCTGGGCGATCCCACGGAGACGGCGCTGTCCGACTATGTGAAACCTCTGGGCTATGAGGCCGCGCGGCTGGCCAAGCGCCTTCCCCGGGTGGATGAGGCGCCCTTTGATTCCCAGCGCAAGATGATGACCACCGTCCACCGGGAGGGCGGCCATTACCGCCTGTTTGTCAAGGGCGGCTTGGACGAGGTGCTGGCCTGCTGCGACAAGATCTATGACGGGAAGGAGCGCCCGCTGACGGAGGAGGATCTGCAGCGCATCCGGCAGACGGCGGAGGAAATGTCCAATGCGGCCCTGCGGGTGCTGGTGTTTGCCATGGGTCAGCGGGAAGCGCTGGCGGAGGAGGACAAGCCCGCCGCCTACGAGCGCGAGCTGACCTTCCTGGGCATGGTGGGCATGATTGATCCGCCCAGGCCCACGGCCCGGGAGGCTGTGCGCAAGTGCCTGCAGGCGGGCATTAAGCCGGTGATGATTACGGGGGATCACAAGCTCACCGCCGCCGCCATTGCCCGGGATCTGGGCATTCTGGGACGCGGGGATCGGGTGATTACCGGCGCGGAACTGGAGCGGATGGATGACGACCGCCTCCGGGAAGAGGTGCGGAACATCGCTGTTTATGCCCGGGTGTCCCCGGAGCATAAGCTGCGGATCGTCCGCGCATGGCAGAGCTGGGGGGATGTGGTGGCCATGACCGGGGATGGCGTCAACGACGCGCCCGCCTTGAAGCAGGCGGACATCGGCGTGGCCATGGGCATCACCGGCACGGAGGTGAGCAAGGAGGCCTCGGCCATGATTCTCACCGACGATAACTTCGCCACCATTGTGGAGGCTGTGGGACAGGGCCGGACGCTGTACAGCAACATACTCAAGGCGATTCAGTTCCTGCTCAGCTCCAACCTGGGCGAGGTGCTGACGGTGTTTGTGGCTGTGATGCTCAACTGGGACAGCCCGCTGCTGCCCATCCACATCCTGTGGGTGAACCTGATCACCGATTCCCTGCCCGCGCTGGCCCTGGGCATGGAGCCGGCGGAGCCGGACGTGATGCGCCGCCCGCCACGGGATCCCAAGGCGGCCATCTTCGACCGTCCACTGGTGTTTCGCCTGGCGTATCAGGGGCTGCTGATCGCTTTGTGCACGCTGGCGGCATTCCGTGTGGGCTGCATCGCCTCCCTGGCCTGTGGCCAGACCATGGCCTTTGCGGTGCTCAGCGGCAGCCAGATTGTGCATTCGTTCAACCTGCGCAGCAATACCCGCTCCGTGTTCAGCCGGGGTCCGAAAAACAAGTGGATGTTCCTGGCCGGTGCGGCGGCGCTGGCGCTGCAGCTGCTGGTGCTGTTCGTGCCTTTCCTGCGGGATATTTTCCGCCTGTCGGTGCTCACCCCCATCCAGTGGGCCGTGGTGATCATTCTGGCGCTGGTTCCGCTGGGCGTGGTGGAAATCATGAAGGCGCTGGGCTTCACAGGCGAGCATTGGAAAAAAACCGCATGATGCTTTCGCATAAAAAAGCGGAGCCCCGGACATCCTGTTATCAGGACGGCAGGGGCTCCACCGTGCAGACAAGGCCAGCCGGGCCGCTCCGGCGCTATCTTCCCGCCGGTACGTCATTGTGCAAGGGGTCTTTCCTCCGCGCCGGATGAATGCAACCATTCCCGCCCGGAGCCGTCCCGCACCCTCCGCTTTCACGCGGGTGTTGTCCTTCCCTGGGGAGGGACGGCGTCTGAGGAAAAAGCGGAGGGTGCTTTTTCGCGCAGCACGTGTTGCCGGTAGTAAAACAGCATCTGCTGGTACCATCCCGCCAGGTTGCCCCAGCGGGGGAAAGGGGATGCGCCGCCGTACTCCTCGTCGATGACCTTTTGAATCCATACGTCCACCGGCGCGGCGGAGAAGCGATGGTAGGCGAAGAGCATGACGCAGCTGGCTACCTTGATGCCCACGCCGGGGAAGCCCAGCAACGCTTCCAGCAGCGCGTCATCCGGCAGCGCCTCCCAGGCGGCCAGGTCCGCCTGACCCGCGGCGACCATGCGTGCGGAAGCGAGCACGTAGGGCGCGCGGTAGCCCAGGCCGCAGGAACGCAGATCCGCCTCCGTGGCCCGGGCCAGACGCTCCGGGGCGGGAAAGCCGCGCGCGCCGCAGGGCAGCACCCGGCCGTAGCGCTGGCACAGCGCTTCCACGCAGCCGCGTATGGCGGGAATGCTCTTGCGCTGGGAGAGGATGAAGCTGATCAACGTTTCAAAGGGCTCCTGCCGGAGAATGCGCAGGCCGCCGCAGGTCTGCGCCGCCCGGCGCAGATACATCTCTTCGGGGGAAATGCGGGCGCAGAGCGCGGCGTAATCCGTGTCCAGGTCGAAGTACCGCCGCCAGTAGGGCCAGCGGGAGGCGGCGCAGGAGAAGCGGAAGCGCCCGTCTCCCAGGGGCGTCACACGCACCGCCTGTTCGCCTGCGAGCACGAGAAAAGCCCCGCCTTCCAGCGGCTGCATGCGGAAGCACTGGCCGCTGGAAAACAGGGTGGGAAGATCCAGATGCGGAACCGTCTGGGTTACCAAAGGCGTTTGCCTCCTTTGTGCCGGGCCGGCTTAGCGGAAGGGATTTTCCGGGCTGCCGTCCCCCTGGGTAAATGCATAGGCGCTCAGGGATAGGCGCAGCGCCGGGCGCACGCCCACGCCGTCATAGTTCGCGTCCACCTGCAGCACCTGTCCATTGTACCACACCGCGCGCTGATAGCCAACCTCACCGGCCTCGGCCAAATAGTACCAGGCGCTGCCATCCTGGTGGTGGCGCGCGCCCTGGGCCAGGGCGTAGGCCGTGGCGGCGCAGCGGCGCTCCTCTGGGGCGGGATACAGCGCGGCGATCATGTCCTCCCCGGGCAAAAACAGCCGGGGCTCCGCCGCGGCTTCCGCCTGGGTGAGCGTCAGGGGAAGCTTCGCCGCTTCCGCGGCTGTGGCAGCGTCCAATACCTGGCAGGCCAACAGCGTCACGCTGTCCCCCTCCGCCTCCGCCACCTGCCACAGCACCGGAGCCGGTTCGCCGGTTTCGCCCAGGGGATAACTGCCGAACGCCACATAGGGAGCGTCTGCGGCCATATCGCGCAATTGCAGGTTGGTGTCCCAGCGGGTGGCCAGGGCTTCGGCGCGGCTGGCGCTGTCCAGGTAATCCTCCAGAAAGCGGAAGTCTGCCAGGGCCTGGGCGGCCGTATCCAGGGTGGCCTGCGCCGCGGCGGATTCCGCGGCGCGGTACAGGTTGCTGCGGCAGGCCACCAGTTTTGCGGCGCTGTCCCGATAGTCCCCCAGGGCGTCGAAGGCGGGAATCGCTTCCGTCCACGCCTGCGCATCATACAGCGCCAGCGCCTGGGTGTAGGCCAGCTCCAGCTCCCCCGCGTCGCATTCCGCCAGCAGCGCCTGCTGCTCCGGGGTGACGGGGAGCGCCTCCAGCAGGCTGCGGGCTTGCGCGTAGCGGCCGTTTTCCACCAGCGCGGCAATGCGGCTGAGCTCCCTTTCGGGGATTTCCGTGCGCAGGGCCTGGGCCCGGGCGTCGCTGTCCAGGAAGGACCCCAGGGCTTCAAAGCCCTCCAGGGCTCCGTTCAGGTCCCCTTCCTCGGCCAGCCGCGCAGCGTCGATGTACTGCAGGCACCAGCCGCTGCTGGCGAAGGGGTCAATCAGGCGCAGATTGGCCTGCGCCAGGTCCCAGTCGCCCTGGACCATGGCCTGACGCGCCGCGCAGTACAGGGCGTATTGCTCCGCGTCCGCGTAGCCGCCCAGCTGCTGAAAGATTTCCCGGGCCGTAGCGTAATCCCCATAGCCCAGAAACATTTGTCCGCGCTCATAGCGCTCCTGCGCCGATATGGCGCAGCCGCACAGCAGCAGGCAGCAACATGCCGCCAGGATGGCGCAACGTATGCGTTTTCCCATGCCAAACCCTCCTTGTCGCTTCCAGTGTGGCCGGAAGCAGAGGGTTTTATCAGCAAACGGGCGGCCGTGGGGCAGGGAAAAAACGGAAGCTGGTTTTCAGCTCCCGCGGCGTTTGCCGGTCATGGCACGCAGCAGCTCCCGGCGGCCGGCGAGCTTCCACATCAGCAGGCAGCTTGCGCCGTAAACGGCAATGCCCGCTACCACCTCCAGCGCAAGCCCCGTCCAGCCGCTCCAGGGCGAGAGCGCGCGGATCGCCCGCACCGCCGCAAGCATGACCAGTCCCAGCCCGCAGTAAGTGGCCGTCATTCCCAGAAAGCGGCCGTAGGGCAGTTCTTTGCGCAGCATCAGCCATTGTGTCAGCGGCACGGTGAATTCCGCCGCCAGGGTACCGGCCACCGCGCCCATGGCGCCCAGGGGCGGGATCAGCGCGCTATTCACCACCAGGTTCACCACCGCTCCGGCGCAGACGCTGCGCACAAAAATCCGGTCGCGCCCCTGGGGCAGCACCCATTGGGTGCGCACCACATTGGCGAAGCCGATCATCACCAGGGTGAAGGCCAGGGGAATCATCAGCACGCCGGAGTAAGCAAAATCCTCGCCGAAAAATAGGGGGGCAAACTCCTGGGCCACCGCCGCGACGCCAAAGGCCATGGCGCAGGTCATGCACAGAATCAGTTCCATGGATAGCGCCACGTGGCGCCTGACTGCTTCCAGCTGTCCCCGGGCCTGCATGGCGGCCACCTTGGGCAGCATCACCGTACCGATGGCCGAAATAAAGCCGCTGAGGCAATAGATGATCTTCTCCGCGTTTTCGTACAGGCCGTTCTCCGCCATGCCGCTGATGGCTCCCACCATGATTTTATCCATGGTGCGGTAGACCTGCACCGCAATCACCGAAAGGAACAGCACCGCGCATGGGCGCAGATGCTGCAGCGCGGCCCGCCATGGCACGGGATGGAAGCGCGCCTGCTTTTGCAGCCCCACCCAGCAGCTGAGGCATCCCACCAGCGTGCTGCCGCCCCAGATCAGCGCGTAGCGCCACAGGTCTTCCTTGCCCCGCACCAGCACGAACACACCCGCCGTGGCCATGAGCTTCACAAAGGTGTTGCGCAGGGCGATGGGCCGGAAGCGATCCAGCCCCATGAGCAGCCAGTCCAGGTTCACCAGGCAGCTCACCGACATCAGCGTCAGCCACGCGGCGATGGTCCGTTCCTCCCCCGCCACAAAGCACACGTAAACCAGGTACAGCGCCAGCGCCGCTCCCGCGGTGAGCAGCTGCATCTGATAGATTTCGGAAAACACCCGGTTGCGCTCCCCGGCATGGTCCCGGACCCGGGCGATGGCGCGCACGCCATAGTTTTCCAATCCAAGCATGCCCAGCAGCACAAACACCGCGCTGATGCTCCAGGCATAGGCGTAAAGCCCCGTGCCCTCCTGCCCCACGGTCCGGGCCAGATAAGGCGCGGTGATGATGGGCAGCAGCACGGACAGCGTGCGGTATCCCACGTTGTACAGCGCGTTTTTTCGGGTACTCAACGGCATCGTCTCGCTTTCCTAGACTCCTTTATGCAATGTTCTTCCTTTTTCGCGCACTTCCTGCTTGACAGACGGAGCTTTCTGGTTTACAATTCGTAAACGAATTCACCATATAAAGTTTACAGAAATCGGGGGGGAGGCTCCATGAAGAAGCTTACACTGCGTGAAATGACGTACTGCGCTCTGTTTGCCGCGCTCACGGCCATCTGTTCCCAGATACAGATTCCGCTGCCGCTGATTCCCATCAACCTGGCTGTTTTTGCGGCGCTGCTCTGCGGCGGTTTGATGCGCCCTGTCTGCGCGCTGCTGTCGCTGGGGACGTATGTGCTGCTGGGGCTGGTGGGCGTGCCCGTATTTGCGGGGATGAAGGCGGGCGTGGGAACGCTGTTTGGCAATACGGGCGGTTACATTGTGGGCTATGTGCTGGCGGCCTACCTGACGGCGCTGTTCCGGCAGCGGTGGGGGGAAAGCCTTCCGCGGCTATGCCTGGGCATGGCCGTGGGCGTGGCGGTGTGCTATGCCTTCGGCACGGCGTGGTTCATGGCGCTTTCCGGCAACGGGCTGTGGGTCAGCCTCAGCTATTGCGTGCTGCCCTTCCTGCCCGGTGACGCGCTGAAGATTCTTCTGGCGGCTACGCTCTCCCGGCGGCTGAAAACCGTCTGCTGGCGCTGAAGCGACGCGCCATGGAAAAATCGCGGCCCGTACCCTGTCAAGGGTGTGGGCCGCGATTGATTTTGCCGGTGTTCAGCTCCGTTCGGCTACCAGATCTTCCATGGCGTAGCGTCCGGGCGCTTTGTCCATCAGGTAGGCGGCGGCTTTCAGCGCTCCGGCGGCGAAAACGCTGCGATCCTCGGCGCTGTGGCACAGGCGGATGCGCTCCGCCGGGCCGAAGAAGCAGACTTCGTGCTCTCCGGTAACGGTGCCGCCGCGCAGGGCGTGAATGCCGATTTCGTTGTGCCGGCGCTTGCAGTCCCTGCCGCCACGGCCCAGCTGGGCTTCCCGGGGCTCCGCGTAGGCGTCCTTGATGGCGTCGAAGAGCAGCAGCGCCGTGCCGCTGGGAGCGTCCACCTTGCGGTTGTGGTGCGCCTCGATGATTTCCACGTCAAAGGCTTCTCCCAGTACCTTGGCGGCCTCTTGGCACAGATGCTTCAGCAGCGCCACGCCCACGCTCATGTTGGCGGAGCGAAATACGGGTATCTGCGCCGCGGCGCGGTCAATTTCCGCCTCCTGCTCCGGGGAATAGCCGGTGGTGGCCAGCACCGCGGGCAGGCGGTTGCGCGTCGCGTAGCTTAGCAGGGATGTCAGCGCCTCCGGCCGGGAGAAATCAACGATGACGGCGCCGGAAACATCGGGCAGCGCGTCAAAGCTGGAGTAGCAGGGGAAGGAACACTCCCCGGCGGCGGCGTCCACGCCGGCCAGCACCTCCATTCCGCCGGCAGCCGCCTGCGCGGCTACGGCACGGCCCATATGGCCCAGGGCGCCGCTGATCAATAGCTTCATAGCTATGGGCTCCTTTCTTACGGAATCAGCTCCATGGAGCGGAGCACGCCTTCCAGTCGAGCACGGCATTCGGGTTGCATGGGCACCAGGGGCAAGCGGACGGTCTCCTGGCACAGCCCCAGCAGGGCCATGGCAGCCTTCACGGGGATGGGGCTGGTTTCACAGAACAACGCGGAGATCAGCGGTTGGAGATCCAGTTGACGCCGGGCGGCCTCCGCGGCCTTGCCCTGGAGCGCCGCTTCCGCCAGCTCCGCCACGGCCTTGGGCAGCAGGTTGGAGGCCACCGAGATGACCCCCTGGAAGCCGCAGGCCATCAGGGGCCAGTTCAGCTCGTCGCTGCCGGAGTAAAAGGCGGCGTCCTCCCCGCAGAGGCGGAGCTTCTCAATGGCCTGCGCAACGTCGGGGTTGGCCTCCTTCACGCCAATCACGTTCTCATGGCGGCAAATGGCCTGGAGCGTGGAAGGGGCGATGTTCAGCCCCGTGCGAGCGGGCACGTTGTACACCACCACCGGCAGCGCGCCATCGTCGGCAATGGCGTTGTAATGGGCGATGAGTCCCGCCTGGGTGGTTTTGTTGTAGTAGGGGGTCACGCACAGCTGCACGTCGGCCCCGTTGTCCCGGGCGCAGTGAGCCTCCTCAATGACTTCCCGGGTGTTGTTGCCGCCGGTGCCGGCTACCACCGGCGCCCTGCCCTGCGCCTTGTCCGCCACCCGTCGGATGACGGCCATGCGCTCCTCCCGGGTCATGGTGGCGGGCTCGCCGGTGGTGCCCACTGCCACCAGGCAGCGCACGCCGCAGGCCAGCTGATCCTCCACCAGGCGGTCCAGGCTTTCCCAATCAATGCCGGTACTGGTAAACGGTGTAACGAGGGCTGTGCCGCAGCCCGTGAAGAATCCCTGCTTCATGTGCGCAACTCCTTTTGCTGGCGGTTAGCGGGCCTGGATGACGTCCTTGGCGCAGAGCAGCTCGGCGGTGAGAATCCCGCCTCCCGCAGCCCCGCGGATGGTATTGTGGCTCAGGCAGACGAACTTGTAGTCAAAGATGCTATCCTCCCGCAGGCGGCCGATGGATACGCCCATGCCGCCCTGGAAGTCCCGGTCCAGCCGGGTCTGAGGATGAGCGGGGTCCTCACAGTATTGCAGGAAGGGCTTGGGCGCGCTGGGGAGCGCTAGGCGCTGGGCCTCGGTCTCGAAGTTGCGCCACCGCTCCAGAATCTGCTCCCGGGTGGGCTTGTGACGGAAGCTCACGGACACGGCGGCCATGTGACCGTCGGCGGTGGCCACCCGCAGGCACTGGGCGCTGATTACCGGCAGTGCGGCAGGCTGAATCACCGGGCCGTCGGCGGTATCCGCCAGGGAGCCCCACAGCTTCAGCGGCTCCTGCTCGCTCTTCTCGTCCTCCCCGCTGATGTAGGGAATCACGTTGTCCACCATCTCCGGCCAGGTCTTGAAGGTTTTGCCCGCCCCGCTGATGGCCTGATAGGTGCACACGCTCACCTTTTCCGGGACGAAGTCCATCAAGGGGGTCAGCGCGGGAACGTAGCTCTGGATGGAGCAGTTGGGCTTTACAGCAATAAAACCGTACTTGCAGCCCAGACGCTTGCGCTGGGTGTCGATGACGGCGATGTGCCCGGCGTTGATTTCCGGCACCACCATGGGCACGTCCGGCAGACCGCGGCAGGCGCTGTTGTTGGAGACCACCGGCACCTCGTGCCGGGCATAGCTTTCCTCCAGGGCCCGGATTTCATCCTTTTTCATATCCACGGCGCAGAAGATGAAATCCACATGCTTCGCCACTTCATCCACATTTTGGGCGTCCAGAACCACCATGTCCGCCACTTCGGAGGGGATTTCCCAGTCAAAAGCCCAGCGATTCCCCACTGCTTCCCGATAGGGCTTGCCTGCACTCCGGGCGGAGGCCGCCAGGGCGGTGATGTGGAACCAGGGGTGGCCCTGCAAAAGTGAAATGAACCGCTGACCCACCATACCGGTGGCGCCTACGATACCTACGCGATAGGATCTCATGCTATTCCTCCCTTTTTTCTCGTTGCCATGTTCCGGTTGCCTTCCCGCTTTCAAGCTGCCCTGAAAGTATGAAAAAAATCACCCCAGGGCCTGCCTGCGGTGCGCCAACGAAGTTTTTTGTATTCGCCGGATGATCCGGCGAAGGCACGCGGGATATGCATGCCCCTTCGCGTTTCGGAATCAGCGCTCCGCCGGGCCTTCGCCCGATGACAGTCGCAGAGCTGTTCGCCCTGCGCCCAAGGTGCCTCCCCTGGGGGGGGCGGCCCTTTCGGCGTCCGGCCCTTTCACGCCGGCTCCACGGGCCCCAACCCTTGCCGGACGTTACTGATGCGAGACGCGCCTCTGTTCCAATGCTTTTCATTTCCGGGAAACGCTGTCATCATACCACGTTGCAGGTGCCTTGTCAATGCATAAATCCTCCGCAGCCGGGCATGGGCGCAAGCGCAAAAAGCGAAGCGGTTGTCCCTGGTGGGGAAACCGCTTCGCCGTTACATGCAATTTACTTTTTGGTTGCCTTTTTGGGCGCCTTGGCTTCCGCCTCAATTTCCATGACCACGGGGTTGGGCTCCTCGGGAGCGGGCTCCTCCTGGGGTTCCGGGGCGGGGTGGAGCAGCTTTTCGTACAGGTCCAGATAGGCCTGGGAGGAGTGGGTCCAGCTGTAATCCGCCGTCATGCCGCGATGCTGCAGCTTGCGCCAGATTTCCTTCTCTTCATGATAGTAGCGCAGCGCCCGCTCGATGACATGGAGCATGTCGTGGGCGTTGTAGTTGAAGAAGGAGAAGCCGTTGCCTTCGCCGGTGAAGTCGTTGTAGCTAAGCACCGTATCCCGCAGGCCGCCGGTCTCCCGAACGATGGGTACCGTGCCGTAGCGCAGGGCGATGAGCTGACTCAGGCCGCAGGGCTCGAACTGGCTGGGCATCAGGAACAGGTCGCAGCCGGCGTAAATCTGGTGGGCCAGCTCGTTGTCCATGGCAAAGCGGGCGGCCACCCGGCCGCGGTACTCGCCCTCGGCCCAGCTGAACAGGTTCACATACCGGCTGTCGCCCATGCCCAGCACCACCAGCTGCACATCCTGGCGCATGATGTCCGCGATGACGTAGTCCACCAGGTCCAGACCCTTCTGATTGCTCAGCCGGCCCACCATGCCGATGATGGGCACATCCGGGTCCACCTTCAGCCCCAGCTTTTCCTGCAACGCCTTTTTGCACACTGCCTTGCCGGAGAGGTCGTCGGGGGTGTAGGTGGCGGCGATGGCCTTGTCCGTGGCGGGGTTGTAGTCCACCACATCGATGCCGTTGAGCAGGCCGAACAGGCTCTGCTTCCGGGCCTTGAGCAGCCCATCCAGGCGCTCGCCGTAGTAGGCCGTCTGGATTTCCTCGGCATAGGAGGGGCTCACGGTGGTGATGATGTCGGTGTACACCAGCGCAGCCTTGAGGAAGTTGGCGCAGCCGAAGCACTCCAGCTTGTCATTGGTCCACAGGCTGTCGCCCAGGCCCAGCACGTCCTGCACTTCCCGGATGCCGAAAATGCCCTGGTACTGCAGGTTGTGGATGGTGAACATGGTCTTGATGTTGGCGTAGAAGGGCAGGTGCGCGTACTGAATCTTCAGCAGGGCGGGTACCATGCCGCTCTGCCAGTCGTGGGCATGGAGGATATCCGGCTGGAAGTCCAGCAGGGGCAGGGCGTTCAGCGCTCCGCGGCAGAAGAAGCCGAACCGCTCGTATTCGTCTCCGCCCAGACCATAGATGTAGGGCCGGCCAAAGTAATATTTATTATCCATGAAGTACCAGGTGACGCCGTTCATTTCCAGCATTTCTATGCCGCAATACTGCCGGCGCCAGCCCAGCTGCACTTCAAAGTCGCACACATGGGTCAGCTTTTCCGTCCATTTCTGCGGAATGGCGTTGTACAGGGGCAGCAGCACGCGCACATCGTGGCCCTGGGCCGCCAGCACGGGCGCCAGGGCGCCTACCACGTCCGCCAGGCCGCCGGTTTTCACAAAGGGAACGCATTCGGATGCGGTGAAGAGGATTTTCATGGGGAAGCCCTCCTTCTGGTCATGATGAAAAAGGGGGAGACGGGATGCGATCCTGTTCTCCCCACCATGGTTGACGAATTAGATGACCACGTTTTTCGCAATGACGATGGGATAGGCCGCCGGGCCGATGAGCCGGGCGTTGCGCTTGATCACCGCCTGCTTGTCCAGAATGCAGTTCTCAATGTAAGCGCCGGAATGCACCTGGCCGTCCTGCATGATGATGCAGTTCTTCACATGCGCGTCGGGAGCGATGCGCACGCCGCGGAACAGGATGGAATTCTCCACCGTGCCCTCCACCACGCAGCCGTCCGCCACCAGGGAGTTGGCCACCTGGACATTTTCGCCATAGTGGGCGGGCATTTCGTCGCGCACCTTGGTGTAGACGGGCAGGGAGAAGAGATCCTTGCGGGTCTGCGTGTCCAGAATGTCCATGTTAAAGCGGAAGTAGCTCTGTACCGAATCCATGCGCCAGCAGCGGCCCTTGTATTCAAAGGCGGCCACCCGGGCGTTGTCGTCCCGGACCATCTTCAGCAGCATGTCCTTGGTGAAGTCGTGCAGGCCGTGGGCCACGCCCCGGTCCACCAGCGTGCGCAGCAGCTCGCGCTTGAGCACGAACACTTCCATGGCGGTGTTCTGCAGCGCCGGGCGGGTGGGATCCACCTCGATGTCGGTGATCAGCCCGTCCTCGCCCACGGACAGGTAGGTGCCGTACTCGTCCCGCTTCATGGCGGGGTCCTTGGTGTAAAGCAGGGTGATATCCGCGCCGGTGTCGATGTGGAACTGTACCAGGTCGTCAAACTCGCAGTTGTAGATGATGTTGGAGTTGCTCAGCACCACGTACTCCTGCTTGCTGCGGCCCAGGTAGCTGCTGTTGGAGCGCAGGGCGTCCAACAAACCGCTGTAAACGCCCACGTTTTCCCGGGTCAGGAAGGGCGGCAGAATGATCAGGCCATTGTTTTTGCCGTGCAGGTCCCATTCCTTGCCGCTGCCCAGGTGGTCCATCAGGCTATGGTAGTTCTTCTGCATGATGACGCCCACATTGCGGATGCCGCTGTTCACCATGCTGGATACCAGGAAGTCAATCACGCGATACCGTCCCGCCACGGGCAGGGCGGCGATGGCGCGGGTCATGGTTAATTCACGGAGGCGGGCGTCGCTCTCGCCGGTGTAAATCACGCCCATAACATCTTTCATGGTGTTCATTCCTTTCAAGTCATGTTCTGGGATTCCTTCGGGCGTTACTCCGCTTTCGCCTCGGCGAAGGTGGTTTCATCCACCTGCTGTCCTGCGGTCACATGGACGCCGGCGGGCAGGGTAATGTTCTGACCGACCACGGCGACGTTGCCCTCGGCCTCGCCCACAAATGCGCCCGCGCCCACCACCGCGTTCTCCGCCACGATGGCGCGGCGCACCACCGCGCCGCGGTGAATCACCGCTCCGGGCATGATGACGCTATCCTGAACGTTGGCGCCTTCCTCCACCGTTACGCCGGCGAAGAGCACGGAGTGGTTCACCGTGCCGTACACCTCGCAGCCCTCGGTGATCAGGCTGTCGTTGACCGTGGCGCCCTTGGCGATGTAATGGGGCGCCATGCCGGGGTTCCGGGCATAAACCCGCCACTTCTTGTCGTGCAGGTCAATGGGCATGGGCGTAGAGAGCAGGTCCATGTTGGCTTCCCACAGGCTCTCGATGGTGCCCACGTCCTTCCAGTAGCCGTCGAAGTTGTAGGCGCAGAGCACCTGCTTGTCCGCCAGCATGGAGGGGATGATGTTTTTGCCAAAGTCGTTGCTGCTCTTTTTGTCCGCCTCGTCGGCAATCAGGTACTGGCGCAGCTTTTCCCAGGTGAAAATGTACACGCCCATGGACGCCTTGTTGGACTTGGGGTTCTTGGGCTTTTCTTCAAACTCGACGATATTGTCGTCCGCGTCGGTGTTCATGATGCCAAAGCGGCTGGCGTCAGCCCAGGGCACCTCGCGCACGGCGATGGTAGCGTCCGCCCCATGCCGGATGTGGAAGTTCAGCATGGCGTTGTAGTCCATCTTGTAGATGTGGTCACCGCTGAGGATGAGCACGTAATCCGGGTTGTACTGGGAGATAAAGGCCATGTTTTGATAGATGGCGTTGGCCGTGCCCCGGTACCACTCGCCGCTCTTGCCCTTCTGGTAGGGGGGCAGGACGAACACACCGCCGTTGGTCAGGTCCAGATCCCAGGGGGCGCCGCTGCCGATGTAAGCGTTCAGCTCCAGGGGTTGATACTGGGTCAGCACACCCACCACGTCGATGCCGCTGTTGGTGCAGTTGGACAGCGGAAAGTCGATGATGCGGTACTTGCCTCCGTAGGGCACGGCGGGCTTGGCCACATTCTTGGTCAGGATGCCCAGACGGCTGCCCTGTCCGCCGGCCAGCAGCATGGCCACACAGGTTTTCTTCCTCAGCATGGGGTACACGCTCCTTCATATTGATGGTGCCGGCCCGAAGGCGCTCCCGGGGGGAGCGGAATGGGCCAAGAGATCGCCTTGTATGCAAAAGCCCCCAATGGGGCGATTTGCCCGATGGATCAGGCGTTGGCTGCCCGGGCTACGGGCGGCTCGGCCTCTGCGGCGTCCTCGCCGGAAGCCTCCTGCGGGATCAGCTTGTCATAGCGGAAATAGACCGTGGCCATGGGCGGCACGCAGATGTCGCAGCTGAAGGGCAGGTCGTTCCAGGGCTTGGCTTCCGCATGCAGCACCTGGGGATTGCCCTTGCCGGAGCCGCCCCATTCCGCCTGGTCGGTGTTGAAAACCTCTTCCAGCGCGCCGCCCAGGGGTAGGCCAATCTTGTACACGGGATGGAAGCTGGGGGTGAAGTTGGTCACGCAGAGCAGCGCGTTCCCTGCCCGGTCCGTGCGCAGGAAAGCCACCACGCTGTTGTCGCAGTCGTTGGCGCAGATCCATTGGAAGCCGTCCCAACCGTCGTCCACCTGCCACAGCGCGGGGGTCTCCCGGTAGATGTGGTTCAGGCGGCGGACGCATTTCTGCATCTCGGGGTGACGCTCATACACCAGCAGGAACCAGTCCAGCTCGTCGTCGTATTTCCACTCAATGAAGTGGCCGAACTCCCCGCCCATGAACAGCAGCTTCTTGCCTGGATGGGCCATGGTATAGCCGTACAGCGCCCGCAGGCCCGCGAACTTCCGCCACAGGTCCCCTGGCTGCTTGTCCAGCATGGAGTGCTTGCCGTGCACCACCTCGTCATGGGAGAAGGGCAGGATGTAGTTTTCCGAGAAGGCGTAGAACAGCGAGAAGGTCAGCTTGTCGTGGTGCCACTTGCGGTAGATGGGGTCCAGCTTGATGTAGGAGAGCATGTCGTTCATCCAGCCCATGTTCCACTTAAAGCCGAAGCCCAGGCCGCCCATGTAGGCGGGCTTGGTCACCATGGGGAAGGCGGAGGATTCCTCGGCGATCATCATCGCGCCGGGGAAGTCATGATACACGGTGGCGTTGAGCTTGCGCAGGAAGGCGATGGCGTCCAGATTCTCCCGCCCACCGTAGGGATTGGCGATCCACTCCCCGTTTTCCCGGCAGAAGTCGTAGTACAGCAGCGCGCTCACCGCGTCCACACGCAGGCCGTCGGCGTGGAACCAGTCCAGCCAGAAGCAGGCGTTGCTCAGCAGGAAGCTGCGCACTTCCCCCCGCCCAAAGTCGAACATGCAGGTGCCCCATTGGGGCATTTCCCCCCGCCGGGGATCGGGATGCTCGTAGCAGCAGGTGCCGTCGAAGCGGCGCAGGCCGATTTCATCCCGGGGGAAATGGGCGGGCACCCAGTCCAGAATAACGCCGATTCCCGCCTGGTGCAGCCGGTCGATGAGTTCCATCAGCCCATGGGGTTCCCCGTAGCGGGAGGTGGCGGCGTAGTAGCCCGTCACCTGGTATCCCCAGGAGCCGTCGAAGGGGTGCTCCATCACCGGCAGAAGCTCCACGTGGGTGTATCCCATATCCGTCAGGTAAGGGATCAGCTGGTCGGCAATCTCCGTGTAGGAGAGCAGCTTCTTGTCCTTGCCCAGCTTCCACGACCCCAGGTGCATCTCATAGATATTCATGGGGCTGTGGTAGGGGTCCCACTGGGCGCGCTTGGCCATCCACGCCTGATCCCCCCAGGCGTAGCCGGAAAGGTCGCAAAGCATGGAGGCGGTATTGGGGCGCAGCTGCATGCGGAAGCCGTAGGGATCGGCCTTTTCATGCCAGCTGCGATCCTCGCCCTGAATTGCATATTTATACATCAGCAGCTTTTCGGCTGCATCCGGGTAATCATATTTCTTGGGATCGGAGGCGACGTCGAAGGTGGAGGCGGGGAGACGGAGCTCCCACGTGCCGTCGAACTGCTTGTTCATGGGGTAGGCCAAGCGGTCCCACTGGCAGAACTCACCCACCAGGGACACCAGGCGGGCATTGGGCGCCCACACGGCAAAATGCCACATTTCCACCCCATCCTGCACAACAGGATGGGCGCCCAGCATTTCGTATGCACGCCGGTTTTCGCCCTGATGGAACCATTCTCGAACGGTGCTGGTCGGAGCCACGTAGCGCATGGACTCACCTGCTTTCCTATGCGTGTTTTCCCGGAAAAGCGATCCGCATTCTTTCGTATACTATTGTAACCACATACACCTGTTTCCGTCAAGGCAAATTAGCGGTTTTTTCAAATTTTTTTCAAAAAGCAAACGTTCGATTCTCCCTTTATCAGTTGCGATGCGGTCGAAAAACGTCACAATATAGACAATTTTTTGGCGGGAATGACCATGGGAAACTGGGAATAGATTGGTAAAGCAGAACGGAACAGGGCTGCATGAAGGAATGAATAAACGACAAAAAATTCACAAAGAAAGCGAACAATTTCTCGAAAAGAAACAAAAAAGGAAGGATGTTCTATGCGAAGAAAACGAGGATCCACGCGCTGGGCGGCGCTGGCGCTGGCGGCGGCACTGATCTGGTGCGCCGTGGGAGCGCCGCTGACCCAACGGGAAGGGGAGGCCGTGCCGGCCAGGGTACAGCGGAACTGGCGGCAACTGCCCGTGCAGGCGGCTCGGGTGTTTTCCTTATGGTATGCGCCGCTGGAGGAAGCGCAGGCCCAGGAAGAGGGACTCCTGCGGGTGTACGACGCGGAGGCGGGAGCAATGCGCCTGCTGCCGCTGGAGGAATATGTGGTAGGGGTGGTGGCGGCCGAGATGCCCGCCTCCTGGCCGGAGGAAGCGCTGAAATGCCAGGCGATGGCCGCACGCACCCGTGCGGTGGGCAGCGCCGTGGGCTATGGGGGGACGGGCTGTCAGAGTCACCCTGGAGCGGACGTATGCACCGATAGCGCCTGCTGTCAGGGATGGCTGGGTGCGGAGGGGCGAAAGGCAAAGTGGGGCGACACCTGGCAGCCCCTGGAGGAGCGTGTGGCTCAGGCGGTGAGCGCCACCCGTGGACAGGTGCTCACCTATGAGGGCGAACCCATTGAGGTGCTGTATCACGCCTCCTCCGGGGGACAGACCGAGGACGCGGCGGAGGTGTTCTCCCGGAGCGTCCCCTATCTGCAAAGCGTGGAAAGCCCGGGGGAGGAAAGCTACGAGGGCTATGCGGTGGAGCAGCGCTTCACCCTGGAGGAGGCGGCGGAGTTGCTGCTGGCGGCTTTTCCGGACTGCGGGGTGGACGCGGGGGCGCTGCCCTCCCAGCTGGAGCTGATTTCCCTGTCGGATACGGGCAGGGTAAAGCAGATGCGGGTGGGTAGCCAGACGGTGACAGGCCGTGAGGTCCGGGCGGCCCTGGGGCTGCGCAGCACGCTCTTTACCTGGGAAGCGCAGGAGGGGACGCTGATTTTACGCGTGCGGGGCTATGGCCACGGAGTGGGCATGAGCCAGGCCGGAGCCCGGGCCATGGCTGCGGAGGGAAGCGACTGCGCGGAGATCCTGGCGCACTATTATCCCGGCACGGTGCTGGCGCAGTTGCCGTAGCGGCGCCCGATGCGGGATAAGACGGTGGAAAATCGGGCATGCTTCTTCCAGCGGCGGGCTGGGCCGCGGGGAGGTAAGCATGAAGAAACTGCTGGCGGCGTGCAGGCGGCTCCATGGCGCGTATGTGAACTTTATCGAACGGCAAGGATTCCTGGTGGTGCTGGGGGTGTGCGTGGCGGTCATCGTAGGCACGGCGGTGTGGAGCCGTGGGCAGGAGCCGGCGGTCTCCGCCCCCACTCCCCCGGTGAGCGAGGAGGCGGCGCAGGCTGCCCAGCTGCAGCAGGAAAGCCTGCAGCAGGCCGCTACGCCTACTCCGGCGCCCACGGCCTCCCCGGAAGTCTTCCTGCCGCCCCTGGAGCAGGTGCGCGTCCTTCAAGGCTTTGATGCTGCGCGGCTGCGGGGCGGGGAAGCATCCGGCATCTGGCAGCTTCACGACGCCTGCGACCTGGCGGGGAACATGGGGGACAAGGTGATGGCCATGGCCGCGGGTACGGTGGTGGAGGTGGTGGAGGACTCCGCGCTGCAGTGCCAGATTACCGTGGACCACGGCGACGGCCTGGTGGCGCAGTACGCGGGCATGGCGGCGCTGGCAGGCTTGCAGCCGGGGGACCCCGTTTCCCAGGGGCAGACGCTGGGGTTCGTGGGGGAGGGCCCCTTGGCGGAGCGTTACCTGGAACCCCACCTGCATCTGCGGGTCACCCGGGAGGGCCGCGCGGTAGATCCTACGCTTTTGTGGCCGTAAAGGGCTTGCGCTTTTCCGCGCATTGTGCTACAATACAACACAATACGTATTAAGACGTATTAAATATAGGAGGATGACATCGCATGTGCGGAATTGTTGGCTATATCGGCGCGCAAAGCGCGCAGGAAGTATTGCTTCGGGGGCTGGAGCACCTGGAGTACCGCGGCTATGACAGCGCGGGGGTGGCGGTGATGGATCAGGGGGAGATCCAGGTGAGCAAGGCCAAGGGCCGGCTGCAGAACCTGCGGGACCGCCTGGCGGCGCAGCCCCTGCCCGGCTCCCTGGGCATCGGCCATACCCGCTGGGCCACCCATGGGGAGCCCAGCGATTTGAACGCCCATCCCCACACGGATGTAAAGGGCGACATTGCTCTGGTACACAACGGCATCATTGAGAATCATCAGCGGCTGCGCGAATTTCTGGAGGGGCAGGGCTGCGTGTTTGTTTCCCAGACGGACACGGAGGTGATCGCCCATCTGCTGCATTACCTGTACCGGGGAGATATGGTGCAGGCCCTGCGGGAGGCGTCGGGCATGCTGGAGGGCAGCTGGGCGCTGTGCGTGCTGCATCGGGGCGAGCCGGATCAATTCTGGGCCACCCGCAAGGACAGCCCCCTGGTGCTGGGCCTGGGGAAGGGGGAAAACCTGGCGGCCAGCGATATCCCCGCGATTCTCAGCCATACCCGGGAGATCGCCCTATTGGAGGACAAGGAAATTGCCGAGGTGCGCGCGGACGGCGTGCGCATTCTGAATCCCATGGGACATGAGCGCCCGGTGAAGGCCTTCCATGTGGATTGGGATGTGGCCGCCGCAGAGAAGGGCGGCTGGCCTCACTTCATGCTCAAGGAGATTCACGAGGAGCCCGACGCACTGCAGAAGACCTTCTCCGCCCATGTGGACGCCCAGACCATGACGCTGCGCCAGGAGGCCTTCCCCCTGTCGGCGGAGCAGGCGCGGGATCTGCGAAAAATGTGCATGGTGGCCTGCGGCACGGCCTACCATGCGGGGATGATTGGCAAGTACCTGATCGAGCGCCTGGCACGGCTGCCCGTGGAAGCGGAGGTCGCCTCGGAGTTCCGCTATCGCAATCCCATTCTGGGGCGGGAGGACCTGTGCATGGCCATCAGCCAGAGCGGCGAAACCGCGGATACCCTGGCCGCCCTGCGGGAGGCGCGGAAATCCGGCGCAAAGGTCATGGCGCTGACCAACGTGGTGGGCTCCTCCATGGCCCGGGAGACTGAGGGAAACGTGCTGTTCACCTGGGCCGGGCCGGAGATCGCCGTGGCCAGCACCAAGGCCTACATCACCCAGGTGGAAATGATGCTGCTCATGGCGGTGGACCTGGGGTTCAAGCGGGGCGCGATGGCCCCGGAGCAGGCCCAGCGGATGCTGGCTGCGCTGGCTGCGCTGCCCGCCCAGGCCAAGCAGGTGCTGGAGCTGGCCGGGGAGGCCCAGCGCTTTGCCAGCCGGCATTTTGACCGCAAGCATGTGTTCTATATCGGCCGCGGCCTGGACTGGGCGTTGGCCATGGAGGCGTCCCTGAAGCTCAAGGAGGTCAGCTACATCTTCTCCGAAGCGTACGCCGCCGGGGAGTTGAAGCACGGCACCATCGCGCTGATTGAGGAGGGCAGCCTGGTCTGCGCGCTGCTTACCCAGCATGCCCTGGCGGAGAAAACCCTATCCAACATCCGTGAGGTCAAGT
Source organism: Candidatus Egerieenecus sp. (assembly GCA_048201975.1). Lineage (GTDB taxonomy): Bacteria > Bacillota > Clostridia > Christensenellales > Aristaeellaceae > Egerieenecus. The sequence goes on along the minus strand of DBFBGQ010000124.1, from coordinate 20,140 downwards.
CCCGGGGCGCGCATGTGCTGGTGATTTGCCCGGAGGACCTGTGCGAGCAGGCCCGGAGCGTTGCCAACGAGATGTGGCTGATCCCCAACGTGCCCGACGAGCTGGCGCCGCTGCTGGCGGTAATTCCCGTGCAGCTGCTGGCCTACTACATGGCCGTCAGCCGCGGCTGCGACGTGGATAAGCCCCGCAACCTGGCCAAGTCCGTCACCGTGGAGTAAGTCCCGAAGAGTTCATAGCGGAAGGAAAGCAGCGCTTTGCTTCCGCTTTTTTGATGCCTCCTGCGTCAGCTCCACCAGCCGGGCTTGTTCCCGGCCGATGGCCAGGGTGTACCCCCGCACCCGGAAGGCCAGCGGGTCGCCGAACGGGGCGCTGAACAGGCGCGTCACCTGCGCGCCGGGGGTAAACCCCAGCGCCAGCAGGCGGTTCAAAACCAGGCTGCTCCCATGGATGCGGCGAATGGTGCCGCTGCAGTGGGGCGCAAGATCCGCCAGCGTGTACAGAGCGCATCACCTCACATGGAGCTTATGCGCCGGCATGGGAAAAAAGAGCGGCGCGCCGGCGCCGCACAGGCTGTCGATAAGGTATTTGATCTCAAATTGGATTGCTTCGAAAACCTCGGCGCGACCAGGAGGCCTTCCGGTCGTTACGCAACCTCAATCGTCGCGGCGTACCGCCGCTCGTTCCGGTTGAGAAAGGCGGGCATACAACAGCCGCCACTGGCGGCGCAGACCGTTGACAAAATCAAGTCAACGTTTTTTTTCATAAGGAAAAACGAATAAACATGTCGAATATATGGAGAAGAAACAGAAGAGAACGAGAAACACAAAAGAAAGAAGCAGGAGAGAACGGCATGCTGAACAAATTCCACGAAAAGCAACAGGGAATGGAACTGATCATCCTGGAATAGCTGGTACCGCAGGACCATCTGCTGCGGAAGATCGACCGGAGCATCGACTTCTCATTCATCCGCAGGCTGTGCGCACCGCTGTACAGCGCCAACCTGGGCCGCTCGGCCATTGAGCCGGAGGTGCTGTTCCGCATGCTGTTTGTGGGATATCTCTACGGCATCCGTTCGGAGCGGCGGCTGGAGGAAGAATTCAACTATAATATGGCGTATAAATGGTTCTGTGGGCTAAACCTGACGGAGAAGGCGCCGGACGCCACAATGCTGAGCGTGAACCGCAAGCGCCGTTTCCGGGATAACAATATTCCCGAGCAGATCTTCAATCAGATTGTGCGCCAGGCCATGGAAAAGGGATTGGTGGGCCGAACGATTCTGTATACGGATTCGACCCACGTCATGGCCAAAGCCAACAAGCACAAAAAGAGAACGGTCATGGTGGAACGAACGCCCAAAGCGTATCTGGAAGAGCTGGACAAGGCCATCGAGCAGGACCGCAAGGAACTGGGCAAGAAGCCCTTTGATAAGAAGAACGACGATGATGATCCACCGACCCGAGAGGTCCAGCAGAGCAAAAGCGATCCGGACAGCGGACAACTGCATAAAAATCAAGCAGAAGGCAGGTGACGCGGCACGTATGGCAGGATGCATTGGAACAGGCGGACGCGTTTACGAAGACAAGCAGCGGGAAACGGATTTACGCCTGGCGCAAGAAAACCATTGAACGATTTTTCGCAGAAGCCAAAGAGTTACATGGCCTGCACTATGCCCGCATGCTCGGAATTCACAACATGTACGAGCAGTCCTTCCTCACCGCCGCGGTGCAGAACATGAAACGCATTGCCAAGGCGTTTCGCTTTTCCTTTTGCTTTCTTATCCTATGTAGGGGCTGCTCCCTCTCGAAAACAGCCCCTTTGTCGGCAGTCTGAAGCCGGCAAAGCCGCTTACACAAAATGAAAGTCGAAGGGGCTGCGGCCCCTCCGACGCCTCTAGGGAGTTTTTTGACAGTTTGAGCGCGCCCAGGAATAAGGGGCGCGCTTTTTTCATCCCACATCCCCGCGGTATTCCTGCTTTTCAAACAGATAATCCTGATACCGCTGCAGCAGAAGCTGCCGCCCGTTCCGCGACACGGGAACCCGACTGCCGTCCTCCAACAGGAAATCTTGCTCGTCCACGGAGACGATCCAATCCATGTTCACCAGCACGTTGCGGTAGCAGCAAAGAAAGCGCGGGTGGGAGGCCATCAATTCCGCAAAGGCTGGAAAGGGCATATAGGTGCGAATCAGCCGGTCCCGCAGGTGAATTTGTATGTAATGGTTATGATAATCCGTAAAGTAAATGTCCTCCAGCAGCACCCGGGTGGTCAAACGGCCTTCCTTAATCTCAATGAACGGGCGGCGACGGCGCAGCGTCTGCGCGCACAGGTTCATCATGCCTTCAAACTGCGGATAGCTGAAGGGCCACAGCAAATAGTCATGGGCGCGCACCCGATAGCTTTCCACGGCCCAGCCGGCATCCGGGCTAACGAAAATCAGCAGCGTCTCCTGGTCCCGCTCCCGCAAGCGCCGCGCCAGATTGATGCCCTCCTCTTCTCCTTGCCGCACCACCAACAGCAGCAGCTCAAAATACCGCTGCTGACGCGCCTCCCAGAACGCCTCCGCGTGATCAAAGGTATGGACCTCCATACGCAACGTATGCTCCGAAAGATAACGCCGCAGAGCTCCCTCCAGAATCTTCTGTTCGTCGGGTAGCGCATTCAAGATTGCTGCGGCCAGCATAGCTCGCCCTCCTTAAGGATTTCACGAAATGTCAACGTCATGAAAGGAATTGTTACACGAATTGTACTAGATGTTTTGGGCGTTGTCAATACCATTCTGCGCAAACGAATTGGTAACTTTTCTGCAATCCAGGGGGAAATTACAGCACAAACTCCACCGAGGTCGTCAGCGCAGGCGCCACGCGAGCCCAAAACACCTCCTGGTCAAAGACCACGGTGGCCCGGTTGTCACAGGGGTGAAAGGCTATCTGCCCCTGCCGGCGCAGGCCGCGCTCAAACAGCAGCCGGACCCGCTTTTCCCGGTCAAACCACAGCCCCAGGGGGCTGACCGCGCCCTTCTCCAGGCCCAGCAAACGCGGCAGCGTCTCCTCCGGCGCAAAGCTCAGGCGGGATACGCCCAGCTCATGACTCAGCTCCGCCGTGCGGAAGCTGCGCTCCGGGGAAATCACCAGCAAATAAAAGCTTGTCTGCTGCCGGTTGCACAGCAGCAGGTTTTTGCAAAAGAGCAGCTCCGGGGTCACAAAGGGCAAACGATAGCAGTCCTCCATGGTAAACGCCGCCGGATGCTCATGGCAGACATAGGGAATCCCCAGCGCGTCCAGCTGACGCAGCACGCTCTCCTTGTTGCTCATGGATTTCGTCTCTCCGCTTCCTAAAAAATCAGATAGATAAATTTCGCCCAGCCCCAGGGCAAACCCTTCCCAAATACAGGAAAGAAACATCTTCCCCCAGCCGGGGCGGCGGAGAAAATTTCTGAAAACCAGCGATTCGCCCGGATAACGTATTGCCAAACTGGCAAAAAAATAGTATAATTTCAGGGATATGTGAGGGATTGTCTGAGCTGCAAACGCTGTGTCTCCTCAGACTTTTCCACACAGAGGTTTCATCTCTGTGCAAAAACCAACGAGGAGGAATTTCCCATGGAGAAGAAGTACGTCTATCTCTTCAAGGAAGGCAATGCCGACATGCGCGAACTGCTTGGCGGCAAGGGCGCCAACCTGGCTGAGATGACCCGCATTGGTCTGCCGGTGCCCCAGGGCTTCACCATTTCCACCGAAGCCTGCACCCGCTACTATGCCGATGGCAAGGTGATTGCCGCCGACATCGAAGCGCAGATTTACGAGGCCCTGGCCAAGACTGAAGAAATCGTCGGCAAGAAGTTCGGCGACGAGAACGATCCCTGGCTGGTTTCCGTGCGCTCCGGCGCCCGCGCCTCCATGCCCGGCATGATGGACACCATCCTGAACCTGGGCCTGAACGACGTTTCCGTCAAGGGTCTGGCCAAGCTGACCAGCAACGAGCACTTCGCCTACGACGCGTACCGCCGCTTCATCGCCATGTTCTCCGACGTGGTGATGGAAATCGAAAAGCGCAAGTTCGAAGACGTGCTGGATGAGTTCAAGGAAAAGCGCGGCGTGAAGTTCGACCGCGACCTGACCGCCGAGGACCTGAAGGAAGTCGTGGAGCGCTTCAAGGCCATCTACAAGGCTGAAAAGGGCGTGGACTTCCCCCAGAACCCCAAGGAGCAGCTGATGGAAGCCATCAAGGCCGTGTTCCGCTCCTGGGACAACCCCCGCGCCATCTACTACCGCCGCATGAACGACATCCCCGGCGACTGGGGCACTGCCGTGAACGTGCAGTCTATGGTGTTCGGCAACATGGGCGAAACCTCCGGCACGGGCGTTGCCTTCACCCGCAACCCCTCCACCGGCGAGAAGAAGCTCTACGGCGAGTACCTGCTCAACGCCCAGGGCGAAGACGTGGTGGCCGGTATCCGTACCCCCCAGCCCATCTCCCAGCTGCATGAGCAGATGCCCGAAGTGTACGACCAGTTCGTGAGCATCGCCAAGACCCTGGAAGATCACTACCGCGACATGCAGGACATGGAGTACACCATCGAGCGCGGCAAGCTCTACATGCTCCAGACCCGTAACGGCAAGCGCACCGCTCAGGCCGCGCTGAAGATCGCCGTGGACCTGGTGGACGAGGGCGTGCTCTCCGAGGAGGAGGCCGTGCTGAAGGTGGAACCCAAGCAGCTGGACAGCCTGCTGCACCCCAACTTTGACGCCGACGCCCTCAAAAAGGCGCCCGTCATCGCCAAGGGTCTGCCCGCCTCTCCCGGGGCTGGCGCCGGCGCCATCTACTTCACCGCCGATGCCGCTGCCGAGCATGGCAAGAACAAGGAAAAGGTCATTCTGGTGCGCCGCGAGACCACCCCTGAGGACATCGAGGGCATGGACTTCTCCCAGGCGATCCTGACCGCCTTTGGCGGCATGACCTCCCACGCTGCCGTGGTTGCCCGCGGCATGGGCCGCGCGGCTGTGGTTGGCTGCGGCGACCTGAAGTTCGACGAGGAAAACAACGCTGTGATCATCGCCGGCAAGGTGTACCACGAGGGCGACTGCATCTCCGTGGACGGCTCCACCGGCAATGTGTACGACGGCATGATTCCCACCGTGGAAGCCTCCATCTCCGGCGACTTTGCCCGCTTCATGGGCTGGGCCGACAAGGCGCGCAAGCTGATGGTCCGCACCAACGCCGACACTCCCCGCGATACCAAGCAGGCTGTGCAGTTCGGCGCCGAGGGCATCGGCCTGTGCCGTACCGAGCACATGTTCTTTGAAGCCAGCCGTATCGCCGCCGTGCGCGAGATGATTCTGGCCGACACCAAGGAACAGCGCGAAAAGGCTCTGGCGAAGATCCTGCCCATGCAGCAGGGTGACTTCGAGGCCATGTACAAGGCGCTGGAAGGCCGTCCCATGACCATCCGTTACCTGGATCCGCCGCTGCACGAGTTCGTGCCCCATGTGGACATGACCGAGGAAATCGAAGAGCTGGCCAAGAATCTGGGCATGACCAAGGACGAAGTGATCCACAAGATCGCCGCCCTGCATGAGTCCAACCCCATGATGGGCCATCGTGGCTGCCGTCTGGCCGTGACCTATCCCGAAATCGCCGAGATGCAGACCCGCGCCGTGCTGCAGGCCGCCATCAACGTGAAGAAGGAATGCGGCTATGACATCGTGCCCGAGATCATGATTCCGTTGGTGGGCTCCAAGAAGGAGCTGGCCTTCGTGAAGAAGATCGTGGACGACACCGCCAAGAAGGTCTTCGAGGAGCAGGGCGTGACCCTCGATTACCACGTGGGCACCATGATCGAGATTCCGCGCGCGGCCGTGACCGCCGACGAAATCGCCGAGGAAGCGGAGTTCTTCTCCTTCGGCACCAACGACCTGACCCAGATGACCTTCGGCTTCTCCCGTGACGACGCCGGCAAGTTCCTGGGCGCGTACTACGACAACAAGATCTTCGAAAGCGATCCCTTCGCCCGTTTGGACACCGACGGCGTGGGCAAGCTGGTGGAGATGGCTGCCAAGCTGGGCCGTCAGACCCGTCCCAACATCAAGCTGGGCATCTGCGGCGAGCACGGCGGCGACCCGAGCACCATCATGTTCTGCCACAAGGTTGGCCTGAACTATGTGAGCTGCTCTCCCTTCCGTGTGCCGATTGCCCGCCTGGCTGCGGCCCACGCTGCGATTCTGGAGAAGATGGGCAAGTAAGTTCCGTCTTTCCGCGGCTCCCCTGAACCGGGGAGCCGTTTTTTTGCGCAAAAACGCGCCTGTCACAGGCAGGCATCCAACTGCAAAAAAGGCATACTTTTTCACAACATCAGGCTAAGATGCAACTGTCAGCATCCTATCCTGCGAAAGTTTCACCACGTATGGGATTCGAAGGTTTTCAAAGGGAAAGGCGGGCATTGCCGCCTTTCCCAACCGAAACGAGCGGCAGAATGCTGCGACGATTGAGGTTGCGGAACGAGTCGGAAAAGCCCCTGGTCGCGCCCGCAGGCGCAAAACCTCTTGCGCTTGCAAGAATTTATTGTATAACTTGCAAAAAAGATAAAGCAGAATACTTTACCAAAGCTCTGAAGTGGGTTTGCCTACTTTTTCGACACGCTGGGCGCGCCCCTTACTCCTGGGCGTGCTGCCGGCCGTACAGGGTACGCTGCACTTGATCCTTGTACGCGGTGGTAATATTATATTCGTAATACTCTTCCCGGTCGCCGTTGCTGTGCACGCGGGTTCGGGGGCAGAAGTGGTATTTGCGCGCGTCCGCCAAGGGCTTGAAATCCACCGCCAGGGCCTGGGCCATGGGGTAGAGCCGATGGGGCGGCACCGGGTGAAAACTGTGCTGCTCGAAGCGGTAGGTGAGCATGCGTCCGGCGGGGCGGTACAGCTGAATGTACAGCCCGTCGCTGTACAGGCTGACCTGCTCCACGTGGAGCTTTTCACAGCGCATGAGCAGGGGATAAACATGCGCGTACAGCCGGCTTTCCCGAATGGCGCGCACGGCGTCCCGCTGCCGGCGCATGGCGCGCCGCAGGCGGAACACCGCGAAGGCAAGCACGGCGACGAACAGCAGCGCCAGGGGGATGATCCAGGATTGCATGGCTCTTCCCCCTTTTTTAATGCGCGGCGCTCTCTTCGCTGCGCGCCTGCTCTTCCTGGTGGGCGATGAGGCGGTTGACCGCGTTCAGGTAGCTCAGGCAGCTGGCTTCCAGAATGTCGGTGGATACGCCCCTGCCCAGCATGGTATCCTCCCCGTGGCGCACGCGCACGGTGACCTCGCCCAGGGCGTCCTGGCCCTCGGTGACGGCCTTCAGGTTGTAGCTTTCCAGGGAGCAGGTCATGCCCGTAATGGCGTCCACGGCGTTGAAGCAGGCCTCCACGGGGCCGTCGCCGCAGGCGGCGCGGGTTTTGGTTTCGTTGTCCTTTTCCAGGGTGACGGTGGCGGTGGCGGTCATTTTGTTGCCAGAGAACACCTGGAAGGAGAACAGCTGCATCCCGGCGTCCCGGTGCAGGCGCTGCTCCCGCAGCAGGGCCATGACGTCCTTGTCGGTGATCTCCCGCTTGCGGTCGGCCAGGTCCTTGAAGCGCACGAAGGCCGCCTGCAGCGCTTCGCCGCTGAGCTCATAGCCCAGCTGCCGGGCGCGGTCGGCCAGGGCGTGGCTGCCGCTGAGCTTGCCCAGGCTCAGGCTGCCCTGGGGAATGCCCAGATCCTCGGGGTGCATCACCTCGTAGGTGGCGCGGTTGTTCAGCACGCCGTGCTGATGAATGCCGCTTTGGTGCTGGAATGCGTTCGCGCCCACCACGGGTTTGTTGGGGGCAGGCTCGATGCCGCTCAATCCCACGATCATCCGGGAGGCCCGGTGGATATGCTGGGTCACGATGCGGGTATCGCAGCCGTAGAACTGCTGGCGGGTGCGCAGGTTCATGACAATCTCTTCCAGGGCCGCGTTGCCGGCGCGCTCCCCCAGGCCGTTCAGGGTGCACTCCACCTGCCTTGCGCCTGCGCGGACGCCCTCCAGGGAATTGGCCACCGCCAGGCCCAGGTCGTTATGGCAGTGCACGGAGAAAATCGCCTTTTCCGCTCCGGGCACATGCTCCCGCACATCGCGGATCAGCTCCCCGTATTCTGCGACGGCGGCGTAACCCACGGTGTCCGGCAGGTTGATGGTGGTGGCGCCGGCCTTCAGCGCGGCCTCGACGATGCGGAAGATAAACTCCCGGTCGCTGCGGGTGGCATCCTCCAGGGAGAACTCCACGTCGTCGCACAGGTTGCGGGCCTGGGTCACCGAGCGGACGGCGGACTGATAAACCTCCTCAGGGGTCATGTGCAGCTTATATTCCATGTGAATGGGGCTGGTGGCGATGAATACATGGATGCGCTTGCGCGCCGCTTCCGCCAGGGACTGCCCGGCAGCCTCGATATCCCCGGGCACGCACCGGGCCAGGGAGCAGACCACGCTCTCCTTCACCGCCTGGGAAATGGCGGAGATGGCCTTGAAGTCCCCCTTGGAGGAGGCGGCGAATCCCGCCTCGATCACGTCCACGCCCAGGGCCTCCAGGGCGCGGGCAATTTCCACCTTCTCTTTGAGGTGGAAGGAGACGCCCGGGGTCTGCTCGCCGTCCCGTAGGGTTGTGTCCAGAATTTTTACCTGCTCCAAGGTGCGAACCTCCTTCTTGCGTAAAAAGCCCCTGCGCCCGGCATGACCGGACGCAGGGGCGAATGTGTCCTTTCGCGGTACCACCCTGCTTGCAAGGGGCGCTCCGCCCCTCCTCGTGCGCCTGACGCAGGCGCGGCGGTAACGCGGCCAGCGGGTGCGCCTGGCCTGGGGGTTGCCCATGCTCGGCGCGCCGGCTCGGGAGTGAGGTATGCGCGTCCGCCGGGCCGCGGCTTGCACCTGCCGCCGCGTCTCTTCCAGCGCCTACGGACGCCTTTGCTCCGTCATTGCCTTTCCCTGCCATGATAGCAGGGTTGCGGAAATTTGTCAATCAGCGGCGGGAAAAACCGCGGTTCATTCCCAATCCACCAGGCCCTTGCTTTCCAGGTAAGCCTGCTGGATGTCCATGTAGTCGTCAATCAGGGAGGCGACCTTCACCGCCTGCTCTGGGGTGAGGGTATTGGCGTCCACCAGGGCCTCCACCATGTATTCAAAGGCTTCGTCGTCCTCGTAGTAGCAATCCCCGGCGTTGCCTTCCGCATCCAGCACGCCGTTTTCATGCATGTATTTCATGTCCGCGTCGATGGCCTGAGCGATCAGCCCGTCAATCTGGCCGGCCAGCTCCGGGTGCGCGTTGCGGTTGATCCTGCTGAGGATAAAAGCCAGGGCTTCCTCCCGGTCATAGCCTTTCATCATGGGTAAGCGCCTCCTTTTGTAGGGGCTCTCAGGCGTTCAGGGCCCGGAGCTGGTCGATGGTTTCCTGGAAAATTTTCAGCGCGTCCCGCACGGGCTCGGGGCTGGTCATGTCCACCCCGGCCAGCTTCAATGCCTCCAGGGGCGGCAGGCTGGAGCCGGCGCACAGGAAGCGGCGGTAATCCCGCACGGCGCGCTCGCCCTCCTGCAGGATGCGGCGGCTCAACGCCATGGCGGCGCAGAAGCCCGTGGCGTACACGAACACGTAGAAGGCCCGGTAGAAGTGGGGGATGCGCATCCACTCGTTTTCCACCAGACGGTCCACCACCGCGCCGCCGCCGTAGTACTTCTGGTTCAGGGCGTAATACGCGGCGTTCAGCGCATCCTTGGTCAGGGGTTCGCCCTTGGCGGCCATATCGTGGCTGATGCGCTCAAACTCGGCAAACATGGTCTGGCGGTACACCGTGGTGCGGAACTTTTCCAGCAGGTCCACCAGCAGATAGGCCTGGGCCTTGGGGTCGGTGAATTTCTTCTGTAGGCTGCGGAGCATCAGCGCCTCGTTGCAGGTGGAGGCCACCTCGGCCACAAACAGGCTGTAGTCCGCCTTGGGGAAGGGCTGATGGGTGTTGCTGAAGTAGGAATGCATGGCGTGGCCCAGCTCGTGGGCGATGGTCATGGCGCTGGTGAGGTTATCGTTGTGGTTCAGCAGCACATAGGGATGCACCCGGCGCAGGTCGCCGCTGGAGAAGGCGCCGCTGGATTTGTTCTCGTTGGGGTAAACGTCAATCCAGCCGCCGGAATAGGCTTCCTTGAGCTTGGCCACGTAGTCCTCGCCCAAGGGCGCCAGGCCCTCCAGCACCAGCTGATACGCCTCGGGGTAGGGCATGTCCATTTCGAAGTTTTCCACCAGGGGCGCGTACATGTCGTACATGTGCAGCTCCGGCAGGCCCATGCGCTCCCGGCGCAGGCGCAGGTAATCGGTAAGGGCGGGCAGGGATTCGTTCACCGCTGCAACCAGGTTGTCATACACGCTCAGGGGTATTTCGTAGGGGAACAGGCTGGCCTCCACCGCCGAGGGCATATGCCGCACGTCGGCGTTGAACTGATCCTTCTTCACGCTGGCGCCATAGATGGCGGCAATGGTGGCCCCGTAGCGGCCGTAGGTGGACATGATGCCCTCCCAACCCTGCCGGCGCACATCCTGGTTCCGGCTTTGCAGATAGGTGCTCAGGTTGCTTTCCCGCAGGGGAGCGGTGGAGCCGTCGGGCATGCGCACGTCCGGGAAGGTCATGTCCACGCTGGAGAGCATGCTGTAAATGTTGTCCGGAGCCTGCTGAAGCTCACCCATCATGGCCAGGAGCTTTTCCTGCTCAGTGGAGAGGATGTGGGGCTTTTCCCGGATCAGGTTACGGATGTATTCGGAATAGTCGGCCATGTCCGGGTCGTTTTGCAGGGCTTCCAGCTCGCTGGCGGGCAGGGTGAGCAGCTCCGGCTGCAGGAAGGCGCTCTGGGACTCCATCTGCACCGCCAGGCTCATGGCCTTGCTCTTGAGCTCCTGGGCCGCGGTATCGCCATTGTCCGTCTCCTGGCGCAGGAAAGCATAATCGTAAATTTCTGCGAATTTTTCATACAGGGAAAAATACGCGCGGATGGCGCCCTTGGGGTCTTCGGCGACGCGGCCCTGCCGGGCGGCGAAGGCGCCCATGGTTTCCAGCGCGGCCTTCCGCGCTTCCTCCCATGCCTGATCGCTGGGGAAAATATGGGTCAAATCCCATTTCCATTGAGCGTCGATTTCCGAACGCTTTTTGATCTGCTCAGCCATAGCGCATCTCCTTTTCTGACCGCCTGCGGGCGGAACGCATTCAACTATGCATACGACGTTGGGGCGGAAAATCCTGCCGGCGTTGCGATTCCCTGGCAAATCTGCTATCATAGCATGCAGGAAAAGGGGGAGCGTTATGCGCGTTGTGGCACGGGCGAAGATCAATTGGACGCTGGATATCGTCGGCAAGCGGGAGGACGGCTACCACCTGATGGATATGCTGATGCAGCCGGTGGAGCTGGCGGACGAGCTGGTTCTTACCAAGGCGGAGAGCGGCCTGACGCTGGAGGTATCCGGCTTTCCCCGCGTAAAGGCCGGGCCGGAGAATCTGGCCTTGCGCGCTGCGTCAGCGCTGAAGGAGCGCACGGGCTATCCGGGGGGAGCAAGCATGCTGCTGCATAAGCGCATTCCCGTGGGCGCGGGCCTGGGGGGCGGCAGCGCCGACGCGGCAGGGGTGCTGGCCGGGCTGAACCGGCTGTGGGAAACGGGGCTTGGCCAGGAGGAGCTGGAGGCGCTGGGCCTGAGCCTGGGCGCGGACGTACCCTTTTGCCTGCGGGGCGGGTTGCAGCGCGCTCAGGGCGTGGGGGAGGCGCTTACGCCCATGAAGTGCGGCGGGCTGTTCTGGCTGGTGATTTTGCAGCCCTGTCCGGGGCTGAGCACCCGGGAGGTGTTTGGCCGCTTCCGCCTGGACGCCCGGAACAACCGGCCCGATAACCAGGCTGCTGCCGCCGCCCTGGCGGCGGGGGACTGGCGCGGGCTGTGCCGGAGCCTGGGCAATGTGCTGCAAGGCGTCAGCGCGGAACTGCGCCCGGAGATTGGCGAAGGGATTGCCGCTTTGCGGGAGCAGGGAGCCGCGGGAGCCTGGATGACCGGCAGCGGCTCGGCGGTGTTCGGCCTGTTTACCCAGGCGCAGACTGCCCGCAATGCGCAGGCGTGCCTGCGCAAGCGCTGGCGCAGCTGCTTTATGACCCATACCTGCCAGGAGAGCCTGCTGCTTCTGCCACAGTAATGCGCGGCGCGGGAGAAAAGGCAAAGCGCCTGCGCTTCAAGGACGCAGGCGCTCAGCGTGTTGACAAAGTATTTGATCTTAAAATTCTTGCAAGTTCTACATTGCATGCTTGCAAGCGCAGGGGATTTCGCGCCTGCGGGCGCGACCAAAGGGCTTTCCGCTCGCCCTTTGGAAACCTTCGGACCCATACGTGATGAAACTTTTGCAGGTTAGGAAACCGAAAGTTTCATTTTTTCATACTGGTGTGTAAAAACATGCCTTTTTCAGCGGTCTGAGCGCCTGCGCTTCAAGGACGCAGGCGCTCAGCGTGTTGACAAAGTATTTGATCTTAAAATTCTTGCAAGTTCTACATTGCATGCTTGCAAACGCAGGGGATTTCGCGCCTGCGGGCGCGACCAAAGGGCTTTCCGATCGCCCTTTGGAAACCTTCGGCCCCATACTTGTTGAAACGTTTGCAGGTTAGGAATTCGAAAGTTTCATTTTTTTCATACTAGTGTGAAAAAAATAGGCTTTTTTCAGCAGCCTGAAGCCGGCGGAGCCGGCTTACACGAATAAAAGTCGAAGGGACTGCCGCCCCTCCGACGCCTCTAGGGAGTTTTTTGACGGCCTGCGCCGAAGGGAATCCATACCCTTCGGCGGTGATTTTTTTATATGCCCAGCGGCTTCATGGTGGGGACAAATGCTCCTCACATTTCATATCCATTTACAGGATATTATAATTGCCTATTTCTTACTGTTTGCATAAATAGGTGATTCAATTTACATCACCAAATCACATATTAACTTATCGAATATGTGTAGAATTTAATGTAAATGATGTACGGATTCTCCTATCCAATTTTGAAAGAAGATATGTGTCCCTCGCTGCTAAATCATGGTGTATATCCGTTAAAGTGTTGTATAATAAGTCCTCAAACTCCTTGCAAATATATTTACTGGAAACTGAGAAATGCTTGTAGTCTTGCGATCTTTAGCACAAAGATCCCCTTATTTTTCAAGGGAACATTTATTATTTTTGAGTATGCAAATCCAACCTATTAGGTATCAATGCGCACCATGTCCACAAGGGTGCGATTTCGATATATCAAATCAGTACGCTGAGTAAAACCCATACTTTCCCAAAAAGCGTTGCCTTTTTCGTTGCGGGCAAAAGCAACTAAATTGACTTTATTAATACCTTGCTCCTTTAAAGCATTTAGTGCAGCTTTTACCAGTTGTGTACCAACACCTTTCCGCTGATGGGCAGGAGACACTGCTGTATGACTGATATAGCCTCGACGACCATCGTGACCGGTAAGTATTGCCTCAATTATGCAATTCTGTTCCACAGCAACAAAACAGGTATTAGGATTCCGAGAAAGATATTTTGCAATTCCCTCTCGTGAATCATCTAAGTTATTCAACCCCATGCCGGGGCAACTAAGCCAAATGGTATATACGCCATCATAGTCATCAATTTGCATATTCCGTATTTCCATAGTTGGTCCTCTTTAAACTTCAAACTTGTTTCATCCATTATTTTTGAAAATGGGCAATCCCGCTATGGGACTGCCCATCTGTGTTTACGCAAAAGGGATTATTTCAGACTTCCGTCGCCGCCCATAAGCGCCGTCATTTCCTCAATTCGTTCCAGCGGAAACGGCGGCTCACACAAGGGCTTCATAGCGATTGACATAAGCTTCATAGGGTTGTCATCTGCCGCAACACGATTGGAGCTTAAGCGTCCGCAACGCTTGCAGCGGTGAATGATTGCCCATTCTCCGCTTTTGCGCACCCATACGGCAACCGCTTCCATAATGCCGCCACAGTCGCTTGCCCGGTCGCCCGGCTCTATATCCACATGAAGGCTTGAAAGGCAGTTGGGGCAATGGTTTCTATGGCTGCTGCCTGCGTTTTCCGGTGTGCAAAGTCTGCCGCAGACCTTGCAGGTGAAGCTGTCCTTGCAAGCGTGTGTCTTATAATATCCCTTTTCATATTTAATACGCTTGTTTTCACGGTTCATTTTTATCCTCCTGAAGATGTGCCCAAATCTCCGAGAGGAAAGGCATGTAATTGATTTGCCAGACCTCCCGGTCAGGCTACAATTTCCATTGATAAATTAGTTAGTTTCATAAAAATCTCCTCTGCACAAATCTTTGCATCGTTTGATGTCAATTTGATGTAAATCTGTGTTTTCGAGCGTTTTCCCGATTTCAAAAACCCGCATAAACACTGACTTTTCGGGGTGTTTTAGTCGCTCAAAGGCTTCATCGTGGGGAATCGAAACCCCGATAGTTCATAGGTTCTCGCAACCTCTCAAAAGGCCGCTATTACGGCATTTCTGAGTCGTTTCCACACGCAACTCTTCTCATAACTTCTTATGTCTTGATGGTCAGCTGGTGTAGAAACTGGTGTAAAACTCAGAAACCGGAGATAGCCATCTTGCCCTCAAGTCGGGCAAAACTTTCGATCTTCTTTTCCATGGTTGCTTCATTGTAAACGTCCATCGTCGTCGCAATATCTTTGTGACCCATGATCTCCTGAATGATCTTGATGTTCGGTTCGTTCTCGCACATTCTGGTACAAAACGTATGGCGAAGATTGTGAACGCTGAAATGAGGAAGTTTCTCGTGATCTCCCTCTTCAAGATTCGCATCACGGATGATCCGGTCAATCGCACGGTTTACAACATGCGGATTCAGCATCTGGCCATACCTGTTGCAAAATATAAATCCGCTGTACCCATCCACCGTGCAGGCATTGCTTGTTCGAGGTAGGGATTCCAGAGCCGCTTTCACTTCAGAGAACATCGGGATGATGCGTTTACCGCTTTTCGTCTTTGGTGTGGTAATCTGGAATGCCATCTTACCGTCTTCCATCTGTCGATAAATCAGGTTGTGGTTGATGTTGATTAGACTGTGCTTAAAATCACAATCCACCCATCTCAGTCCCAATATCTCCCCGATTCGTCCGCCAGTTCCAAGCAAGACAGTGAACAATGGTTTCCAGTGCCCATACACCTTAGACATGGAAAGGAAACTCATGAAACGTTTTTGCTGCGCTTCAGTCAGAGCATGACGCTTCGGTTTTTCCCAGTTGTGGCTTTTCTTGATCTCGGCAAGAACGCCCTCTGTCGGGTTCGTCCGTATGTATCCGTCTCTCACCGCTGCTGCAAATACCGGATGCAGAATTGTCTGGATGTTCTCAACGCTGTTTGGCTTAAATCCCTTGTCTCGAATCAATGAAATATAGAATTTCTTGATGTCGCTGTACCGAATTGATCCAACATCTCGATGACCAATTTCATCTTTGATGAACTGTCGCCACATGTACTTGTAGTTATTCCTTGTGGAATCTTTCAGTTCGTACTTCATGGCGATGTATTCATCGTAAAATCTGTTCAGCGTCGTATTCTCAGCCAAATATCCGTCGATACCATCTTTCAGATCCTGCTGAATCTTTGCGATCTGTTCACGCAAAGGCTCGCACGACCTTTTTCCCTCCGGTATCTTATCCGTCTTTACAAGTCTCCAGCTGTACAAGCATCGACGAACCCCTTTTGCGTCGTGGTATCGATACATGTACATTCCATCGGATCTTTGCACCTCTCCATCACGAAGGATGCGCCCCTTAGAATCGCGTCGTTTTTCGGACATATGTTCCTCCTGTCCGAATCCGGCGTGGCACATTTATTGTACCACATCGCATCCGTTAAATCAATCCCAGATCATCAACAACCTTTTCAAACAGGACTCGTTTGATCTGCGGACGATTCCCGTTCCAGAGAATATATCGGGCATTCCTATCCTCCGCAATCAGTTTGCGCAGCTTGTTTTCGCCAATCCGAAAATATAGGGCTGCTTCCTCAACAGTCATTGTATACTTCGCCCAAAGCGGTATGTCTCTCATGGTCATCTCTCCTTCCTCCAAGGCAAAAAGAAAAAGGGATTGCGTCTTCCGCGATTTCCCACGATAGGATTATACTATAAAAAACCGTTGCCTGTGTACGGTATTTAGCGTTCAAAAGACGAAAGGGCGTTGCAAGCCCTCCGTCCCAGAGTTCATTTTAGATTCTTGATAGCAGGATTGTTCAAGTCTTCATCACACAGCCAACAAATAAATTCGACCGGATCGCGCCCTCCAAGCAGTGTACTCGCGATGGTCAACAAATAGTCGTTATATGGACATTTGTAAAACTCATCACGATCATTGTACCGCAAATGGCTGAGCACATTACAGGCCATCTTCTCCTTCAGCGTGAGTTGCTTCTTTACGTCCTTGTTCATAATTGCGTTCCCCTTTCCATAATGATTCTCCATTATAGGGACTGCGTTTTCCGCGTTCTTGATCTAACTTAGAATAGAAGTTTTATTCTAAGTTAGAAAGAGGGCGCTCCATCCTCGGAAACGCCCTCTTCCCGTTACAAGGTTGCCGACATATGCTTCTGCGAGCCGCTCATAAATATGATAGGGCTCTTTCTGGACATCGGCTTGAATTCTCCCGCCTGTCCGTACCCGCCATAATTGAGCGAAGACGCATCGTTCACAAAGAGTTTGTCAACAGGTCGTGCCTGCCGGTTTTGAATATCCACGCGGAAGAACGCCTGCTTCATCACCATGGGAAGATGGGAGTGGGAATGCACGTAGCAGTCCGCATCCACAATTCCGGCCATATCGGCCAGTCGAATCGCCTTGGCGCCTTCTTTTCTTCCGCCGCCAGTTCCATGCGTTGCATAGATGGTATAAATCATCTTCTGCTTTCCTCGGCCTCCGGAGCGTTCCTTTGCGGGCTTCTCACCAAATCGCAGGAAGATCAGAATACCTTCAGGGCAATACCGGTCTTCCACACCAAGATCTCGGCATACGAACCGCATCATGTCGATACCGTCGTTCTTATAGACGCGGTTTTCGTGGTTGCCTGTGTCCGCTCCGATAATCTTGTCTTTGATCGGCTTGAGCATTCCGACAGCCATTTTGATCTGCTCCATCGGAGGCATAATTTCCGCATACACATCGGATACGCCCGTACGCACGGCTGTGTTCATAATATCACCATTCAGGATACACAGTCCATGGGGATCATCTGCGATCTTCTGGATGCGTTCCTGAATAGCGCCCATATCTGCATTGGGATCTCCAATATGGAGATCGGAAAGAATATAGACCCGTGCATCCTCCCATTCAGAGGGATAGTCTGCGGTTATACATCGCATCGGAGTCACCTCCGAATCAGGCACTCTCGCCAGAAGAGTCAACGATTTCCGTATTGAGCACAAGTTCCAGCTGACTGTCCTGCATCTCATTGACCGCCGCTTCAATCAGCACGTCAATAACTTCCTCATTCTCGTCAATCGTCTCCACACCAACGCCATCGGCAATGGCCAGCTGCACAATCGTCTGGTGCGCAATACCCTTTCGAATTACATTGTCCTTCTCAATCTCGCCATTCTTCACCAGCTGCTCAACTACGCGAACAGCCTTCGCTGCGTATTCAGCAAACATGCTTACTACGCTGTCGTCCTTACCCATGCCTTTCAGCATAGACACAACGCTGTTGATCATCGTCCCGATGTTCGTCAGATCGTTGTGCTGAACCGCGCCCTTCTTGTACAGAAAGATGAGCACGCCAGCCACGATAAGGGATGCTGCCAGCGCCGCAACGGCAATCCAGTTCATATCTGCCATATAGATAAACCTCCATTCTTAATCACCCGACAGATTCTTCTTCATACGAATCCTCTTGTTCGGTATCTCTTGACTGCTTGGCATTGAAATATCCAAGGATGCCCTTTTCCGCAACGGAATTGCCGCAATAGAATCCAATAGCCACCATCATCACATCATCGGCGCCTCGCTGAAACGTGGTCAGCGCTTCTGCCGTTTCCGAACGAAAAGCAATTAGAATCAATGTCAGCAAACGAAAGCAGCCCCAAAGAACTGTTGCCGCGATCGTAATCTTCTTGGAAAATTGGACATACTCTTTTCTTGTAGGGGTTAGCCTGTTCATGTCAGATCAACCCCAGTCTTGTGAGCAGGAAAGTGACGATAGCAGTTGCAACAGCTGTGATGAAAATGCCAACCACACTGTCCCAGCGCTTTGCGGGCTTCTCTTTGATCTCCTCGACTTCCTGAGTCAGCTTGTCCATCTTTTTATTCGTGGACTTCAATTCAAGTGCGAGGATTTCCACAGTCGTTGCCAGCTTATGGACGCTTTCTGCCATACTTCGCGTCTCGTCGATCTGGTTGAAACAGGTCTTAATCTGCTCAGTATGCCTGGTGACCCGCTCGTCCAAGTCAAAGACTTTGTTCGTCAAATCTTCGGCATTCATCGGGAGTTCACACCCCTTTCTATTTTGAAATATGGACTCACTCAACCGGCGGACACTTTCGAATACTTGGGCGATACCCATACGATGCGCTTCTCAGTACGTCCGGCATGCCAGCCGGTAGGAGAAGTCGCCACATATTCAAGCACATCGCCCTTGTGCAGATGGCCGGTTGTGTCATACTTGGTGGAATCGCCGACGCGGGCGTTTACGGAATTCGCCGTAATCGTAATAACCTTCGTACCTTCGGGTACAACCGGCTGTTCCGGCTCAATGGGCTCTTCTTCAGGCTGGGTATTCAGCTTTGCGAGTGCAGCTTCCAGCGCGGTGCGCGTTTCGGCATTGGTAGTGCCAGTCTGTTCAAGACCGTTCGCCTTCTGGAACTTCTTCACAGCAGTTTCGGTCTTGTTGCCAAACTTGCCGTCAACGCCGTTCTTAGCGTCGCCGTACGTACCAAGGTCATAGCCGAGCTTCACCAGATTCTCCTGAAGCGACTGAACAGCCGCGTTCTTATCTCCCCGACGAAGTTCATCCGGGTCGCTTTCAGGAACAAGAGCTATGCCATAGTCCGGACGGCCGTAGCCGGCGATACGGTTGTAGGTCAGCTTGTACTTCTTCTTACATACGCCGCCACCATTGGCAACAATGCCGTTTGCGCCGCTGGTATTGCCTTCAACCGTATAGACATAGGTGTTGTCCACCGCGTATACCAGACCGGTATGCGCCACGGCAGGACCGCCAATCTCGTTCTTCGGCCAGAAGAAGATCTGATCGCCGGGCTCGGGAGTGCTGAACAGGCGACCATTCTTCTCATAATACTGGCGGGAATACTTGCATCCGGCGCCGCAGTTCTGCGAAGCCTTGGTCGGCTGGAAAGTAAGCGCCAGAGCAGCTTCAACGCCGTATGCCTGCACAAAGTTCCAGTCCACAAACACATCGCACCATGCCACAGACTGCTTTCGACCATTGTAGAAACCGATAGCGTCCAGATCCCGTGCGTACTTGGTGTAGTTCTTGTCACCGGCATTGCCGGTCTTACTGTCGAGGTTGTTCTTGTCCTTCTTTTCCAGATAACCAACTTCCGCAAGCGCAATGTCGATTACCTTTTTTGGATCATAGGTCATGCTTTCACCTTCCCTCGTATTGGAAATATACTTGTCGTAATACTTCTGACCGTACGAAGCCCGCTTCATTTTGACGGAATCGCTCTGGTTGGCGGGTTTTTCATACTTGGTCAGCACAACATCAGAAGCCTCCTGCACGCTGGTAGCGACCTTGAGCGTCCTGAGTACGGACGAATAGCTGCTCAGTTCTTTCATCAGGAACTCCAGCTGCATATCGAGATCGCCGATGGATGCGCCTTTTTCCTTTGCGAAGTTTAGCAGATTCTGCTTGCGGCTCCAGTACGTCCACTGAGCCAGACCGTAACCGGCCGCATCCTTCACAAAATGAGAATAGCTGCCGTCATCAACAGCAGCCGTATAGGATTCATCCGTCATCCCCAGTTTCTTCTCGCATGCGTTTTGCAGATTCTTCGGATTCAATCCCGACTCCGCATACAGATTTCCCATCAGACCGGCCACGCCAAAGGCATTGCCGAGTCGTTCCATCAGGAAATCCCAGATTTGTT
>DBFBGQ010000123.1:0-11778 GCA_048201975.1 Candidatus Egerieenecus sp. | reverse complement strand
CAACTGCGTGTGTGCCGCGCTATTCAGGTGGAAGGCGCGTTTGCAATGCAAAAAAACGACTTTGGGTTTCGGCGCTTTCTCACCAGAGGCAAAGGCAATATTCGCACGGAGCTGTTTTTCCTGGCCCTGGCGTTCGACCTGAAAAAGCTATGGATGGAGCGGGAACATAACCGGCTTAAAACGCGCGTGTCGCTCAAACTGGTTTCTTATGCCTCTTTTCGCTTTGGCTGGTTGCTTTTTGACGCTATGCCGCCGTTTTTCTCTTGATCTATTTGCAAAACGAGCGTGCTGCAGAAAGTGCTTTCTGCAAGGTGCAGGCAACCAGCCTCGCGGCAGTGCATGCCCGCCTTTCCCCCTGGACCCCTTCGGATCCCATACGTGATGAAGCTTTTGCAAGTTATGAAGCCACAAGTTTCACTTTTTCATACTGGTGCGAAAAAATAGGCTTTTTTCAGCAGTCTGCCCCCCTTTGGGGGTTGTTCTTTTTCTGTATGCAGCTTGCCTTCTCTTTTGGGGGTAGGGTACAATGGAGGCAAAAGTATACGGCAAAGGAGCTGGTAACCCGTGGAGAAGATACAGATGACCACCCCGCTGGTGGAGATGGACGGGGACGAAATGACCCGCATCCTGTGGGCGGATATCAAGGATATGCTGATCAAGCCCTATGTGGAGCTGAAAACGGAATATTATGACCTGGGGCTGCCCAACCGGGACGCCACCGGGGACCAGGTGACCGTGGACAGCGCCAAGGCAGCCATGCGCCTGGGCGTGGCGGTGAAGTGCGCCACCATCACCCCCAACGCCCAGCGGATGGAGGAGTATCACCTGCATCAAATGTGGAAGAGCCCCAACGCCACCATCCGCGCCATGATGGACGGCACGGTGTTCCGCGCGCCCATCCTGGTCAAGGGGGTTTCCCCCACCGTGCGCACCTGGGAAAAGCCCATCACCATCGCCCGCCACGCCTACGGGGATGTGTACCGCAACAGCGAACTGCGGATCCCCGGGCCGGGAAAGGCGGAGCTGGTGTTCACCGGCGAGGACGGTCAGGAGATTCGCCAGACCATCTTCGACTTCAAGGGGCCGGGTATTCTCCAGGGAATGCACAACCTGGACGCCTCCATTTCCGCCTTCGCCCGTTCCTGCTTCCAGTACGCCCTGGACCAGCGCCAGGACCTGTGGTTCTCCACCAAGGACACCATTTCCAAAACCTATGACCACCGGTTCAAGGACATTTTCCAGGAGATTTACGACGCGGAGTACAAGGAACGCTTTGAAACCGCGGGCATTACCTATTTCTATACCCTCATCGACGACGCGGTGGCGCGGGTGGTGCGCAGCAAGGGCGGCTTCATCTGGGCCTGCAAGAACTACGACGGCGACGTGATGAGCGACATGGTGGCCACGGCCTTCGGTTCCCTGGCCATGATGACCAGCGTGCTGGTCTCCCCCGACGGCAAATATGAGTACGAAGCGGCCCACGGCACCGTCACCCGGCACTATTACCGCCACCTGAAGGGCGAGGAAACCTCCACCAACCCGGTGGCCACCATTTTCGCCTGGAGCGGCGCGCTGCGCAAGCGCGGGGAGCTGGACGGCCTCAGCGATCTGTGCGCCTTTGCCGATAAGCTGGAAAAGGCCACCCTGGATACCATCGCAAGCGGCGTGATGACCAAGGATCTTGCCGCCCTCTACGAGGGCGAGGCCCAGCCGGTGAACAGCCGGGCTTTCCTGGCCGCCATTGCCCAGCGGATGTAACGGACCCCTGCGAACTTTGGAGGTTGGAAACCATTGAAGAGATTCCTTGCGCTGCTGGCGCTGCTGCTGTTGCCCCTGGCCGCCCTGGCGGCTTCCGCCCCGCGCTGGACCGATGTTCCCCAGCTGCTTCGGCCGGGGAAGGCCGAGCGCCTGACGTTTGAAAGCCCCGAGGACGCGGAAGCCACGGTGGAGGTGCTGGACGCCAGCGGCCATGTGGCGGCTATCCTGTGGGAAGACAAGGCCGCCGTTTCCGGAGAAAACGTCCTGTACTGGGATGGCGCCGGGCTTGCCCAGGGCGCGTATACCCTGCGCCTGACCCTGAGCGGCGACGGGGACGTCCAGGAGGCCACGGCTTCCCTGACCCTGGGAGACCCCGCCCCCGTGCTGGAGGCGGACGCCAGCGCTCAGCTGGACGAAAACTGGACCCTGTGGGTAAACTGCTCCATGTCCGGGGAGATTTCCGTCACACTGGAGGACGAGGAGGTGCTGCGCCAGGAAGTGGGCGCAGGGGAAACGGAAATCGCCTGGGACGGCTCCGTGAACGGCTCGCCCCTGCCTGCGGGAGAGTATGAGCTGGTGATTCGCCTGCTGGACGCCACGGGGTTTTCCTCCACCCCCACCTCCCTGAACGTGGAGATAACCGCGGAGCCCGGCCCCGCGCTGATGGGCGACGCCTACTACCTCACCCCCAGCGACGTGCCCTGCGACCACGACGTTTGCTACTGGAAGCTGAACCGCGGGGAAATGGACGTGGCCGCCCTGTGGCAGGTGCTCACCCAGAGCGTCACCGTGCTCTCGGGCAGCGAGCGCCAGCAGGCCAAGGTGTATGAAAGCCCGGATGCCAGCAGCGCCGCCATTGCCGAGGTGACCTATGAGAGCCAGGCGGTGCACGTGCTGGAGCAGGGAGCGGAATGGACGAAGATCGAGGGATACTCCTCCTCGGTGGAGGGGTCCTCCGTGGCCAACTATGCGGGCCATTTCGTGGGCTATGTGCCCACCTCCCTGCTCAAGGAAAAGGAGGTCAACCAGCACCTGGGCGTGGTGATTGACAAGCTGCAGCAGCGGCTCTTCGTGTTTCAGGACGGGCGGCTGCTCTCCACGCTGCTGTGCTCCACCGGATTCCCCTCCGAGGATGCCCCCTGGAACGAGACCCCCGCCGGGGAATTCCTGGTGGTGAGCCGCACGGGCGGCTTCTGGTCGGGCAACCTGTACTGCGACATGGCCCTGCGCATCAACGACGGCATCCTCCTGCACGAGGTGCCCTGCCTGATCAACGAGGAGGATCAGTCCCGGGATTACTCCCGGTGCGAGCGCTACCTGGGGGAAAAGGCCAGCCATGGCTGCATCCGCATTCAGCGCAAGCTAACCCCGGAGGGCGTAAACATGCAGTGGCTATGGGACAACCTGAAGGTGGGCTGCAAGGTCATCATCTGGGACGAAATCGGCCGGGAACTCACCTGCCCGGAGGATGCCGTCACCCTCTACTACAACCCGGACAACGGCCGGCAGTACCATTCCAGCCCCACCTGCCTGGCGGTAAAGAGCGAATACTGGCCCCTGACGCCCTTCACCTGGGGAGAGCTGGAGGACGAGCCCTACGCCTCCCTGGAGCCCTGCCCCGCCTGCGCTCCCCAGCCCCGGCTGGAAAAAATCATCGAGATGAATGAAAAAAATACCCGCACCGAGGAGCAGGGCTGGTAAAACCGGCCCTCCCCCCGCCCCTGGCGGCCGCGCAGGTTTCATCCCCTGCGCGGCCGCTTTTTGCCCACACCTTTCCTTCGGCTCCACGCCTTGACAAATCGGGTCCCTTCCGGTAAAATACCCCTAGCCAATATTGTGAAAAAAAAAACAAGAGAGGAAACGAACGTCATGAAAAAAGCGCGGAAGCTCTGGCTGCTTGTGCCCCTGCTGCTGTGCCTGGTTGCCTGCGCCAAGCAACAGGAGCAGGCGGGGCTGCTATGGCTGCAAAGCACGGAAGCCCTGGGGCCTGTTTACGACTTTGGCGTGCACGCCGTGGGAGACAAAGTTGTCGTCAACACGGCCTCCGGCCTGGCATGCTTTCAACCCAGGAAGTCGGAAGCGTCCGTCGCTTGCGCCTTTCCGGAGGGGGCGTCCTGCCGCCTGTTGAGCGGGGACGAGCTGTATGCCCTGACTGCACAGGATGAGGTTTGTCCAGCCACCCTGGAGGCGGAAAGCATTGTCCTGGGCCAGGCAAGGCGCATCTCCCTCCAGGAGGATGCGGGCTACCTGGCCAAGGGGGTGGTCAGCGGCGCCTGGCTCACCGCCCTGCACCTGGACGGCATCGGCAGCAAGGACACAGGCAGCTGTTACGTCTATCCCCTGGACGGGGGCGAGGCAACCTGCGTGCAACAGGATGGGGTGCTGGACCTGTGCGCCTATCAGGGCGGGAAAGCCCTGCTCCTATGCCGGAAGGACGCCTCCTTGGAGCTGCGCACCCTGGACCCCGCCACGGGTCAGCAAGCGCTTCTGGCCACCCTGGAGGACACCGCCGGCGCCGGGCTGGCGTACTACGCCGCCACGGACAGCATATATCTGGCGCGCCCAGGGGGCATATGGCAGGTGGACCGCCGGGGAAAGGCGGTCCAGGCCGGGTACCTTTCCTGGACGCAAATACGCTGGGACACCTGCGCAGCCATCACCTCCGACGGGTGCTATGCGCTGTATGCCAGCAACGACCTGCGCGTCTATGACCTGCACGCCCCTGTGGGCAGCGTCGCGTCCCTGACGCTCTCCGGCTCGCAGCTTGAGCTGTACTGCCGTGAGGCGCTGAACGCCTACCAGGCCGCCAACCCCCAGCTGAACCTCTCCCTGACCAGCGGCGACGCCATCACCGGCGAGGCCTTCCTGCAAAGCCTTTCCGCCGGCAACACCGCGGACATCCTCGGCATCGAGCAGCCGGAACTGCTGGACGCCATGATACAAAAGGGCTATTGTGCCGACCTGAGCGGAAGCAAGGTCATCGCATCCCTGGTGGAGCGCATGGACCCCGGCCTGTCCGCCCGCTTTTGCCGGGACGGCAAGATTTACGGCGTACCCTACTACGCCGCCTTTTCGGACCTGATTCCCGGCATACAGCCGGAGATTGCCCAATCTCTGGGCATTCCCCGGGAGGAATGGCCCAAGGACTGGGTTTCCTTCCTGGACTTTCTGGAAGCCTGGGCGGACGACCCCCGCCTGGAGGCGGAGAACATTTCCCTGCTGTGCGTCCTCGGGCCCATGTTGAACTATCGGGACGCGCTGCTGCGCGCAATCACCGAACAGCAGCTGGCCAGCTGCGCCCTGCAGGGCGTCCCGGTGACCCTGGATACGCCTGCCTTCCGGGAGATCCTGGCGCGGTTGGATGAGATCACCCCGCTGCTGGAGCAGCTGATGGCCCGGGACAGCGCCCTTTACACTGGGGAGGGGGAACCCCGACGGCTGCTGATACTGGGCTATCAGATGCTCACAGGCAACGGAGACAAGACCGCCAACGGCGGCTGCGAATTGCTTCCCCTGGCGTGGGGAGAGAATGCGGAAATGCTCTTCCCCATCAGCCAGGGCATTCTGGTGGTCCAGGCCGGCTCCTCCCAGCAGGGGGAGGCCGTTCGCCTGCTGGAGGCGCTGCTCACGGGCCTGGAGCTGCGCAGCCGCGCCATCCTGATGCCGGACGCCCGCAAACCTGTGGAATCCGCCACCTATCAAAGCACACTGGCGCAACTGGAGGCTGAGGAGGCCGACTACCGGGCCCGCTATGACGCCTGCACCGACGAGGCGAAGCGCCGGGAAATCCAAAGCGCCTGGGAGGCGTATCGGGATTCCTATGCCTCCTCCCTGGCCATGCGCTACGAGTTGACCCCGGCATCCATCGAAAACCTGGCCAACGCCCAGCCCAGGATGGTATGCCCGGACTACAGCAAGTTTTACCAGCAGAAGAGCGAATCCATATTCACGCTGTATCTGCGTTACCTGCGCCAGGAAATCGCCGCGGACCAGTTCCTCCAGGAGGTGGAGCGCGCCCTGGAAATGAGCCGGCTGGAGGCGCTGTGAAGCGCCCCGCCGCGGCGACGCCTCGCGCGCAAAAAAATCCCGCATCCAGACGGATACGGGATTTTTTTGCGCGGAGAAGCCGGGATTTGAACCCGGGCTGCGGTTACCCACACTACTCCCTTAGCAGGGGAGCCCCTTCGGCCACTTGGGTACTTCTCCATGTCAAGCAAGTATGAAGTTGGCGGAGAGAGAGGGATTCGAACCCCCGGTGTCTTGCGACATCACTGGTTTTCAAGACCAGCGCCTTCAACCGCTCGGCCATCTCTCCTCACCTTGAACCAGCGGAGATTATTATAGCATGGCGCGGGGTTTGCGTCAAGCAATTTTTTCCGGGAAGTTTTTTGTAAACGAGAAGAGGCCCCGGCGCTGGCTCACGACGCCGGGGCCGGAACACGCGGCAGAGCTCCGGCGCAGCAAACTGCGGAAGCAATGCGCCCCAGGAAGGAAATGAGGCGTTTCTTCGTTTGCCGCCATGGACTTCCGCCGCGCCAGCAACAGGTGACGAGCTGTTCCGTCCCCTGATGGTTGGCTTTGTCTTTAATGCGCGCGCTACAAAATGCCAATCACGCTTGACATACCCTTACGCCAAAGCGCCGCCCAAGGCTTCGCACCGGGCCAGGGCATCGTCATCCGGCTCATCCTGGCAAATGACGCTGTCACAGGCCAGCTCCGCCCCCGCGTCCAGGCAGTCCGCCTCCCAGGCGCGCATCCATTCCCCATCCCCCCAGCCATAGGAACCGAACAGAGCGATCCGCTTCCCCCGAAGCAGCGGCCTGCAGGCCTGGAACATGGGCTCAAATTCGCTCTCCTCCAGCTGCTCCTCTCCCATGGAGGGGCAGCCAAAGGCGATTGCATCATACTCTCCTACGCTTTCAGGGGTGAACTCCCCCGGAGTGAACAGTGCTCCGCCGCACCCCTGGGCCACGGCCTGCGCCATGGCTTCCGTATGTCCCGTGCCACTCCAGTAAACCACTGCGACCTTTCCCATTATCAAAAACCTCCTTACGGTATACGCTTGGATATCTATGTCAAGCGGCCACGGTGAGCCGCAGGACATCAAACCCACGATGATAGCAGGCCAGATACACTTCCCGGCACTTCCGGTAAAGCAGAAAGCGCCTGCAGGCCTCCTGCGCATCGCCATAAACCTTCCAGCACCCCTGGCAGGCGCAGCCTGCGCCCCTGTTTTCCATAAAGCCCTGCACATCCTCCAGGGGATAGTCCAGAAATATGCCGATCTCATGGGGAAAACCCTTGCTGACTGCCAGGCGGTCAGCAAGCTGCGCCAGATACTGGCCCAGCGAACCGTCGGCGTACCCCTGTTCCTGCAAAAAATCGCGCACACCTGGAGCCGCCAACCGGCCGCACAACAGCCCAGGCCGGTATACCAGCACCAGTAGCCCTCCCGTCCGGTTGGGTAACCCCCGCACCCGCACCCCCTTGGACCGAAGTACCTGATCTGCTTCCTCCACACACTCCGCCTGGCGGCTGCCCCCACAGCCTCGCCAGGCAAACAGACTGGCACATTTGTGTCCCGCCAAGGTGGGCGCGCAATGGGCGATCACCGCCTGCTCAAAGGCTTTGCACACCGTCTGCCCCTCCTTCCAGCGCCCGGCTCCCTTTTAGCATGTTAGTCAAAACTAACTCATGGGGAAAAGAAAAAGCTCCGCGCCTTGTAGTTAGAATTCTCTAACCATGAGTATTGTAGCAGCTCTCTCTGCCTCTGTCAAGCCCGCAGTAAAAAAAACAGCAAAAAAGAGCGCCAGGCAGAAAAAGTTCCTTTTGCCTGGCGCTCCCGAAACGTGCGCTTACTTGGCCACAATGTTCAGCAGCCGGCCGGGGACGAAGATCACCTTCGTCACGGTCTTGCCTGCCAGCAGGGCCTGCACGTCCTCCCGCTGGATCAGCTCCTGCTCCGCCTGCTCCTTGCCCATGTCCGCGGGGATCATGATGCGGCCGCGGACCTTGCCGCAGATCTGCACGGCGATCTCCACCTGGGCGGTCTTCATCTTTTCCTCGTCCCACTTGGGCCAGGGCTGATGATGGATGGGCGCGCCGAAGCCCTGATTCTCCCACATTTCCTCGGTGATGTGCGGTGCCACGGGATTCAGCAGCAAAAGCAGCGTCCGCAATTCGCCCCGGGTCACCTGGCCCTTGGCGAAGAAATCGTTCACCAGGGTCATCATGGCGGCGATGGCGGTGTTGAACTTCATCTTCTCGTAGTCCTCGGAGACCTTCTTGATGGTTTGATGCATTTCGGCCTCCAGATCCTTGGAGAAGCCTTCGCCATCGCAGACCATGCTTTGCAGCTTCCACACCCGGTCCAAGAAGCGGCGGCAGCCCTTGGCGCCGTTGGTGGACCACGGAATGGCCTGGTCGAAGGCGCCCATGAACATTTCGTACAGGCGGAAGGCGTCCGCGCCCAGCTCCCGAACGATATCGTCGGGATTGATCACGTTGCCCCGGGACTTGGACATCTTCTCCCCGTTTTCCCCCAGGATCATGCCATGGCTGGTACGCTTCTGATAGGGTTCGGGCGCGGGCACAACGCCGATGTCATGGAGGAACAGGTGCCAGAAGCGGCTGTAGAGCAAATGCAGGGTGGTGTGCTCCATGCCGCCGTTGTACCAGTCCACAGGCAGCCAGTATTGCAGCGCCTCCTTGCTGGCCAGCTCCTTGTCGTTGTGCGGGTCGCAATAGCGCATGAAGTACCAGCTGGAGCCGGCCCACTGGGGCATGGTGTCGGTCTCCCGCTTGGCGGGGCCCCCGCAATGGGGGCAGGTGGTGTTCACCCACTCGGTCATGGTGGAAAGGGGGCTTTCGCCGTCGTCGGTGGGCTCGTAGTTCTTCACGTTGGGCAGCAGCACGGGCAGCTGGTCCTCAGGCACGGGCACCATGCCGCACTTGTCGCAGTGCACCATGGGGATGGGTTCGCCCCAATAGCGCTGGCGGCTGAACACCCAGTCCCGGAGCTTGTAGTTCACCTTGCGCTCGCCGTAGCCCTTTTCCACCAGGTAATCCACAATGGCCTTCTTGGCCTGGGCCACCTTCAATCCGTTCAGGAAGCCGCTGTTCACCATCACCCCGTCCTGGATGTCGGTATAGGCTTCCTTCTGGATGTCGCCGCCGGCCACCACCTCCACCATGGGCAGGCCAAACTTGCGGGCGAACTCCCAGTCGCGGGTATCATGGGCGGGCACGGCCATGATGGCGCCGGTGCCGTAGGTCATCAGCACATAGTCGGACAGCCAGATGGGAATCTCCTGGCCGTTGACGGGGTTGACGGCCCGCACGCCCTCCAGCTGCACGCCGGTCTTTTCCTTGTTCAGCTCCGCGCGCTCAAAGTCGCTCTTGCGGGCGGCCTCCTGGCGGTAGGCCATGCAGGCGTCGTAGTTGGTAATCTGCCCCTTGAGCTTGTCCACCAGGGGATGCTCCGGGGAGAGCACCATGTACGTCGCGCCAAAGAGGGTATCCGGCCGGGTGGTGTAGACCCGCACCTTTTCCCCGGGCACGGTCAGGGCGAAGTCCACCTCCGCGCCCTCGCTGCGGCCAATCCAGTTCCGCTGCTGGGTCTTGACCTTTTCAATGAAGTCCACATGATCCAGCCCGTCCAACAGCTGCTGGGCGTAGGCGGTGATCTTCAGCATCCACTGGGTTTTCACCTTGCGGATCACCGGCGCGCCGCAGCGCTCGCACACGCCGTCCACCACTTCCTCGTTGGCCAGGCCGCACTTGCAGGAGGTGCACCAGTTGATGGGCATCTGCGCCTTGTAGGCAAGGCCGTGCTTGTACAGCTGGAGGAAGATCCACTGGGTCCACTTGAAGTATGCGGGATCGGTGGTGTTCACCTCCCGGGTATAGTCGAAGGAGAAGCCGATCTTTTGCAGCTGCTCCCGGAAGTGATCGATATTCTTCTGGGTCACCTCAGCGGGGTGCACCTTGTTCTTGATGGCGTAATTCTCCGTGGGCAGGCCGAAAGCGTCCCAGCCGATGGGGAACAGCACGTTGTAGCCCTCCATGCGGCGCTTGCGGCAGATGATATCCATGGCGGTGTTGGACCGGGGATGGCCCACGTGCAGCCCCGCCCCGGAGGGATACGGAAACTCGATCAGCCCATAAAACTTGGGCTTGGTGAAGTCGTTCTCCGCCTCGAAGGCATGGGTCTCCGCCCAGATTTTCTGCCACTTCTTTTCAATGGATGCGGGGTCGTAATTCTCCTGGTACATGGACGCTTCCTCCTCCTTGACCCAAAAAAGCGCTTCGCCTTTCTACAAAGACGAAACGCCGTTTCGCGGTACCACTTTGCTTGCCCCAGACGGCCGGGGCCTCTTCTGCTGTGCGCTATCGGGCACACCCGTCCGTTTTGCCGGAACGCTCCCGGGCGAGCGGCGGAACCTATCCCTGCCGCCTTGCACCCTCCGGCGGCTCTCTGCAGGGGAAATCCGGTCCCGCGTTCCCGTTCATTGCGCGGTTGTTGATGGGTATTATAGCACGTTTGCCTCACATTGTAAATCCCCCGCCGCCGGGCTTTTTCCCCTACTTTCGCAGCTCCCAAAACAGGTACAGCGGAATTTTTTGCAGCCAGGCCATGGCCGTGGATATTCTCGCCTGTTCGTCAGTAGCGCGCGGCTCATTGAGGTCCACCAGGGTCAAGCCGCACTTCACAAAAGCCTTCACATACTCTTCCAGGGTACGGTGCCGCCAGATCACCGGCGTCGTGCCACCCCACAGGGGGGCTTCCCAGGTGTGCGGTTCAAAATAATTCTTAACCACCACCTGCCGGTCTATGCCCGTTCCCTGCCTTCCAATGCCGCTTTCATGGTTTCCATCAAAGCAGGGATGCAGCACGCTGGCAAAAAGGCGTCCCTCCGGGCGCAATACCCGAACCGCCTCCCGAAGGGTACCCTCCAGGTCCTCACAGTCCATGAGCATCATGGAGCACAGCACCACATCAAAGGAAGCATCCAGCAAGCCGAACAGATCATTGCCGTTGCGCACCAAATGGGCAATGGCAAGTTTCTCCTCCGCCGCCAGTCGCAGGGCGTGCGCCACAGCCTTTTCAGAGCAATCCACAGCCGTTACCTGTGCGCCGCGGCGGGTCAGCTCCCTGGCATACCCACCTTCGCCGCAGCCCAGGTCCAGGATGCGCTTTCCAGTCACATCGCCCATCATCCCCAGCATATAGGGCATGATAAAGCGCAACCGGCTCTCCTGCTGCGCCAGTTCCAGCCACTCATCTCCCAGGCCGCTCCAGCTGCGAGTGGAACTGTCATGCTTCATCTCTTCCATACGGCATCTCCCCCCTTTTCTCAGACAGCAACAGAAAAAACCCTTCGCACGATGCGAAAGGTTTTTTCTTGGTGAGGCGCCATCCAGACTCGAACTGGAGAATAAAGGTTTTGCAGACCTTCGCCTTACCACTTGGCTATGGCGCCGTGTGTGGAGCGGTAGACGGGATTCGGACCCGCGACATCCACCTTGGCAAGGTGGCACTCTACCACTGAGCTACTACCGCACACAGTGCCTTGGGGCGGAATCGAACCACCGACACGCAGATTTTCAGTCTGCTGCTCTACCGACTGAGCTACCAAGGCATATTGGCGACCCGGAAGGGGCTCGAACCCTCGACCTCCAGCGTGACAGGCTGGCGCTCTAACCAACTGAGCTACCGGGCCAAACTTCGTGGTGGGAACAACAGGGCTCGAACCTGTGACCCTCTGCTTGTAAGGCAGATGCTCTCCCAGCTGAGCTATGCTCCCCTGATGCGCCACCAACCAACGGTTCCGGCCAGCCTTTGCGGGCTACCGCGGCGACGTGTTATATAATACCGCAGGGCATGGTATTTGTCAAGGGCTTTCTTTCACAAATTTTCCGGAAATGGTTTTTCGCTGCAGCCTTCCTCTTTTGTCCCGGCAGCCCCGCGCCGCGGCGGCTTCGGGAGAAGCGCGCCGCGGCGCAGAATGGGTTTGAAGG
>DBFBGQ010000122.1:0-35484 GCA_048201975.1 Candidatus Egerieenecus sp. | reverse complement strand
GCAAAAAACAGAAAAATACAAAATTACGACATCTTTTTTTGCGTCACAAAGCCGTTCACCGTCATCTGCGCCACCGTGGCCCCCAGGTCGTCGGTGACCGTCACCGTATAGTAGCAGGTGGAACGCCCAGCGCGGACGCACTTGGCCTCCGCCTGCACCCTGGAGCCCCGGGAAGGCGAAAGGAAGGTGATATCATGCTGCAGGGACACCGTGACGAACTCGGCAAAGGCGTTGACCGCCACGGCGAAGGCGAAATCAGCCACCGTAAAGATGGCCCCGCCCTGGGGCGTTCCGGCGGCGTTGCGGTGGCGGGGCGTAAGCGTCATGGCGCAAACGGCATGGCCCGGCTCCGCCAGGAGTATCTCGCAGCCGGCGGCCTCGGTGGCAAAGCGGTCGGCGGCAAACGTGGCGCGAATCTGTTCCAGTGTGGGCATGGCAAGGCCTTCTTTCCGGGAAAATGGCGCGTCGCCCACGGCGGCGCAGTAAAAAAGTACCACAAAAGCAGCCGAATCGTAAAGGGGGCGAACGGTTTTTTTCATGTTTCTTTCCCCCGTTGCCGCACCGCTCAGCTCGCCGCGCCGCGTCAGGCTATCGCGTCAGTTTTTCAGGTCAGGCGCGCCTGACGCAGATTTTCCAGGTTTGCGGCCTTGCATAGGCTGAACCGCTTTGTGATCTTCATCGCTGCGGGGTGTTCTCCAGCTCCGCCGTCGCCAGATGAAATACTGAAATGCCAAAGGAAAAGGTATCCTCCGTGGCGCGGCCTGTTTCCGCAATCACGTGCAGCGTATCCGTATCCGGGCGGTATGCCACGTCGCTGTATCCGCCCAGCGCGGCAATTTCCAGCTGTTTTGGCCAGGTGGCGCCATCATCCCGGCTCTCCCGGATGGTCAGGCGCACGCGCCCTTCTCCGCGCTGGCAAGCGCAGTTGACAAACCATAGCCGCGCGTCATGCTGGGTCATACCGGCGCAGCAGACAGGGTCCGGCAACTGCGGCTCCCAGTGAAAGCCGTTCCAGGCGCCTATGCCGTCCGGGCTGTAGCCCACCTTGCGGCATCCCGTCGCCGTTTCATGGCGGCAATTGATCATGAAGCTGCCATCGGAAAGCTGGGCCAGCACCGATTCATTGGGATCAACAAAATCCTCCCGAGCGGGAATCAGCTCTCCGCAACGCCAGGTCTCCCCATGGTCGTCGCTGAACAGCGTGGTCGCCACCGAAGGGTGATGGCTGGTAATATCTGCCCGGTTGGCAGCCACCCATACAGGGATCAGCAGCCGCCCGGAGGCAGCCGTCAGGCCATGTCCTGGTCCTGCGGCGATCACCGTCCAGGGGTAATGCGCGCGCAGGGCGTCATAGGCGGCGGTGATCTCCCGCGGCCGGGACCAGGTCAGGCCGTCGTCCATGCTGGTGGCGCAAAATGCCTGGCGGTAATTTCGGTGCCACAACAGATGCACCCGGTCCGCCTCGGCAAACAATATGCCATTATGGATGGCGTCCACCGTTTGTCCCGACGCTATAATCTTCCGCTCCGACCAGGTGCGCCCACCATCCTCGCTGCGGCGAAGCGCCAGGTCCATGGCGGACCAATCCCCACCATAGCGGCATTCATAGCAAACCAACAGCGTTCCCCTGGCTGTGCAGACGATGCTTGGCACCCGATAGATTTCGTAACCGTTCTCGCGGAACGCTTCCAGCCGGCTCTCCCTCACAGCGGCATCCCCTGCTTTTCTTCCCGCGTCAGCAGGCTATCGGGGCATTCCGCCTCCAAAGCCTCCAGGGTTGCCCAGAGTTCCGCCTCCTGCTGGGGGGTGTAGTCAATTTGCGGACTATGCATGTGGCCGCCATTCAAGCCGCGGAAGCGCAGGCCGCTTTTGAACAGCGCCATGTTTACGCCTGCGCCCAGCGCAGTCACAAAGCGGTTGGCCAGGCGCTGCCAGCGGCGGGCTGCCTCCAGGTCCCCGGCGCGATACGCCGCGTACACCTGCACAAAGGGTTCGGGATAAACGCAGCTGACGCCGGACACCGTGCCACTGCATCCCATGGCCAGCACCGGCAGGAACAGGCGGTCCGCCCCCTGCAACACATCGAAACCCTCCCGAAGGTTCAGGTATTCATCCGTGCGCACCAGGTCCGCCAGGGAGTATTTAATGCCCACCGCATTCGGACAAGCGTCCAGAATGCGACGGATCACATCGCAGGTCAGGTCGTTGGCGGCGCACTGGGGAATGTTGTACAAATAGGCGGGAAAATCCTGAGGAATCGCATGGAGCACGCGAAGGTAATACTGCGTCATCGCTTCCGGATTGGTGCCGAAGAACGCCGGCGTCACAATCCCCACTCCGTCCGCGCCGATATCGCAAGCATGGCGCGCCAAGCGTATGGTTTCCTCCGTATGCATGGCGCCCACATGGATATAGACGGTTTTCCGTCCAGCGTTTTGCCGCACCACCGCCTCGGCGGCAGTTTTTCGCTGCTGCTCCGTCATCAGGAACATTTCACCCGTTGTGCCGCAGGGATACAGGCAATCGACGCCGCGCCGGATCAGAAATTCGGTCAGTTGCTCCATTGCCTCCACATGCACCTCTCCCCCCTGATCAAAGGGGGTTATCATCGCCGTTGTAACGCCATGCAGCCTTTTCATATGCAACGCGCTCCTTTACCCTATCAATTTGCGAATTTTTTCCGGATCGGTCTGCCGCAGGGACGTCCCTTCCATGGCGGATACTGCCGCCGCAGCTCCCGCCGCCTCGCCCACCTTTGCGCAGGTAGCGATGTAATGGATCATCCTGCATGCCGGCTTGCCCGTCACCAGCAAATTCTCATACCCACGGACGATCAGGCTGGCCAATGGAATGCCCCAGCCGGTGGTCTCGTTCTGCCCACAATGCGGATGGCCGCGCACATAGGTCAGCACGTCATCCCGCAGGGTGCGGCCGGCCAGATCCTCCTGCGTTATATCGTAGTCAGTGAAACCGCCGGGCTCCTGGGACATGCGCAGCGCCTTGGAGATATTCGCATACACGTCCATCAAATGCGCGTTTTCAAAGCCGGGGATGTAGTCCCGGAAGAAGCGATGGTACAGCCACTGCAACTTGCGCGCAGCGTTCACCGCGTTGGAATAGCAAATCGGGTCGGATACGTCCACATCCTCAAACCCATCGCCAAAGGTGGGATAGCACCCCATGTGATCCCGCTCATAGAAAAACCACACATGCTCGCCATTGGAGCGCTTGATGGCTGCGTATTCGGGATGCTCCTGGATTGCGCGCTCCAGGGTTTTCATAAAGCCATGGATAAACAGCGGGTTGCCGCCCCGGACAAGCTGACGCATCTGCTGCGGGTCCGCCCGCTTGCCAATCATGGGCCGTAAGAACCAGCTGGGCTCCGGCGGATGCTTGCCCTGGGCGGCGGCTTCAGCCATCGCCTGATCCTCCTGCGCCTTCTCCTCGGGGGACATATTGGCAATCTCTCCCTCGATGAAGTCCAGCAAGCGCTCCACGTCCACGCCTCCTACACGCACCAGCGTACCCATATACCCATTGCTATAGGGAAAGGGCTTGCCTGCGAAGGTACATATGGAGCCACTTTGGCTGGTATCCACCACGCGCTTAGCAAAAATATCGTACTTTGTTCCGTTTTCCCCCTGCGCCACAACGCCCTTTACCGCATTTCCTTCCAGGATTACATCCACCGCAGGCATGCCGTACAGGATCTGTACGCCGGCCTCGCCCAACAGTTTCAACGCCACATAACGGTAGGCATTGGGGTTCACATACTGGTCGTTGAAGGCGTTCATCCAGGACTCGGGGGTGCTGTAGGGCACATAGGCGTCCAGCCCGGCCGCATGCAATGCGGCGGCAATACCTTCCCGCTCCATCAGCTCGTAGTCAATCCGGGTAAAAAGCGGGTCCGACTGTCCCTCGGCCACCGCCTGGGTCAGGATCTCCCAGGGAATACCCCGAATCAACCGCTTGCCCTGGATATTCACAAATCCATCCAGGCCCCAGGTATCAATCTCGGCAGCCTGGCCGCCCAGCACCGCATTGCGCTCCAACAGCATGGTTTTCGCGCCAGCCCGCGCCGCCGCAAGCGCCGCGCAGATGCCTGGGAATCCTCCGCCCACCACCAGCACGTCCACGTCCGCCAGGCGCTGGGTCCGGTACTTTCTTTCCGTCATAACTCTCTGCCTCCTTCACAATGTTGATCATACGCTTCGGCACGGGAGGGACCCTGCAGAGCAACGCACCGCCTGCGGTAATCCCCCGGGGATATGTGCTCGAAGCGGTGAAAGAACCTGCTGAAGCTGCTTACCTCCGTAAAGCCCAGCGTCGAAGCGATTTCCTTCTGCCGCATATCCGTCTCTTTCAGCAAACGGCGCGCTTCGCCAATTTTGATGTCGTCAATGAGCATCTTCAGGGTCATTCCCCGCTCATTCAACGTCACACGGTCCAGCTGCCGGACGCTCAGGTACATCTGCTGCGCCACCATCTGCTTGTTAATGGGCGCGGAGATGTTATCCAGGATAAAGCGTTCAATGCTTTCGATACGCTTGCGCTGGAAGCTGTGGCTGGCGCCGGTACTCTTTTCCTTGGGCATCATATCCCGTACAATCCCGATGATAAGCTGCGCAAACAGATTGAGCACCACCTGGGTCCATCCCCGCCCCTCTTTCCGGGCCTCATGAAAAATGCGCTGGAACAGCGCCACATACCACCGGTTGGCATCCGCCTTGATGCAGGGCTTGCTGCGCATCTCCCCCACCACCCAGGCGAATTCCTCCTCCTCTTGACCGTCCAGGAACGTGAATCCCACGGAAAATTTGCGCAGGTCATCGCTGCTGTAGGGGATCGCATGTAAGGTGTTGGGGGAGAAAATTACCACCTCATTGGGATGCAGCGTGATCTTCTCCTCGTCGAACTGATAAATTTGCGTACCGGCGATGAGGGTATGCATCTCAAAATATGTATGCTGATGCATGTAGGGCGTAAAGGTCAGCCTTCTTCGTTCCGCGGTCTGCTCCACATATTGCAGGCTATAAATTTCCATGGGCAGCAGCACGCGCTCGCTTTTGAGAATCGCTTCATTCAGCCTTACGCCGCCATACAGATAGTCCTCAAAGTTTTCTTTCACACGGCCCCCCTAGCATGCATGGGCCCATGCCGCGCCGGCATGGGCGGTTTCCCCCTCCCCTGGGGGAGAGGGGCTGTCTCTTCTTGCCGGGAGGCAGCCCCTCTGGATTTTTACATGGATTGCATCATTTCCTGGAAGTCGGCTTCCGCCTCGTTGAGGATGTCCGCCCATTCCTGCACGCCCAGGTCTACCAGCTGCTGAATGAAGTCGTCATATTCCTCGATGGGGCGATTTCCCATCACGAACTTGGAGAATTCCGTAATGGCCAGGTCCCATGCATCCTGACGGATTTCGCGGATGCGCTCATCCTGTTCGCTGCTCAAAGGCGGCAGAACGCTCTTTTCCACAATCGTTCCGTTTTCAATCAAGTCGCCGTATTTGTCGTAGACAAACTGGCGGTTAATTTCAGAGCGGTTGAATACTTCCACGGTCAGGTCCATCCAGGTGACGCAGAAGTAGCCGTTGTTCACGCCCATGTCCGAAGCGGCCTGATAGTAGGGATCCTCGGCGTTCTCATACTTCTCCAGGATCTCCGGCAGCCACTGGGGATCGCCGTTCTCGTCGATGTAGTACGTTTCACCCTCGCGGCCATAGCCAAAGGTGATCGCGCCTTCCTCGCTGTAACACCAATCCAGGAACTTCATCAGCAGCACGGGATCCTCCGTGTCCGCGCTCACATAGAAGGTATCCAGGTAGTGCGTGGGCTGACGGTAATTGAAGATATTGCCCTCGTCGTCCTCCAGCAGGGGGATGAGTTCAAACCGGGCGTCCGGGTCCACAGCGCTCAGCGCGGTATTGATGCCGGATGCAAAGGTGGGATTGTCATAGAAGAACAGGTAGTTGCCGCTGGAGAGCTTCTCCTGCCACTGGGAGGTGCTGGTGGTGAGCCATTCCTGGTCCAGCACGCCACGCTCCACCAAATCCTTCAGGTAGAGGATCGCGTCCTTGTACTCGGGCTCAATCATGCCCATGTGCCAGACGTTGTTTTCATCGGTGTAGTAGCTGAAGGAAGCGCCGAAGCTATCCAGCCAGCTGTAATCGTCGTTGCCGATGATGCGGCCCGTACCGCGGGCAGCCCAGCCCTGCATGTCGTACTTCTCGCACAACACCTCCAGGGTGTCGGCCAGTTCCGCCCAGGAAGTGGGCACGGGCATGCCGGCGTCTTCCAGGATATCCATGCGGATATGAGGCAGGCAGCCGGCTTCCAGGTTGGCGTCCACGCGAATCTGGGGCAGGGTGTAGATACGGCCGTCCACCATGGTACGGTACAGGGATTCGTTTTCCTCAAAATAGGCCTTCAAATGGGGCGCGTACTCGTCAATCAGGTCAGTCATATCCAGAAGCGCCCCGTCCTCCACCATTTCCCGCTTGGTCATGTTGAAGGCGCCGAAAATATCCGGCATATCGTTGGCCGCGTAAAGGGCGGTCATCTTGGTGTTGTAGTCGCTGCTGGGCACCGCGACGATATCCAGGTCGATACCGGTGCGCTCCAGAATCTGCCGGGTGGAGGGCACGTCATCCTGCACGGGAATCGCCGCGTTCTCCGCCCGCATATAGGTAATGGTGACGGGCGTATCCGTCAGCAGGCTGCTGGGAGTATCCTCCGCCTGTGCAAAGGTTGCCATGGAAACAAGCATCATTGCGGCCATGACCAGGCTTACCAACTTCTTCATAATGATCTCCTTTCTGTTTATCAGTATATGCATACAGTTCGAACACCATCCGGCCAGTATTGTGTGCCTTTTCACCTCCTCCGCGCAACTGCCGGCTGCTTTATCCCTTAATGGCCCCGATCATCACGCCGGACTTGAAGTACCGGCTCACCACGGGGAACACCACCAATATGGGCAACATGGACATGATGATAATGGCGTACTTGGCCGCGTCTTCGCTGAGCATCTCAGCGCCCACCTCCGTGGAGGAACTGTACGACGTCATTTGCATGGACAGCGCGTCTCCCGCAAAAACCACGTTGCGCACGAACATCTGTATGGGATACATGCTCTTATCGTTCAGGTACAGCAGCGCGTTGAAGAAGCCGTTCCAGTGACCCACCGCGTAGAACAGCAGCATGGTA
Organism: Candidatus Egerieenecus sp.; assembly: GCA_048201975.1. Taxonomy (GTDB): domain Bacteria; phylum Bacillota; class Clostridia; order Christensenellales; family Aristaeellaceae; genus Egerieenecus. Next base: position 28,279 of record DBFBGQ010000122.1, on the reverse strand, counting down.
AAGAGAATGGGCTTGGACAGCGGCAGGATCACCGACCACAGGATCCGCATATCGTTTGCGCCGTCGATGTAGGCGGCCTCGTTGAGCTCCATGGGAATGCCTTCAAAAAAGGTCCGCATAATGGTCATGTTATACACGCTGATGGCCCCTGGCAGGATCAGCGCCCAGTAGGTATTCGCAAGCCCCAAATTGGTCACCAGCATATAGGTGGGAATCATGCCGCCGGTGAAGAACATGGTGAACACGGCCATTTTCATCAGGATTTTGCGTCCCACAAAATCCCGTCGGGACAGCGGATAGGCGAAGAGCGTCGTCATAATCAGGTTCACCAGCGTGCCGCTAACGGTAATCACAATGGTGTTCCAATAGCTCTTGAGGAAATAGCTGTCCTTGAAGGCTGCCCGGTAGGCGCGGAAGGACAGCCCCACCGGAAGAAACTCCACCTTGCCCGCCATCACAGCCGCACCGTCGCTGATGGAGACGATCAGCATATAGTAGAGCGGGAAAAGGATCACCAGGCAGATGAGGAACATCAGCACGCCATTGCAAACCACGAAAATTCTGTGACCTATGCTCCGGTTCTTTACCATTTTGCTCGCTCCTTTCACCACAGGCTGGACTCGCCCAGCAAACGGCAAATGCGGTTTGCCAGCAGCAGCATCACGAAGTTCGTTACTGTGCTGAACATGTCAATGGCCGTAGAATAGCTGTATTGCCCGCCGCTCAGCCCCTGCCGGTAAACGTAGGTGGAAATGATATCCGAAACCTCATAGGTCAGCTGATTTTGCAGCAGCAGCACCTTTTCAAAAGAGGCGCCCATGATGTTGCCCATGGCCATAATCAGCATAATGGCAATGGTGGGCTTGATGGCCGGCAAGGTCACATGGACCGTTTGCTGCCAACGGTTGGCGCCGTCGATAATGGCCGCCTCGTACAGCACCTTGTCCACATTGGTCAGGGCCGCGAAATAAATAATGGCGCTCCATCCCAGTTCCTGCCACAGACCCGATAGCCAGTAGATGGGCCGGAACCAGTTTTCATCCTGCATGTATAAATACTTTTCGCCCCCCAGCGTCACCACCAATTGATTGATGATGCCGTTGCCTGCCAGAAACGTGGTCACCATGGAGGCCACCACCACCACGGAAATAAAGTGCGGCAGATAGCTGATGTTCTGGATCAGCCGCTGAACCTTCTGGGACTGCACCTCGTTAAGCAGCAGCGCAAAGATAATGGGGCATGGAAACACGAAGATAATTTGGCCAATGCCCAGGAAGATCGTGTTTCGCACCAGCTTCCAGAAGGCGGGATCGGATAGATACTGTTCAAAGTACTTCAGCCCCACCCAATCGCTTCCCCATATGCCCCGGCGCACACGGAAGTTGCGGAAGGCAATCTGCAAGCCATAGATCGGCCCAAACTTGAAAATAATAAAATAAACAACCGGCAGCAGCACCATCAGATATAACCAACGATTTCGATAAACTTGATACCGCAAACGATTTAGACGTGTTACGCCACTTTTCTGCAAATTCCCCCGCGGTATAGACGACAGGTTCTTTGTAGATGTCATCAATATTTTCCCCCTCTTCTCTAGGCATTTCCACGGTCTATGATTTTTCAATACGATTGCTGACAAATGTATTGTAGCATCAAAGGACATATGCGTATAGAACAAATCAAGCCATCGTATTTATCATTTTAAGACATAGCAGCGGCAAATATCTGTAAAAGTGCAACCACGCAATCATGCCTACGTCCTGCATTTTTACAAAATTAAAGCCCAATTTTGTTCGTATCGGCCGCATTTCCGCATGATATTTTCATCTTTTGCCGCATTTTTACTTTTAACGCGGCGTTTACATTTCTTTATCTTTTTATACACGGCAAATGAACCAAACCGCCTCCGTTTCCTTCCTCGCTTATGTCCGGTGATGCAGCCGGAGAAAAATCGCGCATATCCTGCTTTTTTCTCCAAACCATCTTGCCGTAGCAAATCGCATCTGCTACAATATTTGCGCAAGTACGAAACGAAAGGAATGGCGTGAATTGTCCTCGAAATCATCCCACCGCAAAAGAAAACCTGCCCCGCCGCAGCCCAAAAAGCGCAAGCGCACCATTCAACACCCCAAACGGCTGATGATCCTTTTGGGCGTCTGCGCCGTATTGCTGATTGTAGGCGGCATATGGTGGTATTACCATCCCATCTATCCTTCCGTGCGCAACGGCGTGCTGGTGAGCGCTGGAGACCAATGGCTAATCACCAACCTGGGCGATACGAACCGTCCCGTCTACCGCAAGGTGGGCGAAATCGTCCAGATGCCGGAAGGTTATACGCTCAGCGAAACCAGCTCCAGCCTCTGGGACGACTATGTGCCCCTCTATCTCTTTACCCCCAGCTCCGAGGAGGGCGCGATACAGCAGTGTTACGTCCAGGTCGCCAAGGGAGCCGCAGCGGAAGTGGCGGAAAGCTTCGCCAACAGTGCCGGACTTCTGGGGGAGGTCACCTACACCAGCCCCATGGTATCGGAGACCATCAATGGGCGCAACGCCTATTTGCGGCTGATTGAATACACGGCCTCCAGCACGGACGATGCCGGAAACGAGACCACCTCCTACTATCAATCCGGCGTGCTCTATATCGAGTCCACCATGGATGAGCGCAGCGTGGTTGTCAACGCCATCAATTCCTATGCCTCCCCAGAGGAGCGGGCAGACCGGGACCAGATCCTGGACGACATGCGCAGCGTAGCCTCCTGCGTTCTCATGGACGAGCATCCCTGAACCTCGTCGCTGGACGCCTTGCCTGGGCTGCACCAGCGCCCCTTTCGATCCCCTTGGGAGAAAAACGCACCTCCGATTTTCCATGCCGGAGGTGCGTTTTTTCCATACATATCGACTTCACCCATGCGTCTGGTATGGATCAACCTGACAATTCCGTTGCCTGAAATGCCCGCCCATGCTATAATACAAAAAATGACATTTTTCTGAGCAAAAACGGCAACGCGCAGGATACCCTTCCAAATAAACGCAGCGCGACAACCTCACAGAATGAGCAACTTCGCGCCCTTCACCTGCGCAACCGGATGCGTTTCCAGAAGGTGGCAACGGTCGCGGACCGTAAGGAAAACAGCCAGGAAAAGAATGGAGGAGAAACAATGAAGCGGCTACTGGGACTCATGCTGGCGGCATTGGGCGCGATCATGCTGTTGATTGCGCCGGCGCTGGCACAGGAAGCAGACCTGTTCACGGGGGATTGGCTGCTGGTCTCGGGCACGGCAAATGGCGTTGAACTGAGCGATCTATCGCAGCTGGACGTATCCATCCAGATGCATCTGAACGCGGATGGCACCGGTACACAATCCATCGATGACGACACCTATACCTGTACCTGGACATTTTCCGGTGAAAACGTCATCGCCATTGACGACGGGGTTGTGGTAATGGCTTGCACCTTAATGAAAGACGGATCGTTGGTGTGCGAGGACGGTTCCGGCGATAAGCTGGTTTTCGCCCGCAGCCTGCCTGGAGCATCCGTTGCCGGCGTCTGGACGCTCACAGCCGCTGTGAGCGAAGGCATCCGCTTTGACGACATGGCTGCGCTGGACGCATCTCTCAGCCTGGACTTGCAGGAGGATGGCACCGGCACCATCGCTTCGGCCACCGAGCAAGCCCCTTGCACATGGACCCAGGCGGGCACGACCGTAACCGTCGTTCAGCAGGGCGGATTTTCTTCCACCTTCTATTTGCAGGAGGATGGCACGCTGGCCACTGATACGTCCGGGGTAACGCTGATCCTCTCCCGGGATGAGAGCGCGCTTTCCTCCAACCTCTTTGACAGCCTTGCGAACCTGCTTACACCCAAGGAGACGCAAGCCCCCGAGGAAACCCAGTCTCCCGCCACGCAAGAGGCGCTTGTATCGGATTTCGGCTATAGCATCGTGCTTCCAGAAGGCTGGTTTCCCTTCAACAGCGACACCCTTGCCCAGATGATTGACATACTCGGTCAGGAAACCGCCGCGCAGTACGGGCTAACGCAAAGCCAGCTGGATTCCTTTATCGCCCTGGAGGGAACGCTGTACTATTCCCCCGACCTGAGCGGAAATTGCAACATCATTCGTGAAAAAGCCAACGGCATCACCATGGATGATTTCCCGCTGCTGGCCTCCAGCTATGAATCCGCCTATCAGAGCATCGGCATTACGGACTTTGCGCTCAGCGGGCCTGTGGAGTTTCAGGGCAGCGTCTATTACGTGGGCAACTATACCTCCCCTATCGAAGGCGTGGAGCAGAGCCAATGCTTCTCCATCGCAAACGATTACCTCTATACCATTACCTTTACCAATGTGACTCAAAGCGACATGGAACAGCTGTTGGGCGGCTTTTCGCCCATTTGACGCCGCCGGCATCGCATACGTCCGCACCCGCTTGCGCGCTCCCTTCCCGGGAAGGCGCAAGCGGGCGATTGTTCGTTTCGGCCCGCTTCTTTCATCCCGCAAGGGCGCATCAAGCGCTGCCGCGAGCTGGCGCGCGCCGATCTGATTGACAACTCGCGCTTCATCCCATACAATAGAAATTGAAACACGGTTGGCTTTCCCCGCCAACCTCCAGCGGCGGCCGTTCCGCCATTGCAAGTACAAACGATAGGGGATTATTGATATTGCATGCATGTTTCAAATGGCTGCACGCACTGGTTTCCCACAAGAAACCGCCGTCCGCCTCTCCGCGCTTGGGCCCCTTGCCTCCGGCGCAAAGCGCCTTTCCCTACGCGCCCAAACAAACCTCTGCGCCACGGACAAGCCGCGCGCAGGCGCCGCGCACGACGCCGCTGCCCTCTCCTGCGGATGCCGGCAGCATCCAGCGGGACGTGAAGCAAAAACCCCGGACATACACGCTTGTCTTGGAAGGTCAGCGGCGAAAGCAGCGGCTTACCCGGCTCTGCACGCTGGGTGCGTGCGCCTTATTACTCTTTAGCGGCGCAAAGCTGCTCCATTACGGGCTGGATTATTTCAACGCGCGTCGCGCCTCCGCCTCCCTGCGGGAAATCTATTATGAGCAGACGCCGGAGAGCGCCACGGCTCTGCCCTCCGCCACCCCAACGGCAGTGGTTACCCGCGCGGCAAGCTCCGCAACGGCCATGCCCACGGTCTCCCCCACGCCGGCTACGATGCTTTCCGCCATACCCTATCCCGATAACCCGTATGGCGTGGTTCGCAGCCGCTTTCAGAAGATCCGCCGGCAAAACAGCGACATTATCGGCTGGCTAACCATTCCGGACCTAATCGACGAAGCCGTTGTGCAACGGGATAACACCTACTACATGAACCGGGATTACCGAGGTTATCATAACGTGAACGGCGCCATTTTCCTGGAGCAGACCTGCAATCTCTCCACGCGCCCCTACACGCTGATGCTCTACGGTCATAACATGAAGACCGGCGCCATGTTTGGCAGCTTGCGCAACTATGAGAACCTTGCGTTTTACCGCAAAAATCCATTCATCACCTTCGATACGGCCTATGAAGACGGCCGCTATGTGATTTTTGCCGTGGCTACCATTAGCACAAGATCCTGGGACGGGACGTACATCGACTTCAACCGGCTGAACAGCACGCAAATTGCCCTGCGGCAGCAGGAGCTTGATACTTTGGTAAAGCTCTCCGTATACCGTACCGCATTGAGCGTAGCGCCGGAGGACCAGCTGCTTTTGCTCATTACCTGCGCTGCAGAGGATAAGGACCGGCGCATCGTCGCAGCCCGTAGAATCCGCCCGGATGAAACCGAGCAGGCGCTTCAGGACATCGTCCAGAAAGCCATTCCCAATTAGGCCGCCTGCTCTGCATCCATGGGCCTTGCGCCCCATGCAAAACGCGCTGTACCACCATTTTGGAAACGTGCAAAGGAGAGAGCCTATGTCCACGCATCCCTTGATGGAGTACCCCTTGCAAACAGAACGCTGGCAGATGATGGAAATCCGGCTTCAGGGTCCCTCCCATGGCAACCCGTTTACGGAGCAGTTTCTCCGCGTGGAATTCCGCTGCGCCAACGAGCGCGTCACCGTGGAAGGCTTCTACGACGGCGACGGCCTGTACCTGGCGCGCTTCCTGCCCTCCTTCGTGGGGCCGTACACCTTTACGGTCCATGCCAGCTTCGCCCCCGACATGGAAGGCGCCTTTCAGGTGACGCCTGCGGAGGCGGACAACCACGGCATGGTGCGCGTAGCCAACACCTGGCACCTGGCCTATGAGGACGGGAGCCCTTACTACTCCATCGGCACCACCTGCTACGTCTGGCCCTGGCAGGATGACGCTACCATCACCCAAACCCTGGAATCCCTTCGCGCCGGCCCCTTCAACAAAATCCGCTTCTGCGTATTTCCCAAGCATTACGACTATAACCTGCGGGAGCCGCGCTCCTATCCCTACGAGGGCACGCCTATGGATTCCTCGGTGCTCACCTCCGAGAATTTCCAGCGCTACACCGGGAAAACCGCGGGCAACCGCTGGGATTTCTCCCGCTTCCGCCCCGACCATTTCCGCCACCTGGATTGGTGCGTGGAAAAGCTGCTGGAGCTGGGCATCCAGGCGGACATCATTCTGTTCCATCCCTACGACCGCTGGGGATTCTCCTCCATGAGCCGGGAGGACGACCTGTGCTACGTCCGCTACATGGTCGCGCGCTACGCTGCTTACCGCAACGTATGGTGGTCCCTGGCCAACGAGTACGACCTGATGCCCGCCAAGTCCCTGGCCGACTGGGAGGCCATCGCCGGAGCCATCTGCGAGAGCGATCCCTACCGTCACCTGCGCTCCATCCACAACTGCGTACATTTTTACGATCACAGCCGTCCTTGGGTGACCCACTGCAGCATCCAGCGGCAGGATCTGTACAAATCCGCCGAGCTGGTCCAAACCTGGCGGGAAGCCTACCGCAAGCCCGTGGTGCTGGACGAAATCTGCTATGAAGGCGATATCCAGCACGGCTGGGGCAACATCAGCGGGCAGGAGCTGGTGCGCCGCTTCTGGGAGGCAACGGTGCGGGGCGGCTATGCGGGCCACGGGGAAACCTTCCTGCACCATGGCGGCGTGCTCTGGTGGTCCCACGGCGGGAAACTCCACGGAGAAAGTCCCCGGCGGCTCCTATTTCTCCAGGAAATTCTGGCGCAGACCCCCGGCATTGGCCTCCGCCCCTGCGCCGCCGGCTGGGACGAGGTGTGCGCCGTGCCCGAGTCCCCGCAGCACCAGGGGACTTACTTCCTGTATTACTATGGCTTTATGCGCCCGTCCTTCCGGGAATTTTCCCTGGACGAAGGCAGCCGGTACGAGGTCCGGGTGCTGGATACCTGGGAGATGACCAACACCCTGGCTGGCATTTTCAGCGGCAAGTTTCGGGTGGAGCTCCCCGCCAAGCCCTATATGGCCATACAGATTCGGCGCATAGGCGCGGCGGATTGACGCCCGCGCAAAAAGGCATGCATCGCCCCGCGGATGGGACCATGCATGCCTTTTTTGCGTGGATGAAAGCTTTACTGGGGCTGATTGCACGCCACCGGGCGGCACCAGGCGGAGCGCCCCTGGGCGTCAGTGAGCTGCACGCGGAGAAAGCGCTCCCGACCGGTGATCTCATAGACCGCCTCCGTCATGCCGTGACCGGTCTGACAGCGGTTGGGCGTCCAGGGCACGTTGCTGTAAAATACGATGCTCTCCACCGGGGAGCATTGCACGCGGACGGTCCCGTCGGTGATCTCCACCTGGCGGAAGTCCGGCCCCTGGGTGGCATAATACCTGCCCGCCGCCAAGGCGGCCAGAATCCCCGCCGCTGTTTTTTCCTCCGCCTGAACCATGTTCCAGCCCCGGGCAAATTCCACATCGTAGTAATGGGTATCGTCGTTGGCCATCAGCGGGAGCAGCGCGCCATGGGCCGCAGCCACATCCAGCAGGGAGGAGGAATCCGCCCGGTCCGCATTGTAGGGCAGGGTGGACACGGAGTTCCACACCTCCGCCGCGGAGAGGCCCCGCAGGGAGGCAATCAGCTCCGGCGTGTTCAAGGACCAGGCCGGATGGTTCAGCACCGCCAATCCGCCGCATGCCCGGATCAGGTCAATGCCCTCCTGCACGGTTCCCCTGGGCAGGCATCGCTGCTCAATCTCCGGGCTGACCCCGATGCCCAGCAGATGCACCCATTGATCCGCCAGCACGTAGTCCAGCTCGATGCCGGAGAGTACCACCAACCCTTCCGGTGCGCCGTCCGTGCAGGTCACCACCCGGTGATCCGTCAGCGCAAGAAAGTCATACCCCTGGGCGCGATAGGCCGCCATGGCTTCCTGCGGCGTCTTGCGCCCATCGCTCTGCGTGGTGTGCATGTGCAGGTTTCCCCGATAAAACGGATCGTTTTCCGAAAACAGCTTCACGTCCGCGCTTCCCCTCTCCGTCAATCAAAGCAGGTCATAATGGTAAGGATTTCCTTGTCCGTCTCCCGCATGCCTTCCTTGCCCAGCAGGCCCACATTGCGTATGGTTCCCTCCACGCCTCGGGAGACGATGCCGTCGCCGCCGTCAAAGTGCTGGCCGCGAACGTGCATCTCGTAACCCAGGATACCCGCGTCCACCGCCGCGGCAATCTTTGCCGCGCACGAGGCTTTCGCGCCGTCGCACACAATACCCGAGGTCACCGCCAGGGCATTGACCAGCGTCCGGCTCACCGCCTCCAGCCCGCCGCCGTTCAGGTAGGCGATGCCCGCCCCTGCCGCGGCCCCGGCGCTCACTGCGCCACAGTAGGCGGACAGCGCGCCAATCCCCGTCTTTTCATGAATGGCCAACAGGTTGGAAAGCGTCAGCGCCCGGTAGAGCTTCTCCTGGGGCACATCCAGCTCCCGGGCATACTCGATCACGGGCAGGGAAGTGGTCATGCCCTGGTTGCCGCTGCCGGAATTGATGATCACCGGCAGCTCGCAGCCATTCATGCGGGCGTCGGAGCCCGCGGCGGCCCGCGCCTTCGCCCGGGTGCGGATATCCCGCCCATAGGCGTCCAGCAGCACCTTGCCAATGTTCGCGCCATAGTCGCCCCGCAGCCCTTCGTCGGAAACGGCGGTATTGTAGGCAATCTGCCTGTCCAGAATTTCCTGCACATCCTCCAGGGACACCGTGTCCGCAAAGTCGCAGATGCCCGCCACGCTCAGCAGGCCGTAATCCGCGCCCGCCTCGGCGGGATGCTCCTCCAGGGAGCGGTCCAGCAGCGCCTGCCCATCCCGTGCCAGGTATACCACGTTGGTATGCTGATGCACGATGCGCGCCTCGGCCTGCCGCTCCCCTTGAAAAACCCGCACGCGGATATCCAGCACCAGGTCGCTGTCCGCCGGCGTCACCTGAAACGCGGTGCGCTCCATGTATGGTCCCAGCGCCGCCGTCTGCTCCGGCGTCACCCGCGAGAGCGCCTCCAGCTCCCGTGATGCATCCCCCGCCAGCACGCCGATGGCCGCCGCGGCCTCAATGCCCTTGCGTCCGCCGGTATTGGGCACAATGACGCTCTTCACGTTTTTGATGATGTTCCCGCTGGCCTCCACCTCCACCCGGTCGGGCAGCGCCCCCAGCAGATCCCGCGCCTTGGCCGCGCAGTAGGCCAGCGCCACCGGTTCCGTGCAACCCATGGCGGGCACCAGCTCCCGCCGTAGAATCTCCAGATATGCGGAATATCTTTCGTCGGTTCGCTCCATGGTTTCACCGCTCCTTTTGTACCGTATGATCGGGCTCACCGCAGCGCGCGCCGCAAGCCCTTGGGATAGTGATTCTTCATTCGTCCGCCGGATACCTTGCCCCAGCCCAGGGGAAGTCCCGCCAGGGTAGGCAGCACATAGCCCGCGCCCGTGGCCGGGAGCTCCTCCCCCCGCTGATAAGCCAGCGCCTCCGCCTCGTCCAGCGTCACGCGGGGAACCTCCGGCGGTTCCGTGGCCAGCGCCCAGGCGTGGTCCGGAAAAAACAGCTTCCCGCGGACCTGCCCCAGATGCAGCCCCGCCCGGAGCACCTTGATTCCCCGCAAGTCGGGGCAATCCTCCGGCAGAGAAACCACGGTCTCCCCCAGCAAATGCAGCCTGGGCGGCAAACCGGGAATCAACGCCTGCATGGCGCTCACCCGGACAGCGTCCGCCACCGGAAGCCCCGACCGCTCCGGCTCCGCCGCCGCGTCTCCGCGCCGGGTGAACCGCGCCAGGAAATGCCCTTCCCCGCGGATCCTGTGGGGAAAGAGCGTGGCCATTCCCGCCGCGCCATCCACCTGGGGCAATTGAAAGGGGCAAGCCTGGAAGTCTTCCTGCGAAGCCAGAAACCAGGCCACGTTCTCCTCGTTTTCCAGGGGATTCAGCGTGCAGGTGGAGTAAACCAGCCGCCCGCCGGGGCGCACCAGCCTGGCCGCCGCCTGCAATATTTCCCGCTGACGCCTGGCGCAGCCCGCCGGCGCCTCCGGGGTCCACTCCGCACGTGTCTCCGGGTGGCGGCGGAACATCCCTTCCCCGGAGCAGGGCGCGTCCACCAGCACCGCGTCGAAGTAGCCCGGCCACTTGGCCGCCAGCTGCTCCGGGTACGCTGACACCGCCAGCGCGTTCATGACGCCCATGCGCTCCAGGTTGCGCGAGAGCACCGCCGCCCGCTTGGGTACCGGCTCGTTGCTCACCAGCAGGCCGCGGCCGTGCATCCGCCCGGCAATCTGCGTGGACTTTCCCCCTGGAGCGGCGCAGAGATCCAGCACCCGTTCCCCAGGCTGGGGCGCCAGCGCCGCCACCGGCGCCATGGCGCTGGGTTCCTGCAGGTACCATCCCCCGGCCTCGTGCAGGGCCATGGCGCCCGCGTCGCTCTCAGGCGCCAAATAGCGCGCCGAAGGCTCCCAAGGCACCGGCTCCCCCACCCCTGCGGGCCATGCCGACTGTGGCGCCGCTTTGCCTGCCGAAAAGCGGATTCCTCGGCAATAGGGTTCGTCATAGGAACGCAAAAAAGCTGGCAGCTCGTCCTTTAGCCGGGCTGCCATGCGTTCCACAAACTCCTGGGGCAATTGCGCGCTCATGCGTCCACCATCCATTCCGGGGCCATGTACCGCCGCAGCGGCATGGGGTTGGGAAGCTCCGGGCACTGCGCCAGCACCTCTGCCAGGGCGGAGGTCTCCACCCGGCGCACGCCGCACAGCTCCGCCGCGCGTGCCACCACCCTATGGCCTTCCCGGAGCATCTCCGGCGTGGTCTCCCCCGCCAGGTTGGTATTGTTGATAAAGCTGTCCACCTGCAACCTGCCACGTGCGGCAATGCGTCCGGCCAGCTCCGCCACGTCCTCCGCGGTCTGCGTCAGGGGACGCATGCAGTTCACCACCAGAGCCACGTGGGTCTGTTCCCGGTAACGGGCAAAGGACGGGGCGTACCGTCCCAGCGCCGCCGCGCCCGTGTCGTCCCCGCCCACATCAAAGATCACATGATCGCTGGGCAGTTCAAACACGCTCTGAATTTCCGCGGGAAGCGCAGGAATATCCACCGTGGAAAGGGCGAAGGTTGGCATCAGCACCCGCACCCCCGCCTCCCGCAGCATGTCCGCTTTTTCCCCGCTGCGAAAGTACGGATTGACAATATCCAGATCCACCAGCGTTGTCTTTCCACGGGTCACGAAATCCATGGCGCGGTTCAGGGCCAGCTCCGTCTTGCCGCTGCCATAGTTGCCCACCAGCACCAGAAAACGCTTGTCCATCAACTCCAACGGCCTTTGACCTCCTGTTGCCCGTCGCTCCCCGCCGGGGGTTGCCATCCCGGCGGATACACCGGCTCATGGTACGCCTGCTGCTTGTCCATGGCCGGAGCGGGGGGCGTATAGTGATAATCCAGCTCATCCTCGTCGTCCTGCAAGCCCAGGCTGCGCAAAGGATTCGTCATCTTTTGCAGCACCAGCGAGGGCCGGCGCTCCACCCGCTGGGGCGGCTGCTCCTCCGCGGGCTGGATCACCTCCGCCACTGGGGGATCATATTCCTCCGCAGCTGGCTGGGGATAGTCCTCCAGGCCGGTCATGTCCGGTTCGGTCACCGGCAGCTCCTGGGGAACATGGAGATTCTGCGCCGCCCGGGGCCGCCGGTAGGCGCGCCCCAGCGCGCCAAACTGCACCGGCTCCTCAACGGGCCTGGCAAAGCGCTGATAATACTCGTTATTCTGCGCCGGAGGCTGCTCCGGCGGAAACTCCGGCGAGTCCGTCATCAGCTCGCCCTGAGGCGCCTCGTAATCCTGGGCAAAGCGCGCCGTGCCGTCTGGATAAACCCAGGCGCGCCCGGTGTGCTGCTCTGGCGGCGCAGACCGGCTGAAGGGCTTGGCCTCCGGCAGCGGCTCCGGCTCAATCCATTCGTCCGCCTCCTGGCCCTTGCCGCGTATGCGGCGGAAGAAGCTGGCCCATACCTGCAGGGGACGCCAGCGGATCACATAAACCACCACGTCCACCACCACGCCGATGACGCACAGGATCAACGTCAGCGCCTTCCAGTTTTCTCCAATCCAGGCAAGCATGCCGCCCCCCTCGCCGCCGCTGAGCATGTTCCAGCACGCATTCACCGCCGTGCGGATCCATCCCAGCAGCACACTGAACACGGAATTGGCAAAGCTGCCCATGTCATCCTCCTCGCATAGCGATTATTTCTGCACAATCTCCACCTGCACCAATCCAGGCGCTACCTGTACGTCAAAGGCCACGTCCTCTCCGCCCGAAACCTTGCAGATGACGGGCAGCTCATAGATGCCAGCGGTCAGCCCCGATGCGTCGCAGGTCAAGGTAAGATCCGAGCTGCGCAGGCTTTCCACCCACAGCTGCGGCCCTGTAATGGTGACGCTGGCCCGGCTTTGCCCCAGGGACGCCTTGTAGTCGCTCCCCGTGCCCTCCACGGACAGCTTGACATCTTCAAAGGTCTTGGACTTGATCACCGGCCCGATTTCCACCGCCACGGTCACCGTGTCGCTGCTCAGGTAGGTGAGCTCCGAGGGACGGCGCACGCGGATCTGCTCGGTGAAGGAGTCGCTGGCGCCGGTCACGTCCACGGGGGTATCCGCGTACAGCGTATCCAGCACGTCCAGGTTGGCGGACCATCCCGCCGCGACAATGGTGGCCGGGGTCACGGTCACCGTCTTGATCTCATAGCCCGTGGCCGGCTCGCCCGTGGTCAGCCCCAGGGTGCTCATGTCGATTTCACGCATGGTGTACAGGTATTGCTCCGCAATGACGCTGTCCACCAGCACCGATTCGCTGGTGATCTCTATCAGGTCGCTCTGAATCGCCTCGCCGTCGCTGTCCAGCAGCTGGAAGGGCACGGAGGTGCGCACCAGCCCTTCCCTGGCGGGCAGCGTGCTCAGATCCAGCGTGGCCACCGCACGCACCACCCGGTCCACCAGGGACCGCGGGCCGCTTACCGCCACCAGCGGCGGATCCAGAGAAGGCGAAGCCGCGTAGAATCCCTCGGGCGCCTCCCCTTCCGTTACCACGGAAACCGGAATGCGGTAGCGGGTGATGTACTCCTCCACCTCAATCTCCACAGTCTCCGGGGATACCTCGATCACGCTGCCCCAGGTGGAGCTGCTGGTGCTGAGCACCTTGAGCTCCTGCACGCCGGTGCCTTCCAGGCGCGTCAGGTCGATGCGCACGTTGTAGTTGCTGGCGGTGGCGGAGGAATATTGCATCTGCGGCACTTCCACGCGAATCTTGGCGTCCTGGGTCACCGCATCCAAATCGCTGACCACAATCAATCCGTTGCGCTTGATGGTATCCTCGCCGCTGACCGAAATGGTCACCCCCGTGAATACTTTCTCCCGGGTCAACGTGGGGTCCTGGGTGATCAACCCGGACCACAGCACGATGGCAATCGCCAACGAAAGCAGCTTGAACGGCCATTGGTGCAGGAAAAAGCGCCCCACGGCCTGCATCAGCCCCCGCCAGCCGCTCTCGTTTTTCTTTTCCGGCGCGTTCTTCTCCGGCCGGTTTTCCGTGTTCTTCTCCGGCGCCTTGCTCATCTGGCCGCCTCCTTTCCCCGCTTACGTCCCAGCAGCGAAGCCAGCAAATGGGTATGAGGCTGCGCGTAAATGCCCTCGAGAATCTCCCGCAGGGACTTGGTGTCCAGGTGACGGGTCAGGCGGCCGCCCCGGGCCATGGACATGATACCCGTCTCCTCGGAGACGATGAGCACAATGGCGTCGGTGGTTTCGCTGATGCCGATGGCCGCCCGGTGGCGGGTGCCCAGTTCCCGGCTGATGCCCCGGCCCTCCGTCAGGGTCAGGATGCACGCGCCGGCCACCACCCGCGGCCCGCGAATGACCACCGCGCCGTCATGGAGCGGCGTATTGGGTTCGAAGATATTCTCCAGCAGGGGCGCGGAAATTCGCGCGTCCACCGCCGTGCCTGTTTCAATAACGTCCTTCAAGCCGGTCTTCTGCTCAAAAACGATCAGCGCGCCCACGCGGCGGCGGCTCAGGTCCGTCATGCACTGAATGATCTCGTCGATGATGCGCGCCTGATCCTCTCCCTCGGCCGCATGGCTGGTTTCACGCATGGCGCCGCGGCCCAGCTGCTCCAGGGCCTTGCGTATTTCCGGCTGGAACACGATTACCAGCACCACCGCGCCGTTGTTGATCACGCTCATCAAAAGCCAGTTCAGCGCGGTCAGCCCGCACAGATCCGAAACAAAGGTGGCAATCAGTAGCACCACCAGCCCCTTGAGCACGGCGCTGGCCCGGGTTTGACGGGTCATCATCAGCAGGAAATAAATGATCACCGTGACGATGAGAATATCCACCACATCGCTCAGTCCCGGCCGGTGAAACACGTTCCACAACGCGGTCTGTATCGTATCCCACAGTGCTGTCAACCGACTTCGACCCCACTTTCGTATATGAACTCAGAAACTGGCAGTATTTATTATACAACATTTTGGGCCAACTATGAATCCCCTTCCGGGAGAAATTTTCGCATTTTTTCCGCTGAAAATAACGCCGCCTCCCCCAGGGACACAGCAATAGAACGCGGGGCGGCGCACTTTCCTTCACCAAAAAGAAAATGTTCACGCATTGTTCACCGTTTGGGAAGCGCGCACAAAAAAAAGGGAGGAAATCCTTTGACTTCCTCCCCTTAGAGACGCATCACACGCTCAATTCCTGCTTTTCGCCCAGGAGCCCTTCGTTTTCCTTCAGCAGCGGGACGATGATCTCCGACAGGTATTCCTCCACCTGTTCCCGGCTGCGGCCGATGAACTTCTCCGGCTGAAGAATGGCCTCGATCTCCTCCCGGGTGACCTGAAAGGCAGGATCCGCGGCAATGCGCTCCACCAGATCGTTCTTGCCGCCTTCCTCCTTGACCACCCGTGCCGCGGCCTGGGAATGCACCCGGAGCTTTTCGTGAAGCTCCTGGCGGTTACCGCCCTTCTTCACCGCGTCCATCATGATGTTCTCCGTGGCCATAAAGGGCAGCTCGTTCATGACCCGCTGACGGATCACCTTTTCGTAGACCACCAGGCCGTCGCATACGTTGATGAGGATGTTCAAAATAGCGTCCACGCCCAGGAATGCCTCCGCCACGGCAATGCGCTTGTTGGCGCTGTCGTCCAGGGTGCGCTCAAACCACTGCGTGCCCGCGGTGATGGCGGTGTTCAGGGTATCCACCATCACGTAGCGGCTCAGGGACGATACCCGCTCCGAGCGCATGGGGTTGCGCTTGTAGGGCATGGCGGAGGAACCGATCTGGCTTTTTTCAAAGGGTTCCTCCATCTCTTTGAAATTCTGCAAAAGACGCATGTCATAGCTGAACTTGCTGGCGGATTGGGCGATACCGCTCAGTGTGCTGACCACGAAGTAGTCCATCTTTCGGGAGTAGGTCTGGCCGGAAACGGGCACCACCTTGGCAAATCCCATGGCCTGGGCAATATCCTGCTCCACGGCCTTGATCTTGCCGCTGTCCCCGGCAAACAACTCCATGAAGCTGGCCTGCGTGCCCGTCGTGCCCTTGCTCCCCAGCAGGGCCAGGGAATCCAGGCGATGCTCCACCTCCTGATAATCCATGTACAGCTCGTTGAGCCATAGAGTGGCCCGCTTGCCCACGGTGGTGAGCTGGGCGGGCTGCAGATGGGTGTAAGCCAGGCAAGGCACGCCCTTGTACTTTTCCGCGAACTTTGCCAGCAGGGCCATGACGTTGAGCAGCTTGCGGCGGACAATTTGCAGCCCCTGCCGCATGAGGATCACGTCCGTGTTGTCACCCACGTAGCAGGAAGTGGCCCCCAGATGGATGATGCCCGCCGCCTTGGGGCACTGCAGGCCGTAGGCGTACACATGGCTCATCACGTCGTGGCGGCATTCCCGCTCCCGGCGCTGGGCGTCCTCGTAGTTGATGTCATCCCGATGAGCTTCCAGCTCGGCAATCTGCTCGTCGGTGATGTCCAGACCCTGGCGCTGTTCGGCCCGGGCCAGGGCGATCCACAGCCTGCGCCAGGTACGGAACTTGTTGTCCTCGGAGAAGACGAACTGCATCTCCTTGCTGGCGTAGCGCGTGGAGAAGGGGCTGATGTAGCTATCGTGCAGCATAGAACATTTCTCCCTATATTTTTCTGTCGCTCCGGCTTACCGGAAGTAATCCACGCCGCCCTCAAACAGCGGCTGATACTTGTTGCCGGGCACGTTCATGTACAAGCCGTCCCCGCTGCGCTCGGTGTGGCCCATCTTGCCCAGCACCCGTCCGTCGGGGGAGGTGATCCCCTCGATGGCGAAATAGCTGGCGTTGGGATTGAACCGGGCGTCCATGGAGGCTTCCCCTGCCAGGTCCACGTACTGGGTGGCGATCTGCCCCTGGGCCGCCAGGTCGCGGATCAGGCTCTCGGGGCCCACAAAGCGTCCCTCTCCGTGGGAGATGGCCACGGTATAGACCTCGTCCATCGCGGTGCGGCTCAGCCAGGGGCTCTTGTTGGAGGCGATGCGGGTGCGCACCAGCATGGACTGGTGCCGGCCGATCTCGTTGAAGGTCAGGGTGGGGCAATTTTCATCCGTGTCCACAATCCGGCCAAAGGGAACCAGCCCCAGCTTGATCAGCGCCTGGAACCCGTTGCAGATGCCCAGCATCAGCCCGTCCCGCCTCTCCAACAGGTCGCTGACCGCGTCCTTCATCATGGGGTTGCGGAAGAAGGCGGTGATAAACTTGGCGGAACCGTCGGGCTCGTCGCCGCCGCTGAAGCCGCCGGGCAGCACGATCATTTGGCTGCGGGCGATGAGCTCCCGGGCCTTTTCCAGGCTGGCGGTGATGTCCGCGGGCGTCAGGTTGTTCAGCACCAGGATCTCCGCCGCGCCGCCGGCCCGCTCCACCGCCCGGGCGGTATCATACTCGCAGTTGGTGCCAGGGAACACGGGGATGAAGGCCAGGGGCTTCACATGCTTGACCGCCGGAGCGGGACGCCGGGAAGCGGTATAGGAGAATTTATCCGTGGTCTCGCCGCTGTGGCCCCGATAGGCGAACACCTTATCCAGCTTGCCTTCGTACATTTCCTGCAGCGTGGCCATGTCCAGGCTTTCGCCGCCGCGGACGAAGGTGTATTCCTGGGTGGTCTGCGCCACGGGCACGCCCAGCTGGCAGTCCTCCGTGCATTCGATGAGCAGGGAACCGAACTGCCAGGCGAAGGGATCGGCCTCATAGCTGTCCAGCATATGCACGCCCAGGCGGTTGCCCAGGGCCATTTTGAACAGGCCCTCCGCCACGCCGCCCAGACCCAGCGCCCAGGCGGAAAGCACCTGACCGTCCGCCATAGCCGCCAGCACGCTGTCCCAGTTTGCCTTGAGCGCCGCGGTGTCGTGGGCGTCGCAGGCCACCAGGCGCACCGTATGCCCTGCGCCCTTGAACTCCGGAGAGATCATGCGCCCGTTTTCTCCCGGCGCCACCGCAAAGGACACCAGCGTGGGCGGCACGTCCATGTGCTCAAAGGAGCCGGACATGCTGTCCTTGCCGCCGATGGCCGCAATCTGCAAATCCATCTGGGCGTCAAAGGCGCCCAGCAGCGCCGCGAAAGGCTGGCCCCAGCGGTTGGGGTCGCCGGTCATGCGCTCAAAGTATTCCTGGAACGTCAGGTACGCCCGGCGATAATCAAAGCCGGCGGCCACCAGCTTGCTCACGGACTCAATCACCGCCAGGTACGCGCCCTCATAGGGGCTCTGCTCCATCACCTGGGGATGGAAGCCCCAGGCCATGCCCGTGACGGTGGTTGTGACGCCGTGCAGCACGGGGATCTTGGCCACCATGGCCTGGGCCGGGGTCAGCTGATGCGCTCCGCCGAAGGGCATCATCACCGTGCCCGCGCCGATGGTGGAGTCAAAACGCTCGCTCAGCCCCTTCTTGGAGCAGATGTTCAGGTCGGAAACCATATGCTCCAGCTGGCGGCCAAAGCTCTTGCCCGGATAGCTCGCCTGGTGCACCCTGTCATCCGCCACCCGCACCCGGGTATGCTTCTCCGCGCCGTTGCTGTTCAGGAATTCCCGGGACAGGTCCACAATGGTGCGGCCCTTCCAGCGCATGCGCAGCCGGGGTTCCTCGGTGACCTGGGCCACCACGGTGGCCTCCAGGTTTTCTTCATGGGCCGCTTTCAGGAAGGCCTCCACATCCTCGGGCGCCAGCACCACGGCCATGCGCTCCTGGCTCTCGGAGATGGCCAGCTCCGTGCCGTCCAGGCCCTCGTATTTCTTGGGCACCAGATCCAGGTCGATGTCCAGCCCGTCGGCCAGCTCGCCAATGGCCACGCTGACGCCGCCCGCGCCAAAGTCGTTGCAGCGCTTGATAAGGCGGGTCACTTCCCCGTTGCGGAACAGCCGCTGGAGCTTGCGCTCGGTGGGGGCGTTGCCCTTTTGCACCTCCGCGCCGCAGGTCTCGATGGATTCCTGCTTATGGGCCTTAGAGCTGCCCGTGGCGCCGCCGCAGCCGTCCCGGCCCGTGCGGCCGCCCAGCAGCACAATCTGATCCCCAGGCGCAGGCCGTTCCCGGCGCACGTTTCTCTCGGGAGCCGCGCCCACCACCGCGCCGATCTCCAGGCGCTTGGCCGCATAGCCCGGGTGATACATCTCGTCCACCTGACCCGTGGCCAGGCCGATCTGGTTGCCGTAGGAGGAATAGCCCGCCGCCGCGGTGGTCACCAGCTTGCGCTGGGGCAGCTTGCCGGGCAGGGTATCCGCCACGGGGGTCAGGGGGTCCGCCGCGCCGGTAACGCGCATGGCCTGGTAAACGTAGGTGCGCCCGCTGAGAGGATCGCGAATCGCGCCGCCGATGCAGGTGGCCGCGCCGCCGAAGGGCTCAATCTCCGTGGGATGGTTGTGGGTCTCGTTCTTGAACATGAACAGCCAGGGTTCCTGCACGCCGTCCACGTCCACGTCAATCTTGATGGAGCAGGCGTTGATCTCCTCGCTCTCGTCCAGGTTGGGAAGACATCCTGCCTTCTTCAGCGCCTTGCCGCCCATGGTGGCCACATCCATCAGGTTGATGGGCTTTTCCCGCTCCCCATAGACTTCCCTGCGTGCCGCCAGATAGCGCTGGAAAGCCTTTTCCACCTGGGGCTTGAGAATCTCCGCCCCGTCAATGGTGGTCAGGAAGGTGGTATGCCGGCAGTGATCGGACCAGTAGGTGTCGATCATGCGAATCTCCGTGAGCGTGGGGTCCCGGCGCTCGGAGGCAAAATAATCCCGGCAGAAGGCCAGGTCATCGTCATCCATGGCCAGGCCGTACTTTTTCACGAAGGCGTCCACTTCCTCCGCGGTCATGGCGGTAAAGCCGTGCAGCGTCTCCACGGTTTCCGGGGTGGCGTATTGCTGGCGCAGGGTCTCCTTTTCTTCCAGGCCGGCTTCCCGGCTTTCCACGGGGTTGATCACATGTTTTTTGATGCGCGCCACCTCATCCCCGGTGGGATGGCCTGTGAGCAGATACACCCGAGCGGTGCGCACGGTGGGACGGTCGCACTGGCCCACCAGCTGAATGCACTCCTCGCAGGAGGCCGCCCGCTGGTCGTACTGGCCCGGAAGATATTCTGCGGCAAAGATCACGTCGGCGTCCGTGGGCAGCTGGGTATCATGCTCATCCAGCTGCGGCTCAAAGAACACGATGGGCAGGCACCGGGCGAAAAGCCCGTCGTCCACCCCCTCCACATCATAGCGGTTGAGCAGCCGCAGGCCGGTCACGCTCTTGATTTGCAAAATATGTCGAATCTCCCACAGCAGCTGCTTGGCCTCCACCGCGTAGGGAGCCTTTTTCTCCACATAGATGCGCTTGACGCTCATCCGTTTCTTCCTCCTTTATTGCAGCGCGGCCAGGGCGCGCTGGCCGATATCCCGGCGCATGTGCATGCCGGTAAAGGAAATCTTCTCCGCCGCCGCATAAGCCGCCGCCACGGCCTGGGGCAGGTTCTCCCCCCGGGCCGTCACACCCAGCACCCGGCCTCCGCTGGTGAGGATCTCCCCGTCGGGCCCCGCCTTGGTGCCTGCATGGAACACATGGGCGGTTTGGGCGGCTTCCGCCAGCCCGGCAATGGGGTACCCCGTCTCATAATGCTCGGGATAACCGCCGGAGGCCAGCACCACGCAGCAGGCCGCCCCGGAGGAAAACTTCACCTCGGTCCGGTCCAGGGTGCCCTGCACGGTGCTTTCCATGATGGTGAGCAGGTCGCTTTCCAGCAGCGGCAGCACCACCTGGGTTTCCGGATCCCCAAAACGGCAATTGTATTCGATGACCTTGGGCCCCTGCGGGGTGAGCATCAGCCCGAAATACAGGCAGCCGCGAAAAGTGCGCCCCTCGGCGTTCATGGCGGCAATCGTGGGCAGGAAGATCTCGTCCATGCAGCGCTGGGCCACGTCCGCGGTGTAGTAGGGGTTGGGGGCAATGGTGCCCATGCCCCCGGTGTTCAGCCCTTGGTCATGGTCCAGGGCGCGCTTGTGATCCATGGAGGATACCATGGGCTTCACGGTCCTGCCGTCGGTAAATGCCAGCACGGACACCTCCGGCCCGGTGAGGAATTCCTCAATAACCACCCGGCTGCCGGACATGCCAAAACGGTTGTGGACCATCATGGCGCGCACGGCCTCCGCCGCTTCCTCCCGGCTTTGGCAGATCAGCACGCCCTTGCCCAGCGCCAGGCCGTCCGCCTTGACCACCAGCGGCGCCGGCGCGAGCTGTACGTACGCCAGGGCCTTGTCGCAGTCGTCAAAAACCTCATAAGCCGCGGTGGGAATGCCGTATTTTTTCATCAGGCCCTTGGCGAAAACCTTGCTTCCCTCAATGATGGCGGCCTTCTTGTCCGGGCCGAAGGCGGGAATGCCCTTCTCCCGCAGCAGGTCCACCAGCCCCAGGCACAGGGGATCGTCCGGCGCCACCACCACGAAGTCCATCCCTTCCCTGACGCAGAAGTCCGTGATGGCCTGAATGTCCGTGGCCTTCATGGGCAGGCAGGTGGCGATGGCTGCCATGCCGCCGTTGCCCGGCGCGGCATAGAGCCTGTCAATGCGGGGATTTTCCAGCAGCTTTTCGGCAATGGCGTGCTCCCGTCCGCCGCCGCCGACAATCAGGACCTTCATGCGCATTCCTCCAATTTTCCGCGTACTTTGGCGTATGGACCGATCAATGATGGAACAGCCGCATATGGGTGAAGCACATCACCATATCGTAGCTGTCGCACACGGCAATGACATGATCGTCCCGGATGGAGCCGCCGGGCTCCGCCACATACTGCACGCCGCTGCGGTGGGCGCGCTCGATGTTGTCCCCGAAGGGGAAGAAGGCGTCGCTGCCCAGGGCTACGCCGGTGAGCTGGTCCAGCCAGGCCCGCTTCTCCTCCCGCGTCAGGGGCTCGGGACGGGTCTTGAAGAACTGCTGCCAGCGGCCCTCGGCCAGCACCTCCTCTGCCTCGTCGGAGATGTACACGTCGATGGTGTTGTCCCGGTCGGGCCGGGCAATCTTGTCCACAAAGGGCAGGTTCAGCACCTTCTCATGCTGGCGCAGCCACCAGTTGTCCGCCTTCTGCCCCGCCAGACGGGTGCAGTGGATGCGGCTCTGCTGGCCCGCGCCCACGCCAATGGCCTGGCCGTCCTTCACATAGCACACGGAATTGGACTGGGTATACTTGAGCGTGATCAGGGAGATCATCAGGTCGCGCTTGGCCTGGGCGGGCAGCGCCTTGTTCCGGGTCACAACATCCTCCAGCTGCGCCTCGTCGATAACGAACTCGTTGCGCCCCTGCTCAAAGGTCACGCCGAACACGTCCTTCTGCTCCACGGCCGCGGGACGGTAGTCCGGGTCAATCTGCACCACGTTGTAGCCGCCCTTGCGCTTGGCCTTGAGCACCTCCAGCGCCTCCGGCGCATAGCCGGGAGCAATGATGCCGTCGGATACTTCAGGCTTGATGAGCATGGCGGTCTCCAGGTCGCAAACGTCGCTCAGGGCGATCCAGTCTCCAAAGGAGGACATACGGTCCGCGCCCCGGGCGCGGGCATAGGCGCAGGCCAGGGGCGAAAGGGGCTTGTCTCCCACAAAATAGATTTTGCGCAGGGTATCGCTCAGGGGCAGGCCCACCGCCGCGCCCGCAGGGCTCACATGCTTGAAGGAGGCCGCCGCCGGCAGACCGGTGGCGCGCTTCAGCTCCCGCACCAGCTGCCAACCGTTCAGCGCGTCCAGGAAATTGATATACCCCGGCTTGCCGTTGAGCACCGCCAGGGGAAGCTCTCCCGCCTTCATGAAAATGCGCGACGGCTTCTGATTGGGGTTGCAGCCATATTTCAGTTCCAGCTCCGTTGCCATGGAAATGCCTCCTTCAGCTTGTCTCACTTCACGTCGCCCTTGTCGATGACCACCCGGCCGTTTTCGTCCAGCAGCGGCGTGATGCCCGCGCCCTGGCCGTAGGAATACACCAGATAGTGCACGCCGGTTCTGGCGTCCACGATCACCCGCGCCGAGCCGCTCAGCAGATATTCCTCCGCTTCCAGCACCTGAAAGCGCTTGCCCCGCTGATCTCTTGCCATGGTTCGCTTCCTCCTTGCTTATACGTTCTTGTTGACAATGCGGGTTTCGCTCTCCCCGCTTTCCAGGTCAAGGAAACGCACAAACAGCGATACCTTGTTGTCCGCGTTCAGGCTCTCCCACACTTCCTGGGTGAAGGCGCCGATATCCCCCCGCACCGTCACCTTCTCCGGCTCGCCCCCAAAGGAGGGAATGGGATTCCCATCGCAGCGGTAGGTGTGCAGGAAATGACCCGTTCCGGGCTTGACCCCCGCATATTCAAAGAAGAAGCGCTGGGGCGCGGTGGGATCGCCTTCATCGCTTTTGAGGATGGACATCCGGTAGCTCAGCTTGCCCTTCTCCCGCGACACCAGGCCGCTGATGCGGGGGGTATAGTTGGGCGCGTCGGGCTCGAAGCAGCGGGTTCTCAGCGCCGCCTCGAAGGTAAAGCCCTTTTTCAAGTAGTCGTAAATGGTGTCCGTCTGGTCGCCATTGGTGACGATGAGCATGTCCTTGTACAGGCGCACGGGGGCATAGATGATCAGGCTGGGATCCACCATTTTGCTCTCGTCATAGGCCCGGGTGATGATGCCCCCATCCTTTTCCACAAAGACCCGGTTGCGGCTGTTCTCACTGCGGCCCATGATGAAATAGGCCACCACCGCCTTCCGCCCCGTTTCGTCCAGGCCCAGCACGATGCCCCGGCCGGGGTAGGCGTTCTCCCTGAGAAGCGCGTTCAATTCCATCAGCTGCATGCTGCTTCCTCCTCACTGCCCGCAAAGGCTGCGGGCCACATCCTCCACAGCGCGGGGGAGCAGCACCCACTCCGCCTGCTCCATCACCCGCTTCTGCAAAATTTCCGGCGTATCCCCAGGAAGCACCTCCACGGCCTTCTGCGCGATGATCTCTCCCCCGTCGGGGATCTCGTTGACGAAGTGCACCGTGGCTCCGGTGACCTTCACGCCCTTGTCCAGCGCGGCCTGATGCACCTTCAGCCCATAAAAACCCGCCCCACAGAAGGAAGGAATCAGGCTGGGATGTATGTTCAGGATGCGCCTGGGATACGCCTGGATCACATTTTCCGGCAGAATGGTCAGGAAGCCCGCCAGCACCACCAGCTGGATGCCGTGGCTCTCCAACAGCGCCAGCAGCTCCCGGCCATACTGCTCGATGGGCTTGTCCTTGCCCTTGCGCAGCACGGCAGTGGGCACCCCGGCCCTTTCCGCCCGCACCAACGCATAGGCGTCGGGGCGGCTGGCCACCACCAGAGCAATTTCCGCATGGGGCAGCTTTCCCGCCGCGCCGGCGTCCAGAATGGCCTGCAGGTTCGTGCCGCCGCCGGACACCAGCACCGCCGTCCTTACCATAGCTCCACACCGCCTTCCCCAGGGACAATTTCGCCCAGGATGTACGCGCCGGGTTCGCCGCCTTCCCTCAGCAGGCGAAGCGCCGCGTCCGCGTCCGCCTTGGCCACGGCAATGGTCATGCCCACGCCCATGTTGAATGTGTTGAACATATCCCGCTGGGGGATGCCGCCTTCCCGGGCGATGATATCGAAAACCGGCAGGGTTTTCACCGCGGCCTTTTCGATGCGCGCGGTCATGCCCGCCTTGAGGCTCCGCGGGATATTTTCATAAAAACCGCCGCCGGTGATGTGGCTGATGGCCCGGGGCCGGATGCGCGAAAGCAGCTTCATCACAGGCTTTACATAGATGCGGGTGGGGGTCAGCAGCGTCTCCCACAGGGGCTGCGCCAACTCCGGATAGGCGCGGTTCTCGCCGCCCTGGCCGATGCCGAACACCTTGCGCACCAGGGAGAACCCGTTGGAATGCACTCCTGTGGAGGGCAGCGCGATGATCACGTCCCCGGCCTGCATTTCCTCCCGGTCAATGATCTTTTCCTTGTCCACCACGCCCACGGAGAAGCCCGCCAGGTCGTAATCCTCCTCGGGCATCATGCCGGGATGTTCCGCGGTTTCGCCGCCCACCAGCGCGCACTCCGCCTGGACGCACCCCTCCGCCACGCCGGCGACGATCTGCGCGATCTTCTCGGGAATGTTCTTGCCGCAGGCGATGTAGTCCAGGAAGACCAGGGGTTTGGCGCCGCAGCAGATTACGTCGTTGACGCACATGGCCACGCAGTCGATGCCGATGGTATCATGGCGGTCCAGCAGCATGGCGATTTTCAGCTTGGTACCCACCCCGTCGGTGCCGCTGACCAGCACCGGCCGCTTGATGCCCTGGCAGTCCAGCTCAAACATGCCGCCAAAGCCGCCGATACCATCCAGCACGCCGGCGGTCATGGTCCGGGCCACGTGGCGCTTCATCAGCTCCACGGCCTTGTAGCCGGCGGTAATATCCACGCCCGCAGCCTTGTAGCTTTCGCTTTCGCTTTTCACGCAGGGGTCCTCCTTACTCTTTCTCGCTCAGATGGGTTTCAAACTTCAGCTTGCGGCTGGCCTTGGGAGGCTCCACGGGATATTCGCCGCTGAAGCACGCCTTGCAGAAGCCGCAGCGGCTCCCCACCGCCAGCTTGTCGCAGGCCTCCAGGCTCAGGAAGCCAATGCTGTCCGCGCCGATGATCTGGCCGATTTCCTCAATGGTGTGGTGCGCGGCGATGAGGTTTTCGGTGGAGTCGATGTCCGTGCCAAAGTAGCACGGATACAGGAAGGGCGGCGCGGAGAAGCGCACGTGGACCTCCTTGGCCCCGGCCTCCCGCAGGATCGCCACCGTATGGGCGGAGGTGGTGCCGCGGACGATGGAGTCGTCCACCATCACCACACGCTTGTCCCGCACGGTGGCCGCCACCGCGTTGAGTTTGATGCGCACAGCGTTCTGCCGCTGCTTCTGCTCCGGCTGGATGAATGTCCGGCCGATGTATTTGTTTTTGATGAATCCGATGCCGTAGGGGATGCCGCTTTGCCGGGCGTAGCCGATGGCCGCCTCAATGCCGCTGTCCGGCACGCCGATGACCACGTCCGCCTGCACCGGATGATCCAGCGCCAGGAAGGCTCCCGCCCGCACCCGGGCCTCATGCACCGACGCCCCGTCGATCACCGAGTCCGGCCGGGCAAAGTAGATGTGCTCAAACACGCAAAGGCTGGAGGGCACCTGCTGCTGCGACGGATAGCTCCGCACCCCCTCCTTGGAGACCACCACCACCTCGCCCGGAAGGATGTCCCTTACGAATGTGGCGCCGATGGCGTCCAGGGCACAGCTCTCGCTGGCAAACACGGTATCGTTTCCGATTTTCCCCATGCACAGGGGGCGGAAACCCCGGGGATCCCGCGCGGCGATGAGCTTGGTGGGGCTCATGATCACCAGGGAATACGCTCCCTGAATAACGTTCATGGATGCCCGAACCGCCTCCTCGATGGAGCCGGTTTTGATCCGCTGCTGGGTGATGGTGTAAGCGATCACCTCGCTGTCAGAGGTGGCGTGGAAAATCGCGCCGTTCAGCTCCAGCTGCTCCCGCAGCTCGGCGGCGTTGGTCAAATTCCCGTTGTGGCACAGGGCCATGGCGCCCTTGAGGTGGTTGATCAGCAGCGGCTGGGCGTTGTTGCGGTTCTTGGTGCCGGTGGTGCCGTAGCGGCAATGCCCCACCGCCATGGAGCCCTCCTCCATCTTTTCCAGCGCGTCCCGGGTGAAAACCTCGGTAACCAGGCCCACGTCCTTGTAGCAGGAGATGACCCCATCGTTGTTTACGGCGATGCCGCAGCTCTCCTGGCCCCGGTGCTGGAGCGCGTAAAGGGCGTGGTAGGCCTCCGCTACCACACCCTCGCCCGCTTGACGGAAAATGCCGAACACGCCGCACTCCTCGTGGAGCTTGTTCATCACGTCCATCTTATTCCCCCATCAAACGCTTCATGATTTCCTGATAGGCATCCTCCACGCCGCCCAGATCCCGGCGGAAGCGGTCCTTATCCAGCTTCTCATGGGTCACGCTGTCCCAGAAGCGGCAGGTGTCCGGAGAAATCTCGTCCGCCAGCACCAGGGTGCCGTCGGCGGTCTTGCCGAACTCCAGCTTGAAGTCGATGAGCTCGATGTTCAGGTCCTTGAGGTAATTGGACAGCAGCTGGTTGATCTTCAAGCTGTACTCGGCAATCTTTTTCAGGTCCGCCTCGCTGACCCAGCCCATGGCGGCAATATGATAATCGTTGACCATGGGATCGCCCAGCTCGTCGTTCTTGTAGCAGTACTCCAGCACGGTCTTCTTGAGCTTGGTGCCCTCGGGCAGGCCCAAGCGCTTGCTCAGGCTGCCGGCGGCGATGTTGCGCACAATCACCTCCAGGGGAACGATGGTAACCTTCTTCACCAGGGTCTCCCGGTCGGAAATCTCTTCAATCAGGTGGGTGGGGATGCCGTTCTTTTCCAGCATCTTCATCAGGAAATTGGTCACCCGGTTGTTGATCGCGCCCTTGCCCTGAATGGTGCCCTTTTTCAGGCCGTTAAAGGCGGTGGCGTCGTCCTTGTAATCCACCAGCACCACGTTGGGGTCGTCGGTGGCGAATACCTTCTTGGCTTTTCCCTCGTACAGCTGCTCCAGCTTTTTCATTGCTTTTTCCTCCTCAACTTTTCCTCGCGTTTACTCAATAACCAGCTTGCGGTCCTTTTCCACCACCGCGTCATGCTGCTTTTGCCGCATGGCGCGGAGCTTTGCGGCCAGCTCCGCGTCGCTCACCGCAAGGATCTGCGCCGCCAGCAGCGCCGCGTTGGCCGCGCCGTCGATGGCCACCGTAGCCACGGGCATGCCCGAGGGCATCTGCACCGTGGACAGCAGCGCGTCCAGGCCGTCCAGGGTAGAGGACTTCACCGGAATGCCAATCACCGGCAGCACCGTCTGCGCCGCCAGAGCCCCGGCCAGGTGCGCCGCCTTGCCCGCCGCGGCAATCAGCACGCCGAAGCCGTTCTCCGCCGCCGACGACGCAAAGGCCGCCGCCTCCGCAGGCGTCCGGTGGGCGGAATAAACATGCGCCTCAAAGGGAATGTTCAGCTGCCTCAGGGTGTCAAAGGCGCCCTTGAGCACGGGCAGGTCGCTGTCGCTGCCCATAATTACCGCGACTTTCTTCATTCGTTTCCTTCCTTTCGGGTCAAAAAAGGACAGGGTATCGCCAGGCATACCCCGTCCTTTGTATACAACCCCTTGCTCTTGTTCTGGGACCCGCGCATCCATCGGCAGTCATTTCCCTGCCAGCAAAGTCGCATACGCACACCCCTTTCCGAACAATACGATTCATTCTATACGATTTATCCCCGTTCTGTCAAGATTTTATACGAACAATCTTTGATA
>DBFBGQ010000121.1:0-58926 GCA_048201975.1 Candidatus Egerieenecus sp. | reverse complement strand
AAGGAATAAGCCCGTTTACGGGCCACTGGAGCAAGCCTAAGCAATTGGCAGGCCGTACTTGCGCCTGCGAGGGCGCATGCGAGAATCTAGGGCTATGCCCGCATATGAAAAGCCACCGGCTTGGCCGGTGGATGTTTACTGTTTTCATGGAAAATCGCCGGCGCTGCGCGGACTATTGCTAAACTATCGCGGGATGGTATATAATAGGCACGGCGAAAGATCGTCAAGTATAGCGAGAGAGAGGCGTGGTTGAGCCATGACGCAGCCTCAGATTCGGGACTTTCAGGGCAAGCACATCCATATGATTGGCATTGGCGGCTCCAGCATGTCCGGCCTGGCGGAAATGCTGCTGAAGGAAGGCTACCGTATTTCCGGTTCGGACCGCGTCAACGGATATGCCCTGGATAAGCTGCGCCAGCTGGGCGTGGAGGTTGTTGTGGGCCACCGGGCGGAAAACGTCCATGGCGCGGATCTGGTGGTGTACACCGCCGCGATCCTGCCGGATAACCCTGAGCGCATGGAAGTGGAGCGGTTGGGCCTGCCCAATATGGAGCGCGCGGAATTGCTGGGGCAGCTCATGGAAGGCTACGCCCAGGCGGTGGGCGTGTGCGGTACGCATGGCAAAACCACCACCACCTCTATGTTGTCCCAGATTCTGGTGGAGTGCGGCAAGGATCCCACGGTGCATATCGGCGGGCAGCTGGACGCAATCGGCGGCAGCACGCGCATTGGGGAGGGGGACACCTTTCTGGCGGAAGCCTGCGAATTCAAGGCCAGCTTCCATCATATGCATCCCACCATGGCGGTGGTTACCAACATCGAGGAGGACCACCTGGATTTTTATAAGGATATCGACGATATTCAGGCGTCCTTCCGTCATTTCCTGGAACTGTTGCCGCCCCATGGCAAGGCGTTGGGCAATGGGGATGATCCACGGGTGCGCGCGGAACTGGCGCGGCTGTCCTGCGCCCATGAAACCTTTGGGATGGATGCGGACAGCGACTGGTATCCGGCCGATTTGCGGTATGACGGCGAAGGCCACGGAGACTTTCAGCTGATGCATGGGAATCAGGCTCTTTGCCATGTGAAGCTGAAAGTGCCGGGTTCCTTTAACGTAATGCATGCCCTGGCGGCGCTGGCGGCTGCCCAGGCCCTGGGGGTGGAGCCGGAAGCGGCTGCCCAGGCCCTGGCTCGCTTTGCGGGAGCGCATCGCCGGTTTGAACTGACGGACACCATCGACGGAGTGGAAATTTTCCACGATTACGGCCACAATCCGGCGGAGATGCGCAGCGTGCTTTCCGTGGCAAGGCTTCGGTGCAAAGGACGGCTGTGGGCGGTGATGCAGCCCCACACGTATAGCCGGGTGAAGCGGCTCTTCGACGAATACCTGACCTGTACCCAGGCGGCGGACTTTACCCTGGTGACCGATATCTGCGCCGCCAGGGAGAAAGACCCGGGGGATATTCATTCCGGCATGCTGGTGGATGGAATGCGCAGGCATGGCATAAACGCCGTTTGGACGCCATCCTTCGATGACACGGAGGCCTATCTGCGAAGCCATTGGCAACCGGGGGATCTGGTCATCACCATGGGCTGTGGAGATATCAACCTCCTGAACGATCAGATGAGCCGCCACGAAAAAGAAAAGCAAAACGCATAGCAATAATTCCCATGCCTCCCGCGTTGTATGGATAGCAACGTAGGGGGGGGTTATTATGAAGAGGAAAAGGGTGCTGTATGTGCTATGTATTGCGTGGCTGCTATGCTGCTGCGTTGGTGAAGCGCTGGGGGAGTATACCCTGGTGGTTGCAAATCCTGACCCGGAAGACCGGCTGCATCTGCGCGTAGCGCCATCTACGTCGGCAACTTCCCTGGGAAAGTATTACAATGGCACATCTGTGACGGTGCTTCAAACCGATGCCAAAGGCTGGGCCAAGGTGGAGGTTGGCCCTTTGAGCGGATATATGGATACCCAATATCTCAGTCAGAGCCTTCAGGCGAGCGCTATGCCGGAGGTAGAATGTCCCTGGCAAGGATTGCTGCTGTTTGCTTTGCCCGACACAAGCAGCACTTCACAACAGCTTTCAGGATATACCCGGATGATGATTATGGGGTTCAACGGCGCTTGGTGCCACGTTTATGTACCGGGCTATGACTGTACCGGTTTTGTTCATACGTCCCTCTCTTCGCTTCTGGAGGAAAACGCCATAACGAAAAGCGTGGCTTGGGTCAGCAATCCCGACAGTGCCGACCGGTTAAACCTGCGCACAAAACCCTCGGCCAGTGCCGCTTCTCTGGGAAAGTATTACAATGGGGTGAAGGTTGAAATCCTGGATCTCGCAGAAAACGGTTGGGTTCGGGTACGCATTGGCGAACTCGCGACGGGCTACATGCAAGCAAAATTTTTATCCGCTTATGAGGTTGAGCTGGCTACGCCCACCGTTTTTTCAACGACAGACCATGCGCTCTACGTGCAACCGGCGTCCACCGGCAAGGCGTTTGAGCCTATACATTTAGGGGCGGGCATGACCGTGCTGGGCGTCTGCGGCGAATGGTATCATGTACAGATGGAAAATTTGGACGGTTATGTGCAGTCTGCCTGTACGGACGCGCAGTTGAAACCATAAAACGGAAACGGCCAAAGGAGTGGGGACTCAGGGGATACAAAGAATATACATTGCCAGGAAAATCCATCTCTTGACAAAGCGGTTGCAGAATGCTATTATGCTTCTTGCTAAGTATTCCTGGAGTGTTTGGAAGGGGGGCCTAGCCATATGCGGAAACAGCTTTCAGAACCCGCTTTTAAGACGTGTTTCTGTACCTGTATGCGCATAGGACTTGCGCTCAACCTGCCATTCCGGTGAAGAAAGCAGATTCTATCTGTGCATCGGTGAAGCACGCGGTATGCTTGCGTATACCGTGATTGACGGCGCAAAGTCACGCCCTTTTTATGTAAAAAGGGATTTGTCTTTGTGCCGTTTTTCTTTGCGCATTCCACTTCAACGAAAGGCGGCGTTTGCGTGGATCAGGCAATGCTTGCGGCGCGGCTACGGGCGCTGCTGGAATGGCTGCACAGCCATCCGGAGCTGAGCTTTCAGGAGCGGGAAACCACCCGGCGGGTGCGCGAGGAGCTGCGGCAGGCCGGCATTGACGTTGAAGACGGCGGGCTGGAAACAGGCTTAATCGCCCGCATATCCGGTGAGCATCCGGGCCCGGTGATCGCCCTGCGATGCGATATCGACGCGCTGCCCATTCAGGAGGAGAGCGGCCTTGCGTACGCTTCCGTTACTCCCGGATGCATGCATGCCTGCGGCCATGATTTCCACACGGCGGTCATGGTGGGCGCCGCATGGCTGCTGCAAGAGGCGCGGCAGGAGCTTCCTGGCACGGTGAAGGTCATCTTCCAGCCGGGAGAAGAGTTGGCTCGGGGCGCGCCGCAGGTGTTGGCCACGGGGCTATTGGAGGATGTTGCGCTTTATCTGGGCATCCATTCCTACCCCGGCTTCTCCAGCGGCACGCTGGGTATCAAGGAGGGGCCGGTGATGGCGGCGGTGGACCGCTTCGCCATTACGATTACGGGCCGCGGCGCTCACGGCGCGCAACCTCACAAGGGCGTGGATCCCGTGGTGGTCCAGGCCGCGCTGGTGCAGAGCCTGCAAACCCTGGTCAGCCGGACGCTGGATCCCTTTACGCCGGCGGTGCTCAGCGTTACCCACGTGGAGGCTGGCAACACCTGGAACGTGATTCCCCAGCGCGCATACCTGGAGGGCACGGTGCGTACGCTTTCCCCGCAGGCGCGGACGCTGATGGAGGCGGGACTGCGCCGCATGGCGTCGGAGGTTGCGGCAGCCTATGGCGCGCAAGCGTCGGTGGAATGGTTCCACGGTCCGCCCGCCGTGGTCAACGACGGAGCCCTGTGCGGCCTGGCGCGCAAAATCGCGCTGGCAATGGGCTTTTCCGTGGACCGTCAGGAAGATACCATGGGCGGGGAAGATTTTAGCTGCTACCTGGAAAAAGCCCCCGGTTTGTTCGTCCGGGTGGGCACGGGAGGCGGCTATCCGGGGCACCACCCGAAGTTTACCGTTGATCCCGCCGCGCTTGAACCCGCGGCGCGCTATTTTGCGGCGTTGGCGCAGGCTTGCCTGAAAGCCAACGGCGATCAAAAACAAGGAGGAACGCAAGGATGAAAAACAGTTCAAGGCACATCACCCGCAGGCTGCTTGCGCTGTGCTTGGCCCTGGTCATGACCCTGGGCCTGGCGGGCGGCGCTGCGGCGGAGGAGAACAACAAAACGGTGAACATCGCCGTCACCGGCACCATCGGTTCCCTGAATCCTCTGCTCATGGGCGCCACGGAGGTGCTCAAGTACGCCAACTCCCTGGTATTCCTGCCCCTGGTGGAGCTCAACAGCGACCTGGAGTTTGTGCCCCAGCTGGCTGAGTCCATTACCACCGAGGATAACCTGACCTTCACCATCAAGCTGCAAGAAGCGGCTACCTGGTCCGACGGCACGCCTGTGACTGCCAAGGACGTGGCCTTCACCCTGCTGTGCCTGGCCAGCCCGGAGAGCTTTAAC
Source organism: Candidatus Egerieenecus sp. (assembly GCA_048201975.1). GTDB lineage: Bacteria > Bacillota > Clostridia > Christensenellales > Aristaeellaceae > Egerieenecus. Next base: position 54,350 of record DBFBGQ010000121.1, on the reverse strand, counting down.
GCCGGCATGGCCATGTATGCCATTGAGGGCACGGACGACGCCGGCATGGTGGAGAGTGGTGCCACCGAGATCAGCGGCGTGAAGATCGTCGACGACAAGACCCTGACGGTCACCACCAAGTGGCCCATCGCCCTCTATACCTTCGAAAACAACTACGGCCGGTACGTGCTGACGCTGCCGGAGCACATCCTGGGCCAGGTGCCCAAGGCGGAGCTGCTCACCTATGATTGGTTCAACAGCGCCGACGTGATCAGCGGCCCGTACTTCGTGAAGGATTTCGACCTGAACCATTACGTGCATTACGAGTCCAACCCGGACTACTGGATGGGCGAGGCGAAGATCAAGTACCTGAACATCAATGTGCTGGAATCCGCGCAGCTGCTCAGCGGCCTGCAGTCCGGGGAGATTGACCTGGTGCAGCAGACCATGGGCAACATCCTCCTGGAGGATTATGACAGCGTGCGCGCCCTGTCCAACGTGACGGTGCACATGGGAACGCCCATCACCAATCAGTCCATTTTCTTCAACGTGGAACGTGTGACGGACGTGCGCATCCGTCAGGCGCTGCTTTACGGCATCGACCGCGAAACCATTCTCAACGAGCTGGTGCACGGCAACGGCGAAATTGTGGACGGATTCCTGTGCAGCGCCAGCCCCTACTACGACGAGAGCCTGGGCGTGACGCCCTACGACCCCGAGAAGGCCGCGCAGCTGATCCAGGAAGCCGTGGCGGACGGCGCCAGCGATCACCTGGAGTGGTACGTAAACAGCGGCGACGCCACCTTTGTGCAGGCTGCCAGCTTCATTGCAGCCATGTTCCAGGAGCTGGGCTTGACCATCGACATCAAGACGGTGGACCTGAACACACTGATGGATGTGGCCAACAATGGCACCTTTGATGTGATGAGCGTGGAATATACCTACGCGCCGGTGGATCCCTACACGGATGTGAGCTGGCTGCTCTCCGCCGATGGCTGGACCCGCTACGTCAACGAGGAAGTCGCCAACGCGCTGATGGAAAGCCAGGCGCTGAACGACGTGGAGGAGATCCGCGCGCGCTACCTGCTGGTGGATCAGTACATGCAGCAGGATGTAGCCATGATTTCCGCCTACATCATCAGCAGCATGGGCGCCACCAGCAATCGCTTGCTGAACGCCACGCCCAATGTGTTCGGCACCTTTATCAACGTCAACGAGTGGGATATCGCCCAGTAAGGGCGGCCTGCCGGGATATGATGCGGCAGGCAGGGGAGCGGCGGCTACCCTGCCTGCCCTTGCCTTGTGAATGGAGTGGAGCGAATGGAGCGGATGGACGCGGCGGAACCCTTGCTGGAGGTACGTCATTTGGACATCGCCTTCGCCGATGGGAAGCGGCTGACCAAGCGCACGGAAAACGTGCATTTCCAGGTACGCCCGGGGGAAATCGTCAGCATCGTGGGGGAGTCCGGATGCGGCAAGAGCATCACGGCGCTTTCGCTGCTGCGGCTGCTGAACCGGCATGGGCGCGTGGTCGGCGGCGAAGCGCTGTACAAGGGACGCGATCTGCTCGCCATGACCGAGAAAGAGCTGGACCAGGTCCGCGGCCGGGAGATTGCCATGGTGTTTCAGGATATCATGTATAGTCTGAACCCGGTTTTTACCATTGGCAACCAAATGACGGAAACGCTCCGCCGACATATGGGAATGCATCGAAAGCAGGCATGGGAAAAAGCGGTGGAACTGCTGGAAAAAACGGGCATCGCGCAGCCGGAGGCGGTAATGCGCAAGTATCCGCACATGCTCTCCGGCGGCATGCGCCAACGGGTGATGATCGCCATGGCGCTGACCTGCAACCCCAGCCTGCTGATTGCCGACGAACCGACCACCGCCCTGGACGTGACCATTCAATTGCAGATCATGCAGCTGCTCAAGCGGCTGCGGGACGAATACGGTATGGCCATCCTGCTCATTACCCATGATATCGGCCTGGTGACGGAAATGGCGGACCGCGTGGTGGTGATGTATGCCGGGGAGTGCGTGGAGGAAGCCACCACCCAGCAGCTGCTGGAATCTCCTGCGCATCCTTATACCCAGGCGCTGCTGCGGGCGGTGCCCGGCATCCATGATCCCAAGGACCGGCGGCTGTATTCCATACCCGGCAACGTGCCGGAGGAATATCAGGATCTTCCCGGCTGCCGCTTCGCGCCCCGGTGCCCGTATGGGCAGCATTGCCCCGGAGCCCAGGGGGAAACGGAAACTGCGCCGGGGCATCTGGTAAGGTGCTATCAAGCCCAGGAAGGACGGGGAGCATATGGCGCATAACACACCGGTTTTATCCGCGAGAAATTTGCGCAAAGCCTTCCCGTCGGAAGGGGAGCGCCATCTGTTTCACCGGCGGATGAACGCCGCGGTGGACGGGGTGAGTTTTGATATCTATGCAGGGGAAACCTTCGGTCTGGTGGGAGAGTCCGGCTGCGGTAAATCCACGGTAGCCAAGCTGCTCATGGGGCTGGAAAAGCTGGATGGCGGCGAAGTATACCTGGAGGGGCAGCGGGTGGATCAGCTGTCGCCGGGCAAGCTGCGCCCCCTGCGGCCGCGTTTCCAGATGGTTTTTCAGGATAGCGGCTCCAGCCTGAATCCACGCAAGCGCGTGGTGGATATTCTCCGGGAGCCCATGCTCTACCATGGCGCCGCAACCGCGGACACGGTACAGCGCCAGATTGACGAGCTATTGGAACAGGTGGGATTGCCCGCCGAGATGAAGCGCCGCTATCCCCATGAATTTTCCGGCGGGCAGCGGCAACGCATCTGCATTGCCAGGGCGCTGTCCCTCCGGCCGCAGGTGATTGTGCTGGACGAGCCCATCAGCGCTCTTGACGTTTCTGTACAGGCGCAGATCCTGAACCTGCTGCGGGACCTGCAGGAGCGGCTGCACCTGACGTATCTGTTTATCGGCCATGGCCTGGGCGCTGTGCGCTACATCAGCCACCGCATTGGCGTGATGTATATGGGCCGCCTGGTGGAGTCCGGGGATGCGGAGCAACTCTTCGCCCATCCGGCGCATCCCTACACCCGTGCGCTGCTGGACGCGGTGCCGATTGCGGACTATGCCCTGCGCAACCGCCCCAGAATTACCCTGGCGGGGGAAGTGGGGGAAACGCAGGCCGGCCAGGGTTGCCCCTTTGCGCCACGCTGTCCCATGGCCACCGCAGCCTGTCGGGAGCGCATGCCGGAGCTTACGGTGCTGGCGGGTGCACAGGGCAGGTCCGTGGCCTGCCTGCGGACGGGGCAGTTACGCTGATACGGCAAGGAGAGCATGCTTCATGTGGAAATACGTGGCAAAGAAGATACTGCTGGCGCTTCCCGTGCTGCTGGGGATTACGCTGATCGATTATTTGATCATGTGCCTGGCCGGCAGTCCGCTGGATATGATGATCAGTCCCCGGGCCACCCAGGAGGCCGTGGCCATGAAGGCCCAGCAGCTGGGCCTGGATCAGCCGGTGTTGGTGCAGTATTTCTCCTGGTTGGGCCAGCTGTTCCAGGGAAACCTGGGCTATTCCTACAAAAGCTATCAGCCGGTGGCGGAGATGATTGGCAGCCAGATGGCGCCCACGCTGCTGCTTATGGGCGTTTCGCTGGTGCTGGGGCTGCTCATCGCTGTGCCCGCGGGCATTTACAGCGCCATCCACCGCTATCAGAAGCGGGACTTTGCGGTGGTGACGGCGTCCTTCCTTGGCAGCAGCATTCCCGGTTTTTTCCTGGCGCTGATATTGATCTATCTGTTTAACGTGCGGTTGGGCTGGCTGCCTTCCAGCGGCATGTCCACCCCTGGCACCGGAGGGGATTTCTGGGATGTGACGCGGCATTTGATCATGCCTGCCGTGGTGCTGGCTGTTTCGGTGGCGGGGAGCAACATCCGTTACATCCGCAGCGCCATGCTGGAAATTCTTGAAATGGATTATCTGCGCACGGCCAAGGCCAAGGGGATCGGGCACTTTCTAGTTATCAACAAGCATGCCCTGCGCAACGCGCTGCTGCCCATCGTGACCGTGATCGGCATGCAGATTCCCACGCTGTTTGGCGGCGCCGTGATCATCGAGCAGATTTTCTCCTGGCCGGGATTGGGGCTGGTTACCATGAACGCCATCACAGGCCGGGATTATCCGGTAATCATGGGGGTCTGCCTGCTCTCCGCCGTGGTGGTGCAGGCTGCCAACCTGTTGACGGACATCGTTTACGCGCTGGTGGACCCCACCATCAAGTACTGAAGGGAGGCAAAATATTCTTATGCGGCAGTCTTCCTTCTTCGTGGTTGCGCGGCGCTTTTGCCGGCACAAATTGGCGGTGGTGTGCCTGGTGGTTCTGCTGGCGCTGATCCTGCTGGCGGTACTGGCCCCGTGGATTGCGCCCTACGGCCCCACCAAGATCAGCGGCGGGTTTTCCAAGCCCCCGGACGCGGAGCACTGGCTGGGTACAGACCAGATTGGCCGGGACATGTTTAGCCGCCTGCTGTATGCCATGCGGGTATCGCTGTTGGTGGGTTTTCTGGCCACGGTGATCTCCACGGTCATTGGCGTGGTGCTTGGGCTGCTGTCCGGGTATTTTGGCGGCTGGGTGGACCGGGTCATCATGAGCTTTACGGATATGGTGATGTCCTTCCCGTATATTCTGCTGGTGCTGGTGGCGGCGGCCATCTTTGAGCCGGGCATGTGGACCATGATCGTGATTCTCGGCCTGGTGGACTGGCCGGGGGTGGCGCGGCTGGTGCGGAGCAATGTGCTCTCCCTGCGGGAAACCAACTTCTGCAAGAGCGATGTGACCTCCGGCATGCCGGGGCGGTACATCCTGTTTTCCGAGATTCTGCCCAACACCTTGGCGCCGGTGCTGGTATATGCCACCAGCGTCTTTGCCATTTCCATACTGGACGAGGCGGCGCTGAGCTTTCTGGGCATGGGCGTGCAGCCGCCCACGGCTTCCCTGGGCAACATCCTCAATGGGGCGCAATCCATCACCATTTTGACTGGAAAGCCCTGGCTATGGCTGCCGGCGGGAATTTTGATTATCCTGCTGGTGATTTGTATCAATTTCGTGGGCGACGCGCTGCGGGACGCGCTGGACCCCCGGGGTTCCCTGTGAATTGGATCTGGAAGGAGCAATGTACGGATGAAGAATTTTCTGCTGACCCAAAGCACGGAATACGACTGCGGGCCCGTCACCCTGGTGAACGCCATTCGTTTCCTCTTTGAGCGGGAGGAGATCCCGCCTGCGCTGATTCGCGCCATCTGGCTCTATGCCAACGATACGTACAACGAGCAGGGGCAGAAGGGTACCCGCGGCACTTCAAAGGCCTGCATTCGCTTCCTGGGCAACTGGTTCACCGAATACGGCAAAAGCTGCAATTTTCCCATCCGCGCGGAATTTGTCGAGGGCGACGAGGCGGACATTGTGCCGGGAAGCCCTACGGTTCGCTGCCTGGAAACTGGCGGCGCGGCGCTTTCCCGCTGCTGGAGCGAGGGCTGTGGGCACTACGTGCTACTGACAGGGGTAACGGAGCAGGGGATTGCGCTCTTTGATCCCTATGACGAGCCGGAGTTGGTATACGATATGACTCGGGACGGCAAAGCCACCGTGCACGACCAGCCCTGCGTCATGAACCGCATTGTTCGCATGGAGATTCTGAACTCCCATGGGGAAGAGGACTACGCCATGGGAGATCGGGAAATTCGGGAGAATCTGCTTATTTGGAACACCCGCACCGAAAGAAAACCTGTGGAGCAAGGGGACCAAACGGCCCCGATGAAAGAGGAGGTACTGGCGTGAATACCATGGACCGCAAGGCTTATCTGGCGCAGATTGATCGGGTCAACGAAGAGGGGCGCTATCAACCCAACTGGGATTCCCTGTCGCAGTATACGGTGCCCGCCTGGTATGCGGACATGAAATTCGGCATTTTCCTGCACTGGGGCGTGTTCTCCGTGCCCGCCTTCGGCAGCGAATGGTATTCCCGGAACATGTATATCCAGGGTTCCCGGGAATTTGCGCATCATGTGGCGACCTACGGTCCCCATAAGCAGTTTGGGTACAAGGATTTCATCCCCATGTTCACCATGGAAAAGTTTGATCCCGATGCCTGGGCGGCGCTGTTCCGGGAGGCGGGAGCGGAATATGTGGTGCCTGTGGCCGAGCATCACGATGGTTTCCAGATGTACGCCTCCGAGCTCTCGCAGTGGAATGCCGCGGAGATGGGGCCGCGCCGGGATGTGCTGGGGGATCTGCTGCTGGCCACGGACAAGGCCGGCCTGACCCGTGGACTTTCCTCCCACCGGGTGGAGCACTGGTGGTTCATGGGGCATGGCAAGGAGTTTGACAGCGACATTCATGAGCCGATGCAGCTGGGCGATTTCTACTGGCCCGCCCAGCCGGAGCCCCAACACATGGATTTGTACAGCAAGCCCGCCCCGTCCGATGAGTATCTGACGGACTGGCTGCTGCGCTGCTGTGAGCTGGTGGACCGCTATCACCCCAAGATGGTCTATTTTGACTGGTGGATCCGCCACGAGAGCGTCCTGCCGTATCTGCAGCGCTTCGCGGCCTACTTCTACAACCGGGCGGAAGCCTGGGGCGGCGGCGTGATTTTCTATAAGCATGACGCTTTCGCCTTTGGCTGTGCGGTGCCGGACGTGGAGCGTGGACAGTTTGCCGAAGCGAAGCCCTTCCCGTGGCAGTCGGATACCGCGGTGGCCCGCAACAGCTGGTGCTACACCGAAGGGAACGATTACAAGTCGCTCCGGGAAGTGCTGTGGGACTTGATCGACGTGGTGAGCAAGAACGGCCGGCTGCTTTTGAACATAGGTCCCAAGAGCGACGGCACCATTGGCGCGGAGGACGCGGCGATCCTGAAGGCCGTTGGCGCCTGGCTGCGGGTGAACGGGGAGGCCGTCTATCACAGCCATGTTTGGCGCGTGGCTCAGGAAGGTCCCACCCGTGTCCAGGAGGGCCAATTCACCGATGGAGTGGCCAAGGCCTACACTGGCGAGGATTTCCGCTTTACCTGCCGGGGCGGGGCGATTTACGCCGTAGCCATGGCCTGTCCGGCAGACGGCGTGCTCCGCATCCGTAGCCTGGCGCGTTGGGACGGCAAACGTCCGCTGCCTTTCCAAGGAATGATCGAAGATGTGACCGTGCTGGGCATGGAGCAAAAGCCTGCCTGGAGCTGGGATGACGATGCGCTGACCGTTCGCCTTGGCCCGGTGGATACCGATCTGCCGCTGGTGGTGAAGGTGACCGTACGCTGAGTCGCTGCGGCATTTGCGCGGAGAAAACTTCCGTGCTATAATGTTCCCATGCATTGAGGGAGGCGTAAGAAGGCCATGAAACGGTTCGGATTGATCGGTGCAGGCAACATGGGCGGGGCGATACTCTCCGGCGTGCTGCGGAAGGGATGCCTTGAGGCGGGACAGGTTATCGTCAGCGACAAGGCGGAAAGCCTGCTCTCCCGGTATGCCCAGGAGTTTCCCGGGCTGGAGACCACCACGGACAACCGGCGGGTCGCCTCGGAGAGCGAAATGGTGCTGCTGGCGGTAAAGCCGCAGTTTCTGGGCGGGGTGCTGGAAGAGATACGCGATGAGCTCCGCGGAAAAGCGGTAGTCTCCATTGCCGCCGGATGGACGCAGGCGCAACTGAACCGGGCGCTGGAGGGTACCGGGGCCACGGTGCTGCGGGCTATGCCCAATACGCCGGCGCTGGTGGGGGAAGGCATGACCGCGCTTTGCGCCGAGCATACCCTTTCCCAGGCGGACTATGCATTTGTTCAGAAGATGTTTCAGGCAGTGGGACGGGTGGAAGTGCTGCCCGAACGCCTGTTCGACGGCGTCATCGCCGTGTGCGGCAGCAGCCCCGCGTATCTGTATATGATGCTGGAAGCCCTGGGGGACGGCGCCGTCCGGGAAGGGATTCCGCGCAAGACTGCCTATGCGCTGGCGGCGCAGGCCATGCTGGGCTGCGCAAAGATGGTGCTGGAAACAGGGGAGCATCCCGGCGCGCTGAAGGATGCGGTCTGCTCTCCGGCGGGCACCACCATTGAAGGCGTTGCGGCACTGGAGCGCGCGGGATTCCGCAGCGCAGTGCTGGAAGCCATGGCCGCCTGCGCGGAGAAGTCCCGCCAGATGTCAAAATAAGGAGGAGCTTCCATGGAAAATGCCGCGCCGCGCAAGCAGGTGCAGATTTACACCGACGGAGCATGTTCCGGCAACCCGGGTCCCGGTGGATGGGGGGCCATCCTGGTGTTTGGCCCGCACCGCAAGGAAATGAGCGGCTACATGGCAGGAACAACCAACAACCGTATGGAACTCTTTGCCGCCATCAGCGCGCTGGGCGCCCTGAAGGAACCCTGCGACGTCAAGCTGTATTCCGATTCCACCTATCTGGTCAAGGCGTTTCAGGATCATTGGATCGACGGCTGGCAGAGGCGCGGCTGGAAAAACGCGGCGGGGGAGCCTGTGGAGAATCAGGACCTGTGGTGGTTGCTGATTACGCTCACCAAGAAACACCACGTGGAATTTTTCAAAGTAAAAGGTCACAGCGATCATCCGGAAAACAATCGTTGCGACGAACTGGCGCGCGCAGCCATCGACGAATTCCGGCGCATCAATACGCCGCATACGCCCGAGGCCTAGCAGTCCAGCATGGAAGAGGGAAGGAGACCCTTCCCTTTTTCCAGAAACCTTCAACTATTCGCTAAACCATAGTTTCACGAATAGTTGAACCCAAAAAAGGAGGGGAACGGCCTGACATGACCCAATCCAGCTATCGCACCGCCGTGGATGAGCAGCGCATCCAGTTCATTCGGAAAATCACAAAGGACCTGCCGGCTTCCTGTACAGATTTTATGCGCGGCATCGCCATGACCACCAGCACGTTTACGCGCTTGGCCTACGCCCTGGATCTACGCACATTTTTTCATTATCTGTGCACCGAGCGCGTAGCCTTTGCCGACAAACCGCTCCCCCAGTGGGACGATGCGGACGTTGGCAGGATCTCTCAAAGCGACCTGGAAGCTTATATGGAGTATCTCTCACTGTATTACAAGGAATCCCCCGAGGAGGCCTCCTCCGCTCCGGCCAAAGCCGTGGTCAATCACGAGCTGGCCATTAAAAGGAAGATGTCCTCCTTGCGTTCATATTTTGACTATATGTTTCGAAGCAGACGGCTGGCCGCCAACGTGACACAGCTGGTTTCCCTACCCAAGATTCATGAAAAGCCCATTCTCCGCCTTACCATGGATGAAATGAAAAAAATGCTGGACATGTCCGTAACGGGCGAAAACATGACCAAAGGTCAGAAAAAATTTCATCAGCTCACGGCGGCCAGGGATTATGCGCTGCTGTCCCTGTTTCTGGGCACGGGCATCCGCGTCTCGGAATGCGTGGGGCTGGATCTGGACGATATCGACTTTGAACAGAACGCTTTTTTGGTGACGCGCAAGGGCGGCAATCAGGTTGTGCTCTATTTTCCACAGGAAGTGGCGGAGGCGTTGCGGGCATATTACGATCAGCGCCTAGAAATTCCCCCGCTCCCCGGGCACGAGCAAGCGCTCTTCCTGAGCCTGCAACGGCGCAGGATGACCCAGCGAGCCGTGCAGCAGCTGGTTAAAAAATATGCGGCTTACGCTGCGCCACTGAAGCCCCGCATCAGTCCCCATAAGCTGCGCAGCACCTTCGGCACCAACCTGTATCACGCCACGGGAGACATCTACCTGGTGGCCGACGTGCTGGGCCACACCTCTGTGGATACCACCCGGAAGCATTATGCCGACATGACGGACAGCCGCCGCCGGAGCGCCGTGGAGCATGTGCATCTCTCCGACGGTCAGGAGACGGAAACGTTCTCGCCGCCGGAAGGCAAGGCGAAAAAAGAGCGCCCCTGACCGATGGCCTCGGAACGCTGCTTGTTGCGGAGCTTTCAGGGCGTTTTCCCCTGCTCGCGCTGGAATTCTTCTTCCAATTCAATGCGGTCGATGGCAATGGCGCGGTATGCCGCGTCGCCGTTGACGCATTTCATGCAGTTGTCGCAGATTTTTTCAGGATCCAGGTCGCAGCGGTCGCATTCGCCGCAGCCGATGCACACGCGCTCATACAGCACGCACATTTTGGGTTCCCCCATCGTTACCGCCTCCCCCGTGTATGGCGCTATTATAGCACAGGATGTTCCGGCGCGCAATTGCTCCGAACAACTGTTTGACTTTTTTGCAAGCACTATGCTATACTAGGAAAAAGCATACAGAGGGTGGGGATACCATGCAACGGCCGCGCGGAGACAATCAGCAGCGCATTCTGGAATATATTAAGTCCGAGATTCAGACCAAGGGCTATCCGCCCTCCGTGCGTGAGATTGCCAATGCCGTGGGGCTGAAATCCACCTCCACGGTCCACGGACACCTTACGCGCCTGGAGAAAAAGGGGCTTCTGCACCGGGACGCCATGAAGCCTCGGGCTATGGAAGTCATTGGCGATCCCAACTTTGTGCGCAACGCCACCACGGCCATTCCGGTAGTGGGCCGTGTGACGGCAGGTCAGCCTATCCTGGCGGAGGAGAATGTGGAGGAATATATCCCCATTCCCGATACCATGCTGGGTGACGGCGAACATTTTATCCTGCTGGTCAGGGGCGAGAGCATGATCCAGGCTGGTATCATGGATGGCGACTACGTGGTCGTCCGTAAGCAGCAGGAGGCCAATAATGGCGATATCGTGGTGGCCATGATCGAGGACAGCGCCACGGTGAAGCGCTTCTACAAGGAGCATGGGCATTTCAGACTGCAGCCGGAAAACCCCACCATGGCCCCCATCTATACGGATCAGGTGACCATACTTGGAAAGGTGGTTTCTCTTTATCGTATTTTATCGTAACGAGGTGTAGGCATGACGGAACAAAAACCCCATCGCATATCCATACCGAAGTATTCGCTTTCCGAAGAGCTGTTGAACTCCATCTCCCATGGCGTGGGTGCGCTGTTCGGAATTGTGGGCACGGTATTATGCGTGGTTAAGGCAGCGAACACTGGCGATCCGTGGCGAGTCGTTTCCAGCGCCATATTCGGGGTTACGGTGCTGCTTCTGTATTTGATGAGCTGCCTCTACCATGCGCTAAAGGTTAATATGGCCAAGCGCGTTTTTCGCGTGATTGATCATTGTACGATTTTTCTGCTGATTGCCGGCACGTATACGCCCTTCACACTGGTCACCCTGCGAGGTACCATCGGCTGGTGGCTCTTCGGCGTGGTATGGGGCATGGCCGTGCTGGGCATTACGCTGAACGCCATCAGCCTCAAGAAATTTTCCAAGATCTCCGTGGCTTGCTATCTGATCATGGGCTGGGCGATCATTGCTGCGTTTCAGCCGTTGGCTGATGCGCTGTCGCCTGAGGGCGTCGCGCTGCTGATCTGGGGCGGCGTAGCCTATACGGTGGGCGCGATTCTGTATGGCATTGGCGCCAAGGTCAAGTATTTTCATTCGATTTTTCACTTTTTTTGCCTGGCGGGGACGGTGCTGCACTTCTTCGCCATTTATCTGTACGTGCTGTGACCGGGCAGGAGTACCTGGCAGGGAAAATAAAAATAGTAAAAAATCGTCATCGGAAGCATGAAATGCCGTCTTTGCCACGTTGCATCAATGAAACTGGAAATCATGGGACGGATGAACTTTTCCTCCGGCCGCGGAGTTTCAGCCGGTGCGCAACGACTTCTGACGCGGCGTCGGACATGAAAAACACTGTTTTTTCATAATTTTGTCCTTGAACGATCCAGCGCCTACCAGCAAAGGAAAAAGGAGGAGATAACGTTATGAAACGGAAGGCTCTGATCATCCCCTTGTTAATCCTTGGACTCCTGGCTATCGCCCTTGGCGCAAGCGCAGAGCGCTATATCACCAACGGCAGCTACGTCGCCTATATTGGCGAGAGCGACTACACCTATCTGGAGGATCCCACCGGGGTTACCAAGGTGCTGCAGACCGCCACCAAGGAGCTCCTGTCCATGACGGATACGCACCTGTATTGCTTGACCATGGACGGGCGGCTCTACGACATCGACCTGGCGGCGTCCACCACCAGCGTGGTGTCGTCTGCCCCCACCCAGGAGGCCATCGACTCCGTGACGGCGAAGAAGCCCTACACCCTGGAAAACGGCACGCTGTCCGTGTCCGGGACGGATGGCTTGCCTGTGGTTGTGGCTACAGGCGTAACGCTGGCGGGGGCCAACACCACCAATCTTTATTTCCTGGACAACAACGGCGCATCCCTGAAATCCATGCCGTTGGAGAATATCGGCGGCGACGCGCTGGTTGCTGCGACGCAAATCGGTCCGGGCTCTGCCGGCGCGCTGTCCATGACGGTCACGGAAAATGGCGTGGTGATTGTGGCGGCGGACCATTCCTTGATCGTGGTCAACCTGACCAACAATTCCTATGCCTATGAGGCGGCCCCGTCCACGGATGTGGTGACGGCATTGCTGGTGGGGACGAAGCTGTATTATTATACCCAGGATCAGGATGGCGTTTACCATGTGGCCGGGACCATTGATATGGCCCAGGAAAGCACGACCCTGACCGCAACGGCTACGCCAAACGCCAGCGCCGCTGCAACGGCTACGCCGACGCCGAAACCCACTTCCACGCCCAAGCGGACCGCTACGCCGAAGCCGACTTCCAGCTCCAGTAGCAGCAGCTCTTCCAGCTCCAACAATATCCGTTATGGCAGCAGCGGCACCAAGGTGAAGAAGATGCAGCAGCGCTTGGCGGATCTGGGGTATCCTGTGGGCTCCGTGGACGGCGTGTTTGGCGATAACACGCTGTACGCGCTCAACTTGTTCCAGGGCGATGTGGGCTATACCGAGCGGAAGTATGCGAATTCTTCCACGCAGGAAAAGCTGAACAGTAAGAGCGCGCCCACCTACGACGCCTTCCGCGGGCTGAAAAAGAATGATTCCGGCGTTCGCGTGGAGATTCTGCAATCTTATCTGTACAACTACGGCTATGCGCCTGGAGAAATTGACGGCGTCTACGGCGCCAATACCCAGGCTGCCGTGGAGCGGTTTCAGTTTGCCAACGGCATTCCGGTGACCGGCGAAGCGGACAAGACGACGCTCATTCTCTTGTACGGAAGCGCTGGTCCCGTTTACCCTGTGCCGGTTGGACCTACGGCCACGCCGACTATGATCCCGGTGACCATGCCGCCGCTTACGATGCCGCCGGTGACCATGCCGCCTTACGTGCCCACGCCGGTGCCTGGCACCATAACGGATCTTTTGCCCTGAAAATACTAGCGTTCCATTGCCATGGGGGCCGCCATCTTCGGATGACGGCTCCCTTCCTTTTGCCGGTGCGGTAAAAAAGGAATTTTTTTTGCCGGAACACTTGACGCGCCTCCCGTAACGTGTATAATATGCATTGTATTATTATACATGATGATGTATAATTCGGAAGAACATGGAGGCCGATATTCATGAAGCTATTCATCGACGGCAGGGAGGGAACCACGGGCCTGCGGATCTTCCAGCGCCTGCAGGGTCGGCAGGATCTGGAGATTCTGCAGCTGCCGGAGGAGCTGCGCAAGGACATCCATGCCCGGGAGGAAGCCATCAATGCCAGCGACATAGCGCTGCTATGCCTGCCGGACAGCGCGGCGCGGGAATCCGTTTCGCTGCTCCATAACGAAACGACCCGCATCCTGGATACGTCTACCGCCCACCGTACGGAACCTGGCTGGGTCTATGGCTTTCCGGAGCTTTCTCCGGCGCGCCGGGCCGGTATCGTGTCCGGACGCTTCGTGGCGGTGCCAGGGTGCCATGCCAGTGGATTTGTGGCGCTGGTGACTCCGCTGATTGCCGCCGGCTTGCTGGCTCCGGATGCTCCGCTCGCCTGCTACAGCCTGACAGGATATAGCGGGGGCGGCAAGCGGATGATTGCGCAATATCAGGCCGAGCCGCCTGAGGAGGAATTGGCCAGTCCCAGGCTGTATGGTCTCACCCAGCAGCACAAGCATCTGCGAGAGATGCAGCTGATTCCCGGGCTGGCCACGCCGCCTGTCTTCTCCCCCATCGTCGCGCCTTATTACAGCGGCATGCTGGTCATGGTACCCGTGCATGGCGCCATGGTGCATGCCCCCCACCCCAAGGAATCTTTGCGGCAGTGCCTGGCAGCGCACTATGCCGCTTCGCCGGTGGTACGTGTGCTGACGGAGGAAGATGTGGACGCCTGGCAGGGGTTTCTGCCGGCGCAGGCGCTATCCGGCAAGGATGGCATGGAGCTGATGGTGCTGGGAAACGACGAGCGGATGCAGCTGGCAGCCTGGTTTGATAACTTGGGTAAAGGCGCTTCGGGCGCGGCGATCCAGTGCCTCAACCTGATGCTTGGACTTCCGGAAACGACAGGGCTCGCTTTAGAAAAGTAAGGAGGTATTTCCCCATGGAAATGATTGAAGGCGGCGTATGTGCGGCGCAGGGATTTCAAGCCGGCGGTATTCACTGCGGCATTCGGAAGAACAAATCAAAGCGCGATCTGAGCATGATCCTCAGTAAAGTTCCCGCCCGTGCGGCGGCAGTCTATACAACCAACCTGGTCAAGGGCGCTCCCCTACTGGTTACCAAGGATCACCTCAGCGATGGCTGCGCGCAGGTCATCGTTTGCAACAGCGGGAATGCCAATACCTGCAACGCGGACGGTGTGGAGATAGCCAATGCCATGTGCCATATGGCGGCGGAGGCCACAGGCGTGAAAGCAAGCGACATTATCATTGCATCCACCGGCGTCATCGGTCAGCCCTTGCCCCTGGAACCCATTGCAGCCGGGATGGCTCCCCTGGCGGCTTCGCTGAACGAAAACGGCAGCGCCCAGGCCGCCGAGGGCATTATGACCACAGACACCACGCGCAAGGAAATCGCCGTGCAGTTTACGCTTGGGGGAAAAACCTGCCGGCTGGGCGGCATTGCCAAGGGGTCGGGAATGATTGCGCCCAACATGGCGACCATGCTGGTTTTCCTGACCACGGACGCGAATATTTCCGCGTACATGTTGCAAAAGGCGCTAAGCCGCGACGTGCAGGACTCCTTCAACATGGTCAGCGTGGATGGGGACACTTCCACCAACGATATGGTCGCCATACTGGCCAACGGCATGGCGGGCAATGCGGAAATTACAGCGGAGGGTCAGGATTTTACCGCCTTTTGCCAGGCGTTGGCCACCGTTACCCAGACGCTTTGCAGGGCCATTGCCAAGGATGGTGAGGGCGCTACCCGGCTGATCACCTGCAAGGTGACGGGCGCAAAGACGCAGGCGGACGCCAAGACGGCCGCCAAGGCCGTGACCCGTTCCAACTTGCTCAAGGCGGCCATATTTGGCGCGGACGCCAACTGGGGGCGCGTGCTGTGCGCCCTGGGCTATAGCGGCGCGGAGATTGATGTTGCCCGGGTGGACGTGACGTTTGCCTCCGCCAAGGGAGGCATCGACGTGTGCAAGCAGGGCGCCGGGGTGGAGTTTTCTGAAGAAAAAGCCAAGGAAATTTTGCTGGAGGACGAGGTGGATATCCTGATCGATCTGCATGACGGCGCGGGAGAAGCGACGGCCTGGGGGTGCGATCTCACCTACGATTACGTAAAGATCAACGGCGATTACCGCACTTGAGAGGAGGATGCGCCATGACAACGGGCATGACCAACGGCCAGCGGGCCGAGGTGCTGGTGGAGGCGCTCCCCTACATCCAGCAGTACAATCAAAAAATCGTCGTTGTAAAATACGGCGGAAACGCCATGATCAACCAGGAGCTCAAACATGCCGTCATGCGGGATATGGTGCTGCTGAGCCTCATCGGGGTAAAGGTGGTGCTGGTTCACGGCGGCGGACCGGAAATTTCCCAAATGCTCAAGCGCGTGGGCAAGGAATCGGTGTTTGTGGACGGCCTGCGCGTGACGGATGAAGAAACGTCGGAAATTGTGCAGATGGTCCTGGCCGGGAAAATCAACAAAGGGCTGGTGGCGCAGCTGGATAACCTGGGCGGACGCGCCATGGGCATCTGCGGCATGGACGGCGGGCTGATCCAGGCGGAAATGCTGGATGCGCGGTTGGGCTATGTGGGCCGCATCCGGGAGGTGCGCCCTCAGCCGCTGCTGGATCTGCTGGAGAAGGGTTACATTCCCGTGGTATCCAGCATCGGCTGCGATACATCCGGGCATGTGTACAATATCAACGCGGATACGGCCGCGGCTGCGGTGGCCGCCAGCTTGCATGCGGAAAGCCTGATTTCCATGACGGATATTCCAGGAATTCTGCGCGATCCCGAGAATCCTGCCACGCTGATCCGGAAGGTCAATCTTGCGCAGGCCCGGCAGCTGGTGGAGGAAGGCGTGATTACCGGCGGCATGATTCCCAAGGTGGAATGTTGCATGGAAGCTATCAAAGCCGGGGTGAAAAAAGTGTTTGTCATTGACGGGCGAATCCCCCACGCCATTTTGGTGGAAACGCTCACGAATGAAGGCATCGGCACCATGTTTGTAAAGGAGGATGCGCCATGACCACCCAGGAGCTGGACCGTCAGTTCATTGCGCCCACCTATGGGCGCTTCCCTGTCACCCTGGTCAAGGGGCAGGGCGCGCTGTTCACCGATGAAAACGGAAAGCAGTACATCGATATGGGCAGCGGCATCGCCGTAAGCACCTTCGGCGCATGCGATCCCATCTGGGTGGAGGCGGTGACCCGTCAGGCGAATACCCTGGGACATACGTCTAATCTATACTATACGCAGCCGCAGACGCGCCTGGCAGAGATGCTCTGCCAGCGCACGGGCATGCAGAAGGTATTCTTCAGCAATTCCGGGGCGGAGGCCAACGAATGCGCCCTGAAGGTCGCCAGAAAATGGGGCGAGAAGCATGGCGGCCGCCAAGTGATTGTAACGCTCAAGAACAGTTTCCATGGCCGCACCATTGCCACCCTGGCCGCTACGGGGCAAGCGGTATTTCATCAGCATTTTGGCCCGTTCCCGGAGGGATTCCGTCATGTGACGCCCGGGGATCAGGAGGAGCTGAAGCAGGCGCTTGCGCAGCCGGATGTATGCGCGGTGCTGATGGAACCCATTCAGGGCGAAGGCGGCGTGGAGCCGTTGCCTCCCGAGTATATGAAGCTGGCGGAACAACTGTGCCGGGAGCATCAGTTGCTGTTGATGCTGGACGAGGTGCAAACGGGCAACGGACGCACGGGCAAGCTTTTTGCATACATGCATTTCGGGCTGCATCCCGATGTGGTGACCACGGCCAAGGGTCTGGCGGGCGGACTCCCGCTGGGCGCAACGCTGCTGGGCCCGCAGGTAGCGTCCGTGCTGGGCAAGGGCGATCATGGCTCCACCTTTGGTGGAAATCCCATCTGCGCGGCTGGTGCGTGCAGCATTCTGGAGCGCCTGAATGATCCGCTGTTCCAGGAGGTTCAGGCAAAGTCGCAGGAGATCCAAACGGCGTTGGCGGGGCACCCCATGGTGAAGCGCGTGAGCGGTATGGGGTTGATGCTGGGGATCGCAACGGTGCGCCCGGCGGCTGAGGTTGCCCAGAGCTGTCTGGAGCACGGCCTGCTGGTGCTTACAGCCAAGGATCGCGTGCGCCTGCTGCCGCCGCTGAATATATCCTGGGAGTTGCTGCGGGAAGGAATTGCCATTCTGAAGCAGAATTTATCATATACCCCATGCGCTACGCAGGCGTAGCCGGCAAGGGTCTCGAAGAAGCGCCGATTCTTCGGGACCTTATGCTATGCAGCCATGTTCCGCATGGGAATATGCAATGGGGAGGCGCACCCTTGGACGAGATCATACAGGCGCAATACACCCGGTATCCCCAATGGCAGGCGGAGGATCTGCTCAAGCTTCTGTATCAACGGCATTGCGGCTGCGGACATCTCGTTGCGTCGGTGGAAGATGCGGAGGAGCATTTGCTCCAGGAATGGTCTGCAACGCCTGCGGATGGCGCGCTTCCGCTGTGGGAGTCCATCGGCGGCGGATACGTCCGGTTGCATTTGGCGGCGGCAAAAGCGGCGAATCTTTCGCCGGAGTTGCTTCTGCGCGCATTTCTGGCTTCCGCCTCCGCACCGGCGGAAAAGGAGATGCAGGCGCTGCGCCAGGAGCTGCAGCGGGTGCGGCCAGCGCATCTTGGCATCAGTCCGGAAAGCTGGCAAGCCTGTCTGGATGCATGGATACGGCAGGGCTGTTTGCAGGTGCGCCACTCCCAGGCTTACCGGGAAGCCTATCGCCCCGCCTATCGGGTGGTGCTGGAGCGCTACGCCCGCTGGCTCCCGCTGGTCCAGTTGGTTGAGGCGCGCTTGTCGGCCACGGACAGCATGGTTCTGGCCATCGACGGAAGGAGCGGCTCCGGAAAAAGCGAACTCGCGGAGTGCCTTCACATGCTGGAAGGCGCCGCCGTGGCGCATATGGACGATTTTTTCCTTCCCGCGCAGCGAAAAACCCCGGAGCGCTTGGCGCAGCCGGGTGGAAATGTGGACATCGAGCGCTTTGCGGCGGAGGTGCTGACTCCCCTACGTGCGGGTTGCCCTGTGTGTTACCGTCCCTACTCCTGCAAGCTGGGAACGTTGCAGATGGCAGTTTCGCTTCCCAAGGCCAGGCTAACGGTGGTGGAGGGCGTCTACAGCCTGCATCCCGCAGGCGGCTTTGACTATGGGATGGCGTTGTATTTGACGCTGCCGCCCCAGGTGCAGCGCCAGCGGATCCTCTCCCGCAACGGCCCTGCAATGCTGGAACGCTATGCAGCGGAATGGATTCCCCTGGAGGAACAATATTTCGCGGCGTTCCGCATTCCGTTCAGGGCGGATGTATGCTTTGATACCCATGCTTACCGCGTGGTTCAGCCCTGCCAGGTTTGATACTCCCCGGCGTGCTGCCCGGCCTCTCGCATGCGTCGCAGCACGGCGTTATACTGGTCGTGGCGTACCGGCGGCGCAGCGGATGGCGCTTGTGCGTCCTGCAATTCCCTGGGAAGCGTGGGCGAGGCGGTCAGATCCGTTTCATGCATTCCGGCGGGATGCTGGCACTGCCACCAGATCCATTGCTCCTTTTGTTCCTGTGGACTCAACGCTGCAAAGGGAGAAACCCTCGCTGGTTCCCGCATGAGACAATCCCCTTTCAGGTAAACTTTTTTTCAACCATAATATATGCCGGCGCTCCGGGCGAGTGCGCCGCGGCACAAAGGAGGCGTTGCCTGTGACTGGAAAAACCAAGGAAATCAATCTGGGAAACCGTACGCTGGTCTTTCATAATCAACGCTGCAAGGAATGGACGCATCCGTACCCCTATCAGGGCGAGGGAAATCTTGCCAACTCTGGCTGCGGCATTTTTGCGCTGTGCCATGCGGCGCAGTGGCTCACCGGGCATTGCCCGGACGCGGAGGCGCTGGCAGATTTTTCTGTGCGGGAGGGCGGCCGGGGAGACGACGGCACGGACCGGCCTGCGCTGTTGCAGGCGCTGATGCTTCGCGGCGAAAACGTTTCCCTGGGCTTCACCTATGCCGGGGACGGATTGCGCAATGATCTGGACGAGCTGTTTACGCACATTGCTGCGCGCCGGGGCGTCGCCCTATGCAATCTGCGCGTGGGGCACATCGTTGCCCTGGTGGCGGCTAGGGAGGCGCAGGGGGTGAAGCAGCTGCTGGCTATTGATAGCTACAGCGAAAGCGCCGCCGAAAAGGTGCGGGATCATGTGCTGGAGGTGCTTCCCGATTCTCAAATCGTATATCCGGTGAAAAACAGCGCCGGCCTGGAGGTGGGCGAAAACAAGTGCTACGGTATGTTCTGGGTGGAAGCGTCCCTGCCCAGGGACTTCAACCTGCTGCATCCCATCGCATAAAAAGGAGGTGCGCCGCATGGTGGCTACGGATGAACGTGTTTCTCTTCGCTATGGCGATTGCCGCGCCCAGGTGCTGCTGCGGGGCGGACAAATCTGTTCCTTCTGTGGAGCGGATGGGCGCGAGGTCATTTGGCAGGCGGATCCTGCCGTGTGGCCCCAGCATGCGCCGGTGCTTTTTCCCGTCTGCGGCTCGGTAAAGGACGACCAGGTTCGCATTGCAGGCAACGTCTATCCCATGAAAAAGCACGGTTTTACCCGAAACGCGCCTTTTCAGGTGGCCAAGCAAGGCGACGACTTTGTGGAGCTGGTACTGGGCCCCACGGAGGAATCCCGGGCCATGTACCCCTTTGACTTCCTATTCCATGTGACCTACAGTCTGTTTGACCAGGGATTTACCACAACCTTCCTGGTGGAGAACCGTTCCCCGCAGGTCATGCCCTTTTGTGTGGGTGGGCATCCGGCTTTCATCTGCCCCATGGAGGAGAATGCCTCCTTTGAGGACTATCAGCTGGTATTCCCCCAACCCGAAGAGGGCAAGGTGTCCTTGGCGCCGGGCGGCGGGTTAATCGACGGTTGGGAATACCTTCCGGATCTGCAGGAGGGCAGGCGGCTCCCCCTGCGGCACGAGCTGTTTGACCAGCGGGATGCGCTGCTGTTCACTTCGCTGAAAAGCAGGAGCGTGGCGCTGCAGCACCAGCGCAGCGGCAAGGGCCTACAGTTTGCTTTCCCTAAGATGGAAGTGCTGGCCGTTTGGACCAAACCGTTTATGAACGCCAATTATATCTGCCTGGAGCCGTGGCACGGCATGCCGGCGCAAACGACGGAAAGCGGCGACATGGAGGAAAAACCTTACGTGACGCTGCTGGCGCCCGGCCGCTGCTACAAAACCTGGTTTACGGTTACGCTGCTGAAATAAAAATACGCCGCCCGTCCTTTTGCCAAGAGACGGGCGGCGCATTTTTTACTGGGGTTTGACAGCTGCCTTCGCCGCCTGTTGAAGCGCATCCAGGCGCGCGGAAAGCGCCTTGAGCACCTTGACGCCTTCTACCAGCAAATCGGCTTCGCCCAACCGCGGTTCGCGAAGCAGCAGAGATATCGGCTGGGAGGGCGTCAGGGACAGGCGCGAGTCTGTCTCCAGCATAGCCTGCATGAGCAGCTTGGGGTCAGGCACATAGCGTTGGTCCAGCCGCATGACCAGCTGGCCTTTGGCGCGGTACATCACCTGAGCAACTCCCAGCCCCTGGGCCAGGGCGCGCAATTGGGCGATGTCCAGCAGATTGACCACCGGGGCGGGAAGATCGCCGAACCGGTCGATCATTTCCTCTTCAATATCCTCCCGCTCAATATCCGTGCGCAGGGAAGCAATGCGCTTGTACATCTCCATACGCTGACGCTCGTCGTGGACGTAGTCTCCCGGCAGATAGGCGTCCACCTTCAGGTCCACGCGGGTGGCCAGCTCCTGGATGGTCATGGGTTGTCCCTGCACCTCCCGGAGCGTCTCTTCCATCAGCTTGCAGTACATGTCGTAGCCCACGGTGGCCAGGTGGCCGTGCTGTTCCGGTCCCAACAGGTTGCCGGCTCCGCGGATTTCCAGATCCCGCATGGCAATGCGGAAGCCTGCGCCAAACTCGGTGAATTCCCGAATCGCGCTGAGCCGCTGTTCGGCCTCCTCGGAAAGCATCTTGTCCGGTCGTACGGTGAAGTAGGCGTAGGCTTGCCGGTTGCTGCGCCCCACCCGGCCGCGCAGCTGATACAGCTGGCTTAGACCGAAGCGATCCGCGTCAAAAACGATCAGCGTATTCGCGCTGGGCACGTCCAAACCGCTTTCAATGATGGTGGTGCACAGAAGCACATCATAGTTTCCTTCATAAAAGTCCATCATCACATCTTCCAGGCCGTGCTCCTTCATCTGGCCATGGGCAATGCCGATGCGCGCCTCCGGCACCAGCGCCCGGAGACGTTGGTAGAACTGCTCGATGGAATGTACCCGATTGTACAAAAAGTATACCTGGCCGCCGCGACTGAGTTCACGGAGGATGGCGTCACGGATGATCGCATCGGCATACTCCACCACATGGGTCTGCACGGGGAGACGCTCCTCCGGCGGCGTCTCCAGCACGCTCATATCCCGAATGCCTACCATGGACATATGCAACGTGCGCGGAATGGGCGTGGCGGAAAGCGTCAGCACATCCACTTGATTTTTCATATTTTTGATAATTTCTTTGTGCGCCACGCCAAAGCGCTGCTCCTCGTCCACAATTAGCAGGCCCAGGTCCTTGAATTTTACATCCTTGGCCAGAATGCGGTGCGTGCCTACCAGGATGTCGATTTTTCCCTCCGCCAGGCGCTGGATTACGTCCTTTTGCTCCTTGGTGGTACGGAAGCGGCTGAGCACATCGCACTCCACAGGGAATCCTGCGAATCGCCGCTGCACGGTGTGGTAGTGCTGCTGGGCCAGAATGGTGGTGGGCGCCAAAATGGCCACCTGCTTGCTGTCCATCACCGCTTTGAAAGCGGCCCGCAGGCTGACCTCCGTTTTCCCGTACCCCACGTCGCCGCACAGCAACCGGTCCATGTTGCGGTCCGATTCCATGTCCTGGGTAATTTCCCGCACGGATTGTTCCTGATCCGGTGTGAGCTCATAAGGAAACTGATCCTCGAATTGCTTTTGCCAAAGCGTATCCGCGCCGAATGCGTGGCCCTTGTGCTGCTCACGGGCGGCGTAGAGCTTGACCAGGTCAAAGGCCAATTCCTTGAGCCCCGCCTTTACCTTGCTCTTTTGCCGCTGCCATTCTCCGCCGCCCAGACGATTGAGCTTGGGCGCAGCGTTGGGGTTGCCGATATAGCGCTGGATCCGGTCCAGCTGCTCGGTGGGCACATAGAGCTTGTCGCTGCCCATGTATTGAATCGCCAGATAGTCCCGGTAGGTTCCCTCGCTCTGCAGGCGCACGGTTCCCTGGTAGATGCCCACGCCGTGATCCTCATGGACCACATAGTCCCCCACCTTCAGGTCCGTAAAGGCGGCGATGCGCTCGCCGCTGTTCCGCCGGGTCTTGGCCTTGCGGTATCCCGCGCCGTACAGCTCCGTGTCGGAAACGATGACAAGCTTCGCTTCGGGCCAAACAAAGCCCTTGGAAAGCGTCATGGGCAGCACCAGCACCTCGCCCAGGATCAGGTTTCCCAGAAGATTTTCCGTGAATGTGGCAGGAGTCCCCAGCTCGTTGAGCGCTTCGGCCAGACGCTTGCCGCGGGCCACGCCGCCGGAGAGCAGCGCCACGCAGAAACCCTCCTGGCGCCACTTTTCGCAATCCTCCCGCAAAACCTTCACCTGGTTTTGGTATCCGGCCACGCCGCGGCTTCCTAAGGGGATCGCCACCTGAGGCTTCACGCCGCCCATACCGCGAAGAAATTCCGATACGGTTGCCAGGCTACAGCCCTGCAGCGTGTTCAACGTTTCCTCATAGGTCAGCAGCAGCTTTTCCTGCGCCTGCACGGCTTCGCCGCGCTCCATGGCGCTGCGCAGATCTTCCCCAAAGCCCAGGCGGCGCTCCTCGCTGCGTTGCCGCAGTTGATCCGGCTGCACCAGAAAAACGTAGGGAGCCTCAAACCAGTCGTTGACGGTATAGCGCGCGTCGGTGAGCACCGGCAGCCAGGAGCGCATTCGCTTGAAGGGAACGCCCCCCGCCAGCAAATTAGCGTCAGCTTGCACGCGGTCCACGCGCCGCCCAAGCTCCGCGGCTGCTTGAGCCGTTTGGACCCGGGGCGCAATCTGCTCATCGAAAAAGGAGGGAAGCTCGTCATCATCCTCGGGCAGCGGAGGTAGATCGTCAAAGAGCGCCTTTTCCCCGGCGGTTTCCTGCCCAAGCAGGCCTGCCGCCTGCCGCAGGCGCTCCGCCCCGGCGGACATCCCCGCTTGATCCAGCACCACTTCCGTGGCAGGGGCAAGAACGCAGGAGGCGCGCTTTTCCTGACTGCGCTGGCTGATGCAGTCAAAGGTGCGTATGGAGTCGACTTCGTCGTCAAAAAATTCCAGGCGCAGCGCCACGCTTCCCGCGGGGGGATAGCAATCCACAATGGAACCCCGCAGCGCGCACTGCCCTTTGCCTTCCACCATCTCTACCCGTTCGTAGCCCATACCTACCAAGGCATGGATCAGCTTATCCGGACCGAAGCGATCTCCCGGCGCCAGGCGAAGGATGGCCGCCTTGAAAAGGTCCGGGGAGGACATGCGCAGCATGAGCGCATCGATGGAGGTGCAAAGCAGACGCAAATCGCCGCTCACCGCCCGCTGCAGTGTCTCCAAACGCCGCCAGTCCCCTTCGTGGCTGGATGCGCCGCGCCCCAGCTCGATTTCTCCGCCGGGAAGGCATGCTGCTTGTCCTCCCAGCAGCTGCTGGGCATCGTCCGCCGCTTTTCCGGCAGCCAGATCGTTGGGCAGCACCAGCAGCACGCGCTTTCCAGTGAGATGGGTGGTCAATGCAGCCAGGTATGCGGCCTGGCTTTCCGGCAGATCGTATACGGCGGCGGTTTTCCCTTCCCTCAGCGCATCCAGCAGCTGCCCCAGCGCAGCTGTTTTGCCTCCCGTCAGCAACCCTTGATTCATGATGCCCTCCACGTTGCTTACTTATGGTTATAGCGCTGCATGGCGTCCTCGATGCCATGCTCCAGCCAGACTTCCACGCAATCGGCTGCGTCTTGGAAGGCTTGCGCCATGGCCTCCTGCTCTTCCCGCAGGGCATAGCGGCTGAGGACCCAGTCCGCAAGTTCCCAGCCCTCGGGCTTTGCGCCCACGCCCACACGGATCCGTGGGAATTCCTGCCCGGGCACATGGGCCAGAATGGAGCGCATGCCGTTGTGCGTGCCTGCGCTGCCGGCCTTCCGCACGCGCAGCTTTGCCAGCGGCAAATCAATGTCGTCATAGATGATCAGCAGGTGGTCCAGCGGAACCTTATACCACTGCAATAGCTCCTCCACGCATTCTCCGCTCAAATTCATATAGGTCTGTGGCTGGCAGAGCACCACACGGCGATCCTTCACGCTGGTTTCCGCCAGAAGCCCTTTGCATTTGCGCTTGTGCAGCGGCGCATTCCAGCGCCGGCTGAGCAGATCCGTCACCTCAAATCCCACATTGTGGCGGGTATGCGCATAGGTCAGCCCCGGATTTCCCAGGCCCACGACAATCCATGTTTCCTTCTCCATGGGATCATCCTTCTTTCCCCAAAAACACCATTTCGCGGGGAGGAGGTTCCCCCGCCCCGCGAAGTTTTTTCATTCGATTTCTCCTGGCCATTCTCCTGCCGGAAAGCGGAATTTTGCTTTATCCCCGCTCTCCGCGCATTAGTACAAAGGGACCCACATGGCTGCCGGAAGCGATTTCGCTGTCCTCCGCTACCACCTGTTCCAGAACAACCTCATCGCCGACCACGGTGCGCACCAGGCGGCAGCCGGGATACAGCACGCAGCGCGCGCCGATGCGTGTACCACGCTGCAGTACGCAGCCCGGATAAATGATGGTATCCTGCCCCACTTCCACATCCTCTTCCACATAGGTATTGGCAGGATCCAGCAGAGTGACGCCGGCGCGCATAAGCCGCTGGCAATTGCGGCGTACGATAAACATGGTGGCCTCCGCCAAGTCCGCGCGGCTTACGATGCGCCGCCCCTCCTGCGGGTGGCCCACCGCCACGGCCGCCACCCCATGGCTGGCGGCAATGCCGTGGATCTGATCGCTGATGTGGTAAACCTGATGGACGTCCGGCTCCATGTCCAGCAACGCTTTGCGCAGCACGGCATAGGTAAAGCAGTATACGCCCACGTTGATGGAGACGATCTCCTCCTCCGGGGGCAGCAAGCGGTCCGCATGGGCGACGCGCCGCACATCCCCGTCCCCGTCAAAAATGACCCGGTCGTATCCCTCGGGATGGTCCACATCCGCATACAGCAGCGCGGCATGGTAGCGCTGACCGTCCACGGCCTCCAGCAGCGAACGGTAGGAAGCCGGCGAAACGCAGGGCTTGTCCCCGGCAGTGATCAGAATCCGCGCGTCTTCCTCCATGTAAGGGAGCGCCGCAAGAGCGGCCTTGGCAGTGCCAAAGCCCAGGGAGAAGTCCTGCACGCAGCTTTCGCACCAGGAGGGCAGCGCGGGCTGCAATTCCTGGGCATGATGGCCAAGCACGACAATGGTTTTGTCCACCAGGGGCCGCAACGTTTCCGCTGTGGTCTCCAGCAGGGATTTCCCCACCAGTTGATGAAGCTCCTTCGCCCTGCCGGAGCGCATTTGATTTTCGCGTCCAGCCGCCAGGATCAGCGCAATGGTTTTCACGGAAACGCTCCTTTCATCAGGTGTTGAGCCACGCGGCGGGCTGCACCTTGGCCTGCGGCGTATCCTCCTGGGTGATTTCCATCACCATCAGCGCCTTTTCGCCCTGCACGCGCTTTTTCTGCGGCTGTGCGGTGGACATGACAAACCCCAGGCCCACCACCGTCACGTTGAACTCGTGCATCAAATCGATCATGCCCTTGGCGGTTCCGCCCGCCTTGATAAAGTCGTCGATGATCAGCGCCCGTTGACCCTCCTGGACCGCCCGGCGGGAAAGGGACATGGTCTCGATGTGCCCGGAGGATCCGGAAACATAATTGATGTTCACTGCCGAACCTTCGTAAACCTTGCTGGAACGACGGGCAATGACCAGCGGCACGCCCAGAGCGTTGGCGGTCATGAGCGCCACGGGGATGCCCTTGGTTTCCATGGTGAGCACAAAGTCCGGCGCAGACGCATAGTATTCCGCGGCAAGGATCTCTCCCATGCGTTGCACGATCTGCGGATTGGAGAGAATGTCGGAATAGTAGAGAAAACCGCCGGGAAGCACCCGATTTTCGTTGCTTAGCTTTTCACAAAGGGAGGCGATGTATGCGCGGGAGGAGGCCCGAGCCGTACGAGGACGATAGCGCACGCCTCCCGCCGCGCCGGTCACTGTCTCCAGCTCCCCCAGCTCGAAGGTTTTCACCACATCCCGCAGAATGTCGATATCCTCGCTCATGGTGGACTTTGCTGCGCCGAACAGGTCGCAGAAATAGGAAAGCGTGAAAATGTGGTTGGGCGATGCGGACAGTATTTTCATCATGGCGCTCATGCGCTCATTACGGCGAATTTTCTCCACGGGGCTCGCTCCTTTACGTTTACGTATCGACGGGATTATACCACAAAACAGCGAATATTGGAAGTGCTTTTTCAAAAAAAGTTCGTATATATTTGCGCTGGCGCTGCCATTTCCCTGCCTTGCAATCCACCGTCAAATGTAGTAAACTGAAATTCCAAAGGGGCGGCCGGTCGGCCTGACCGCCGGTAAAAGCCAACGGGAGGTTTGATTATGAATTGGAAAACATTTTTCGCCAAACTGAAAAAGACGTGGCTCATTTCGTCGTTGATTTCCGTGGTGCTCGGCCTGGTGCTGCTGCTGTTTCCCGGAATTGCCATTCAGGTGGTTTGCTACCTGCTGGGCGGGCTTGCGCTGATCTACGGCGTCATGCGCATCATTCGCTATGCCCGGCAAGGGGACGTTTATCCGGAGCTGTTTCGCGGGGACCTGATGATCGGCCTGTTTCTGCTGGCCATCGGGTTATTCATTGTATGCCGTGTGGAATTTGTCGCAGGGTTCATACCCGTTGTCTTTGGCATCGCGCTGCTTGCCAGCGGCATCGGCGGAGTGCAGCGGGCCATGGATGCCAAGCGCGCCGGGTATGAGCGTTGGCTGTTCCTGCTGGTGCTGGCTGCCCTGACCATCGCGCTGGGGCTCGTGCTGACGATGAACCCCTTTGCTTCTGCCCAGGTGGCGGTGGCCGTTATCGGCGCCAGTCTGATCTATGACGGGATTACGGATATGGTTACCATTCTGCTGGTGGGGAAACGTATTGACGAATGGAAAAAGAACAACCGGCCTTGATCCATAACAAAAAAGTGGGCAGCGTCCATGCATCGGATGCTGCCCACTTTTTTAGGGATCAAGTCAGGTGAATCTTCTCACGGAAAGCCGTTTCATCCAGCACAGGGATGCCCAATGCCTGGGCCTTGGCCAGCTTGCTGCCGGCCGCCTCCCCCGCCAGCACAAAGCTGGTCTTTTTGCTCACCGAGGAGGCCGCCTTCCCACCGTTTTGCCGGATGAGTTCCTCTGCCTCGTCCCGGGAAAGCGTGGGAAGGGTACCGGTAACCACCACCGTCATGCCGGTGAGGGGACCTTCCGCAACGCGCTGGGCCTCTCTGGGCTGAACGCCCGCAGCCAACAGCCGGTCGATCATGGCCTGGTTCTCGGGAAAGGAGAAAAACTCCGTGACGCTCTGGGCTACAATTTCACCCACGTCGGGAATGGCGAGCAGGGAGGTTTCGGTGGCCTGCTCCACTTGTGCCAGGCTGCCGTATGCCTGCGCCAGATCCCGCGCGGTCTTGCGCCCCACATTGGGAATGCCCAGGGCAAACAGAAACGCGTCCAGGGTACAGCTTTTGCTTCGCTCCAGCGCCGCCAGCAGATTTCCCGCCTTTTTTTCTTTGAATCCCTCCAGGGTTAGCGCCTGCTCCAGGGTCAAGGCGTATAAATCGGCGGGATCCCGGACGTTCATTTGATCATATACTTGCCCGGCCGTTTTTTCCGAGAAGCCTTCGATGTCCATGGCGTTGCGGCTGGCAAAGTGACTCAGCCGCGCCACCGCCTGCGGGCGGCAGCTCACACGGTTCATGCAGAAAAGGTGAGCCCCTCGCTCAACCAGCGCTGCACCGCAAGCAGGGCAATGCTCGGGCTTTTCAATGGGTTTTTCATCCGGTCCGGGCTCGCCCACGCGGCCGGTGATTTCCGGGATCACGTCGTTGCTGCGGCGGATCCATACAGGAGCGCCCAGAGCAACGCGCTTGCGCTGAATGTCCCCCCAGTTGTTCAGCGTTGCTTTGCGCACGGTAACGCCGTAAAAATCCACCGGTTCCAGGTGGGCCAGCGGGGTCAGTTTGCCGGTGCGGCCCAGTTCCCAGGTCACCCGCTTGAGGGTGGTCACGCTTTCCTCCGCCTCAAACTTATAGGCCACGGCCCAGCGGGGGAATTTTTCCGTGAAGCCCATGCGCTCCCGCAGGGCAAAATCCCCCACCTTTACCACTACGCCGTCGATGAGGAAATCCAGCGTGTCGCGTATTTTTTCAATTTGCCGGATGCAGGCGATCAGTTCGTCGCCATTTTTCGGCTCCCCCAGGTAAGGGCTGACAGGGAAACCGTTTTCCCGCAGAAACTGCAGCATTCCCGGCTGCGTGTCGTAGGGCGGATGCTCAATGGTGCCCACCTGATAGAAGAAGGCGTCCAGCCGGCGCGCGGCGGTTACGGCGGGATCCAGGTTGCGCAGGGCGCCGGCCGCTGCGTTGCGCGCGTTTTTCAGCGGCTCCTTGGCCGTTTTGTTGTACTCCTCCAGGACGCTCAGGCGCATGATGCATTCGCCCTGCACCTCCAGCAGCCCTTGATACGGAATGGAGAGCGGCACGGCGCGCACAGTTCTGGCCTGGGGAAGAATCGCCTCGCCCACTTCCCCATTCCCGCGGGTTGCGGCCTGCACCAGTTTTCCACCTTCATAGGTCAGGTTCAGGGTGAGGCCGTCAAACTTGTATTCTACATAATAGGGCAGGTCGCCGCGGCCGGCCAGCTTTTCCGTCCGACGGATCCAGTCCGCCAAGGCGTCCATGGACTGCACCTTGTCCATGCTCCACAGCCTGGTGATATGGCGGTGCTGGGCGAAGGCCTTTAGGGGCTCGCCGCCTACCCGGTGGGTGGGCGAATCCTGGAGCACAACGCCGGTGGCCTTTTCCAGCGCCACAAGCTCGTCGTACATCGCGTCCCATTGCATATCGGAAATAACGGGCTCGCCTAGCACATAATACGCATGTGCGGTTTCGTTCAGCCGCTTGACCAGAGCTTGCATGCGCTCCATTTGGTCCACGGTCATTCCTCCTCAATCTTCACAATGGGAGCGATGGACAGAGAGAATTCCTTGACCCCATAGGCGGTAAACTCAATGGAGATGCGCGTGTCTGCGCCGCTCCCCTTCAGCTCCACCACATTACCTTCTCCAAACTTGCGGTGCATCACCCGATCCCCGGGCTTGAAAATATTTTGCAGCGCCGATGCGCTCTGGCGCGCTTTGGACGGAGTGAAGCCCTTCTGCACGCCGGGAATCTCCAGCATATTGCCCCCCAGGGTCAGCCTCGGCTGACCCAGCTGGCTGACCGTGGGCGCGGATTTCAGGCCGTAGCCGCTGGTGTAGCTCCGGGGCTGAGGCACGGGCTCTCCATGGAAGGTTTGCTTGCGCTTGGCTTCCCATTCGTCCTCCATCAATCGGCTGGGGATTTCGCTGAGGAATCGGCTGGGAGGATTGTGGTTTACCTGATTGTAGAGCATGCGCTGGCTGGCGCGGGAAAGGAACAGCCGCTCCTTTGCGCGCGTAATGCCCACGTAGCACAGCCGCCGCTCCTCCTCCATGCGGCTCTCCTCCATCAGGCTGCGGCCCGATGGGAAGATCCCCTCCTCCATGCCGGTCATGAACACATTGGGGAATTCCAGACCCTTGGCGCTGTGCAGGGTCATCAGGGTGACGTACTGCTTTTCTTCCTCGGCCTGGTCCAGCTCGGTGACCAGGGCAACGTTTTCCAGGTAATCCTCCAGGGTGGCGTTTTCTGTTTGCCGGTCGAATTCCTCCACGGCGCCCATGAATTCCTGGATATTCTCGATGCGGCTTCGCGCCTCGTCGGAGTCCTCCTTCTGGTACTGCTCCATCAACCCGGTTTGATCCACCATCTGCTGGACAAAAGCGCTCAAGGGCATGCTGTCCTTCATGGCCATGAGCGTGGTCATCATCACGAAAAAGTCTCCCACGCATTTCCGCGGACGGGAAGACAGGCTGGCCGGCATATCGGTCAGCGCGCTGAACAGCGGCATCTCCTGCTCCTGGGCATGGCGGGCCAGCTCCGCGATGGTGGCGTCGCCAATGGCGCGCTTGGGCACGTTGATAATGCGCCGCAGGGATACATCGTCTGTGGGATTGGCAATCACCCGCAGATAGGCGATCACATCCCGGACTTCCTTCCGGTCATAGAAGCGCAGGCCGCCGAACACCTTGTAAGGGATGCCGGCGCGCATGAGCATTTCCTCCAGCACGCGGCTTTGGGCGTTGGCCCGGTACAGCACGGCCATGCGGCCATAGCTTTCCCCCTGCCGGTTCATCTTCTTGATGCGGTCAGCAACCCAGGCCGCCTCTTCCCGCTCGTCCCCGGCGCAGTAGAGCTTGATGGTTTCGCCCTCCCCCGCCTCAGTCCATAGCGCCTTTTCTTTCCGGCCTTCATTATGGGCGATCACCTGGTTTGCCGCGTCCAGAATGTTGGCCGTGGAGCGATAATTCTGTTCCAGCTTGATGACGGTGGCGTCGGGATAATCCTTTTCAAAATCCAGAATGTTGCGGATATCCGCGCCGCGCCAACCATAGATGGACTGGTCGTCGTCTCCTACCACGCACAGGTTGCGGCTCTTGTCCGTAAGCAGCTTGACCAGCATGTATTGGGCGTAGTTGGTGTCCTGGTATTCGTCCACCATCACATAGCGGAAGCGGTCCCGGTAGCTTTCCAGCACAGGGGGATGATCGGCCAGAAGCTCCAGGGTCTTCAGCAGCAGATCGTCAAAGTCCAGGGCGTTGGCAGCTTTCAGCCGTTGCTCATAGGCGACAAATACGTCGTGCAGATTCTGGCTGCGGAAATCCCGCTCAGTTTTTGCAAACCATTCGTCAGGACCCATGAGCTTGTTTTTTGCATCGGAAATTTTTGCCTTGATCTCCCGTGGAGGCAGAAATTTCTCGTCAATATTCATCCGCTTGAGGATTTCCTTGATCACCGTGCTCTGATCGTCGTCGTCATAAATGGTGAACGAGCGAGTATAGCCCAGCTTTTCAATATCCCGGCGAAGGATGCGCGCACAGGTGGAATGGAAGGTGGAGATCCAGGCGCTCTCGGCCTTTTCCCCCACCAGCTGGGTAATCCGTTCCTTCATTTCCCGGGCCGCTTTGTTGGTAAATGTCAGCGCAAGGATGGACCATGCCGGAACGCCGTGATCCATTAAATTCGCCACCCGGTAGGTCAGCGCGCGGGTTTTTCCGCTTCCCGCCCCGGCCAGAATTAGCACGGGCCCCTCCATGGTTTCCGCAGCCAAGCGCTGTTCCGGGTTCAACATGCTCAAATCCATGGTTTGTTACTCCTTATCTCCGCGTCGCGTTCATGCGTTCTTCCCAATTGCGGAAGAACGATAAGAAACAAGCGCGTCTCCGCGCCTGCATCAAAAGGAATACCACAAAAAAGCTTTATTGCTCCGCTGGGGCCAGGAGCGCCGCATCTTCCTGCTCCAACCGGTTCAACACGTGATGATACCCCTCTGCCCCATACAATAACGCGCGGTTCACCCGGCTGATGGTGGTGGAGGATGCGCCCGTGCGTTTGACAATTTCCTGATACGTTATGCCCTGGCGAAGCAATACGGCCACTTCCAGCCGCTGGGCCATGCTCTTGAACTCCGCCACGGTGCACACATCCTCAAAAAAGCGATAAGCCGCTTCTTCATCCTCCAAGGATAGCACGGCCTTCATTAACAGATCCGTTTGCGGATTCTTCACCCTGGGTGTAAACATCGGCGCGGTATCCTCCTTCGCCCATTCATGAAAAAAAGCTTCGTCTATTTGCCGAGGCATGGTCAACACGTTCCACCGCAATCAAACGGCAACTGGAAATAGTATACCATAAAAAGGCGCTTCGCGCCAGTGGGAGAAGCTGTCGAGAAAGGGGTTTTCTTTCTGCACGGGGTGATACAAAAAAAGGAGAGCCCTTGCAAAAGGCTCTCCGCGTTGCTTGCAAGCGTGTATGCTCAGGCGAACTTATCCACAATCAGCAGCGCCAACGACAGCACCACAAACACCGCCGCGCTGATCTTGGTGATCAACGCCAGCTTGGCTTCGACCGTCTTGGCCTTGTTCTTGCTGAAGTAGCTATCCAACTGGCCGGTAATGGCGCCCAGGCCGCGAACATTGCCCTGCTGAAGCAGCACCGTCACGATCATGATCAGCGCGGCAATGACGATCACCACGGAAAAAATAACGTACAGTACATCCATTGCGTGCAACCTCCTCGAAATCAGCGTTGTCATCATACCACATCGCCGGAGAAAAGGCAAGACCTCGGTGGAAATTTGTCTCCAGAATCTCCGAAAAGGCTGGGTTGTTCGAAAAAACATAGGAAAAACGTCCTTATTTCCCTAACCTGGTCGGATGATGGCGGAAAGCTTGGACTGTATAGCTTGTGGGCGGCGCCGCGTCCATATGGCGTATGCGCAGAAAAAAGCTCCGTTGGCATTCATGTTTTGAAGCCAGACCTTCATGGTCTATATCATTCGGCGCCGATTTTTACAGTGGTAACCTCCTGCAGGGAAGGAATGGACTTGCTTGCCCCAGAACGGCTAACAGCAATTGCCGCTGCTTTAGCAGCCAGCAGCAAGGCATCTTCCACGGACTGCCCCTCCAGCATACCGCTGAGGAAAAAACCGGTAAAGGTGTCACCTGCTGCAGTGGTGTCCACCGTTTCCACATGGAAGGCTGGCTGAATACAGCGCTTTCCGTGGTCTGCATACATTGCCCCTTGGGCACCTAGCGTCAATACGATACGGCAGGCCGGTTGCATTGCCAGCAACGCGCGCACCATCGTTTCAGGGTCCGCGCAACCGGTGAGATCCTCCCCCTCCACCTCGTTGAGAATCAGCCAGTCCACCTGTGGCAGTAGCAAACGCAGCGTGTCGCTCATGGGTGAAGGATTCAAGACAATCTGCATGCCCTTTGCTTTTGCCTGGCGCACAATTTCCGGCAACAGATTGATTTCATTTTGCAACAGCAGAAAATCTCCGGGGTCAAAGCCCTCCAGCACCTCACGGATCATCTCCGCAGTGATCTTCTGATTAGCACCACCGTAAAGGACAATGGCGTTCTGGCCGTCGGAATCCAGTTGGATCATGGCGTGCCCGGTGGGTTCATCCAACACCTGAAGCAAGGATATGTCCACGCCGCAGTCTTCCAGGTACTCTCGCAGGAACAGGCCGTCTTTGCCTATCGCTCCGGCAAAGCGAACCGCCTGACCGGCTTTGGCCAGTGCAATGGCCTGGTTCAGTCCCTTTCCGCCTGCATTTTTCTGATAACTGATGGAGGCAATGGTCTCCCCTGCCCGTACAAGGTGTGGCATGCGGTACACATGATCAATGTTTAAGGATCCGAAAACGAGTATCTTCATCTGCATACACCTCCGATTTTGTGGATTTGATTGCCCTTCCAAGCAGCAATAAAATCGGTATTTTTCATATTTCCGTGCGACTTTGCGTGCCAGGCATACAGTGCCCAGGCAGTAAACCGTTTTTCTAACCGATTTCAGAGTACATCATAACACCGTTTTGTTTTCTTTAGCAATAGCAGCAAAAATGTTTTTTGTGATTGCTCTAACCGGCCCCATTATACTCAGCTTGCTACAATTGCTTAGGAAACCCTAGCGCGTCCAAAACGTTGGCGTTTCCCATTACCTCAGTTACAATGCGAAAGATCAGCCGAACGGTGCCCTGACTGAGTTATTACACTTATTCTCGCAAACTGTTCGCTGCTTGTGGTTGGGTGAATGCGATTCGGGCTGAACCATATTTATCTTCTTTTTGAAGGATCGTGATCATTTGGATTGATAGATCAAGGTGGCTGAACTCGATTGTTTGTTGCGCAAAAACCGCGCCAGCAAACGTCAAATGCAAGCATGCTGCATTGTCGGTTTACTGGCGCAAGCTACTGCTGAGGGATAGAATCGTCTTGATAAATTCATTAGGTGGATTCCCCTTCCACCAGCCGGGGTGTGGTGCAGAAGGTCTGCGCCTGCAAGCCGGGCTTTTTGATTTTCTGCATCAGGAAGCGCGCAGCCTCCCAGCCCATGTCGAACATGTCCACTTCCACGGCGGTGAGGTGCGGAATGAGCAGCTGGGAAAAGGGATAACGGTCAAAGGTCATCAGCGCGAGGTCCTGCGGGATACGCAGCCCCAGCTGCATGACGCATTGCAGGCATTCCAGGGCGATGCGGTTGTTGGCGCACAGCGCCACCTCCGGACGGGTTGTGCCGGACAGTCTGCGCTTGAGCTCCTCCGCGTCCTCGGTAAAGGGGGTATCGCCAAAGAGCGTCTCCATGGAGAGTTCCTCCTCCCGGAGAATGGTTTCCATGCCCTTCAGGCGACTTTGGGAAATGGCGTCTTCCGGGCCGCCGCCCAGGTACAGAATACGCCGGTAGCCTCGATCCAGCAGGTAGGAGATGGCCACGTCCCCAGCCAGTTCATGGTTGGCGTCCATCCAGCAGATGTTGCAAGGAAAGTTAGGACGGCCGATCACCAGATAGGGCGCTTCGGCATGGCTCAAAAAGGCGGCCAAATCACGTGTGAGCAGCGTCGCATGCAGGATGACGCCGTCGGCTAACCGCTCCTGCATCAACTCGCGCACGTAGGCGGTTGCATCCCCTTTTTCCATGTGCCGCAGCAGCACCGAATACCCCTTCTGTTCCAGCGAGCGGGTAACGCCGGTGAGAATGGCGAACATATGCGGGTTTTCAAAGGCGATGTTCTGGTACAATTCGGTAGCAAAGATCACGGTGCCGCTTTTTTGTCGGGCGAAGCTGCGGGCGCGGGCATTGGGCTTATATTGCAGCCGGCGAGCGGTTTCCATGATGTGCTGCTTGGTCTTTTCTGAAATGGTATAGCTGTCGTTCAGCGCCTTGGAAACGGTGGCGATGGAAACGCCTGCCTCCCGTGCCAAATCGTAAATGGTAACCGCCACAGAATGCACCTCACTTTGCGGGCACGCGGCTGATCAGGTATCCTCCGGCCGCAAGCTGACCGGACGTAACGCCGCATTGGATCAGAATTTCCGTTTCCGGCGGACTCATCCAGTTTTGTACGTCCACTGCCGCTCCCCAGCGATTGAACAGCACGGCAATGCGTTCCGATGCATCCTCCAGGACATAGATCAGCGTCTCGTTCTGCGCGTACTCCACTTGAAAGCGGCCACGCCGGAGCGCCGGATGCGCGCGGCGCAGGGCAATCAGCTCCCGGTACAGGGCCCGAAGCCGATGATCCTTGCCCCACGGCATGGCTTGGCGGTATTCCGGCTCGGTCGCGCCGGTTAGACCCAGCTCGTCGCCGTAAAATACACAGGGCATGCCTGGAAACGTCATTTGAAATACTACGGCCTGCCGCATGCGCGCCTGATCTCCGCTGCATTCAGTCAGAAAGCGGCTCACATCGTGGCTGTCCAGCAAATTGAGCTGGGCAAGCATGGCGGGATCCTTGTAGCGGGTGAGCAGCCAATGCAGCCCCACGGCCAACCCGCCCGCATCAATGGCACGCCAGGCAAAGAATTGCAGGGCAAGCCGCCGGAAGTCGTAATTCATGCAGGAATCCAGCATGTCGCCCTGCAAAAAGTGCGACCCATCCTCCCATACCTCTCCGATGATGAGCGCATCTGGCTTAGCAGCCTTGACCGCGGCGCGGAAGGCGCGCAGAAAGCCGTCGTTGATCTCATTGGCCACGTCCAGCCGCCAGCCGTCTATATCGAAGGCCTGAATCCAGTAGCAGCCCACCTGGCAAAAGTAGGCGCACGCCTCCGGACAGGACAGGTCCGTCTTGGGCATGTGCGCCACATAGGAGAAGCAGGCATATTCCGGCATTTCTCCTTCCGCGGGAAACCGGGGGTGTTCAGGAAGGGCATAGAACCAACGGTAGTATGCCGACTGTCTGCCGCGGGCCAACACATCCTGAAAGAACGGCTTCGCCGCCCTTGACATCCGCTCCCACCGGCGTTATGATGTAAACAAGGCAGCAGCCGGATTCACCCGGCTGCCGCCCTGAATTAATTTTGCTCTATTTGCACCCCATTTGGAGTTTACACAGAATTTGGGATTGACCCGTCTGAGACGGAAATACCGTAAATATCCTGGATATGGGCCTCAATATCGCGGGTTGTCATACCCTTGGCGTACATGGACAGGATTTTCTTCTCAATGTCCTGACTGATGCTGGTCTGATTCTTTTTCAGCACCTGAGGTTCAAATTCCCCCTTCCGATCCCGTGGAACCGATACCTCCACATCTCCAAAGCTGGTACACAGGGTTTTGCTGCTGTGGCCGTTGCGGCTGTTGTCTGTGTCCTTGTTCTTGTAGTCGTATTTGCTGTATCCCAGCTCGTCATCCAGCTCTGCCTCCAAGCCGTTCTCCATGAACTCGGCAATGGTCTCCTTGAACAGATTCTGGATGTCATCCATACTGCCGATGTTTGCCATCTGCAGCAGCTCTCGGATCTTCTCTCTGCGGGCATTTTCTTCCAGGCTGCAATTCTTCCTGGGCATATGTAAACCTCCTGTGTGGTGCTTCTATTCTACACCACACAGGAGGTTTACACAAAATTGGGGATAGTCTCAAAGAATGGCGCTTTCCTTTCTCCAATGGATGTCCGCGGCGCGCATTGACTGTTGTATTTCATGCCTTTCTCCCCCTTCTTTTGCAGTTTATTTGAATACAATTTTGCGTATCGTATCGATGGACAGCGCATATTTTTCGGCCAGTGTATCCACATCCGTTCCGCTAAAATAAAACTGACGGAGTTCCTCATTTCGCGCGGCGTAGAACTGTCGAGCCCCTGAACCTTCTCCCCATTTTTTCCGTGTTTCACCAGAGGGCACGTAAATCAATTCTCCGGAGGCATATTTCTGAAGTATCTTCAACAATTCTGGCGGTAGAATATCTGACGCGTTCTTATATTTCACGTCCTCTCTCCTCCATTCAGCACAGGCTCTTAGTTGCTTTCAAGAAAGTCGCGCAGTGTGGGATAGATTGCTACCCGGATGCTGCTTCTTACGATTATTTCGACGATCTTGGCCTCTATTTTCTCTGCGCGCGTCTCCATGACGGAGAGATCTTTTGCATCAAATGCACCCACCAGATCCATTTCTTCCAGGCCAAATTCTTCATAAATCACATCCAGCTCATGCTGTAAGGAGCACCCCCAAATGAATGCCCGGCGCACGTCGCCTTGTTCGCAGCATTCGTAGATCTTGCGCCACATGTGGCTGAATTCCTGATACCAGTCTGCTAGTCCACGCACTGACTGGTAATGCACCACAGCTTGACCTGTTTCTTTCGTGCCCAAATAATCCTGAACGATGAGAATCAGCTGATAGCAAAGCTTTTTGATTTCATCCATGGTATCGCTACGGATAATCTGTTCATACACTTCCATGAACTGTTTCGGTTTTTCGCAGAACGCTTCCATCTCCTCTAACTGGTATAGCGCGTTCCGATGGAAGTAGCGTCCATTGAAAAGCGCGACGCTTTGTCCCAAATAATCCAGGATAAACCCTGCGGCAGAGCGCACCTCATAAAGCTTTCTGCTCAACATCATGCTGCGAAAAATTTCCTCTGCCACATTGAGACGCTCCCGCGCTTTTTCGCAAGTAATTTCCCGGGATTGGAGATTTTCAAACAGTTTTGAGCGAATGCACTCAAAGTGCTCTCTGTCTTCCTCCGTGCGCGCATAGAGCACTGTTGCGTCCGCCAAGCATGCTGTATGGCAGTCGTTTAGCTCGGCCA
Organism: Candidatus Egerieenecus sp.; assembly: GCA_048201975.1. GTDB lineage: Bacteria > Bacillota > Clostridia > Christensenellales > Aristaeellaceae > Egerieenecus. The sequence continues at coordinate 15,778 of DBFBGQ010000121.1, read as the reverse complement.
TCGCTTCAATGCTTTCCCAGGTTCTCGGATAGATGTCATAGCATACTTCGTCCACAATAAAGGACTGTGAGAGCTCATTGGCGCGCTCGGTAAGCGGTATAAAATAATCAATTTCCCCTTTGTACCGCTTTGTTGACCCACCATCGTCTTGCATGTCGCTGCCATGGCCAATCAGAAGCGCTACATCATCCTTGTATTCACTTTCTATCTTATCAATCGTCCATTTCAGAATTTCTATATCGTTGTTTCTCATAAAGCTCCTTTCCTTTCTCGACGTGAGCGTGTTTCTACATTTATTGTATTGGCATTCATGCTGCTATTTCAATACCGCAATCTGTTATAATTATACTTTCCATCGTCTAAGCTGCTTCCGTCTCCATGCACAGCACTGTTTTTCATGAAACATTCAGGTAGATGTTATCATTCTTAGATGGGTCATGGTGAAAGCACTAGACAGCGGGTGTCCTGTGTTTTCCCAGAGTACTTGAGAAAGCCGGCCCTTTGCCATCCACGCTGTCTTCGTTTCACCCGGAGGGACGAAAACTAAAATCGTTATCAGCGAACCGCCTATGGAGGGACTGGCGCCATAAGTCCTTCGCATGAATTCTACCCCAATACACCATTTTACATGCCCGATTCATTCGCATATGGATGTGTATTGAACTGAGCATGTTCTCATCAGATGGAACAGGTGCATCTGTGGTTTGACAAAAAATACGGCTCCGCTGACTTTTGTTGCGAAGTCAGCAGAGCCACGCTGTTTGAGGACATGCACGCTATAACCAATCCAAGTTACGTAAGGGGCGATTGGGGAAAGCTTTCCTTTGCAAGCTGCACAAACGCTTTGCGCAAGGGATAGCTCGTCAGTGTCTTGTAATATACCCCATAGGACATGGGCGAAGCGTCTACAATGGGGAGATATTGGAAGGAAGGATCCCGCTTTTGAAAATCAGGCAGTATCGCAAGCCCATAACCTGCCTGCGCCAAAGCAATTGCGGCTTCCACTGCATCGCAGAAATACACCTGGTTCGGCGAGCGATCCTCCAGCGCGCGATGCAGCAATTTTCTGTATTCCTCGGGGCATTTCTGTGGATCAAGCACGACGATGGGGACCTGCCTCAAATCACAAAGCTGCAATGCCCTTTTTGGCGCGGCAAAGGATGTGTCCATCGTCATGGCTACGGCAGGAACTTTCATCAGCTCCTGATAATGCATCCGCTTGACTTCCCTTTCCCAAAAGGCAATAACCACGTCCACCGCCTCTTCAGCCAGGCGCTGGTATAAGTGCTGAAAAGGAACGACGCGAAATACGGGATATAAATTGGAAAACTGCGCCTTCATCCGCTCCAGCACGCGCGCGAGATCAAGGACGTCGTGATGGCTGTGGCATCCGATAATCAGGAATTCTCTTCGGTCCGCAGCCGCAAACTCCGCCCGCTTTTTCGCCCGTTCATAGATGTCGACCATGGCCTTTGCATCTCCAAGGAACAGCAGTCCCTCCTGCGTGAGCTCCACGGTTCTGGTAGTTCTCCGAAAGAGCTGCATATTCAGCTCGCCTTCCAGCGCATGAATCTGCTGGGTGACAGCCGGCTGCGTCACGTGCAGCTGCTCGGCTGCGCGGGCAAAGTTCAACGTTTCCGCCACGGTTAAAAAGCAGATCAGCTGCGACGTGTTCATTACAATTCCCTCCGTTTATTAATAAGCTGTGCTTATTTATGATAACATAGTCTAAATTCACATGCAAGCAAAAACGCCTATAATATTTGTTTGTACGAAGATTCATTGCCGAATGATTTGCGCACGAAAGGAGGAAAACAGGTGCTGCAAAACTCAACTGCCGGGCTGCTTCGGCAAATTGGCAGCGCGCTGCCAGGAGACGGAGGAAACCCTCCGGAGGAAATTTCGGAATTGTCTTTTGCGCAGGTTTGTCTGCTAGGCGAACTGTTTGAGCAGGAGAAGGCAGGTCGTGAACCGTTGTCGCTTTCTGCGCTTTCGCAGGAAACTGGCTTCTCCAAGGCCACAGTCTGCGCGACATTGAAAAAGCTGCGAAAGGCCGGTTATGTCCGGGTGCGAATGAACAGTAGGGATAACCGCAGGAAGGAGATTATCCTCACGCGCCAGGCATGGACGGTGGCATCCAGCATAACACAGTATGTGTTTGCGCTGGATTGTAAGCTTTGCGCCGGAATTTCCGCAAACGACGTGCAAATCATGAAGCAATCCCTGCTGGCGATCCTGCAAAACGCCAAAGGGTCAGCGCACAAGGTCCTTGAGTAAAGGCGCGGGAATCACTGTACGAGCAAAGGAGGCAAGCGAATTCTATGATTGAACTGCTGAAATATCTAAAAAGCTATAAAAAGGAAGCGATCCTGACGCCAGCCATGGTGGCGTTGGAAACCATCGGCGAATTGTGCCTGACCCTGATCATCGGCCGCTTCATCGACGAGCTGTCCCAATCGGGCACAACCATGCAAACGATAGGCAGCTATGGACTGCGGCTTCTGTTGGTGGCGCTGTTTTGCCTGGTTGCCGGCACCATCAGCGGCCTGACTTCCACCAAGGCAGCCGCCGGGCTTTCAAAGAATCTCAGGGCTGAGATGTTCAGCCGCATTCAGGATTTTTCCTTTACAAACATTGATAAATTCTCCACCAACAGCCTGGTAACCCGCATGACCACGGACGTAATGAACGTGCAGAACGCCATTATGATGATCTTGCGCGTAGCGGCCAAGGCTCCCATTGCCATTGTATGCGCTCTGGCGATGGCTTTCTTTACAAACTGGCAGATCGGATTGGTCTATGTTGTGGTCATTCCCGTTCTGTTCCTCTGTCTGACGGCAATTGCCCGCGTGACGCACCCTATCTTTCATCGGGTATTCAAAACCTATGACCGGCTGAACGGCGTGGTTCGGGAAAACCTGCATGGTATCCGGGTGGTAAAAGGATTCGTCCGGGAAAACTACGAGGTCCAAGTTTGAAAACATTTCCGGAGAGATCCAGAAGGATTTCACCAAGGCGGAAACCACCATCGCCTTTAACCCGTTTCTGATGCAGATGGGAATCTACTCCTGCCTTACCCTGATTGCATGGTTTTCCGCCAAGGCCATCGTCGGTTCTGGAAACGGAACGGTTTTAGCTGGTATCTCCATGACCACGGGCGATCTGCAGAATCTAATCAGCTATTCCATGATGATTCTGATGTCGCTGATGATGCTGTCCATGATCTATGTGATGTTGATGATGTCGCGGGAGTCCGTCAGCCGAATTCAGGAGATCTTCCACGAGCAATCCAGCATTACATCGCCGGAGCATCCGGAAGAAATCATACGAGATGGCGAGATCGTCTTTGATCATGTGGGCTTCAGCTATGTGGGCGATCCTGCAAACCTTTGCTTGTCCGATATCAATCTGCACATTCGTTCCGGAGAAACCATCGGCATCATTGGTGGAACAGGTTCAGGTAAATCCTCCTTGGTGCAGCTCATCCCCAGGCTGTATGACGCAACGGTAGGGACCATAACGGTGGGCGGAAAGGATGTTAAGACCTACAGCCTGGAGGAACTTCGGGACGCCGTAGCCATGGTGCTGCAAAAGAATGTGCTTTTTGCCGGAACCATCAAGGAAAATCTTCGCTGGGGCAACAAGAACGCCTCTGATCAAGAGCTGGCGGAGGTTTGCAGGCTGGCGCAGGCAGACTCGTTTATCGCTACATTCCCCGACGGGTATGATACCTATATCGAACAGGGCGGCACAAATGTGTCCGGCGGCCAAAAGCAGCGGCTTTGCATTGCACGCGCCCTACTGAAGCACCCCAAGATCCTGATCATGGATGATTCCACCAGCGCGGTGGACACCAAAACAGACGCCCTGATTCGCAAGGCGTTCAATTCCTACATTCCGGAAACCACCAAGATCATCATTGCGCAGCGCATCTCCTCTGTGGAGGATGCTGATCGCATCATCGTGATGGACGGTGGGAAAATCGACGCCATCGGAACCCACGAGGAGCTGCTCAAAACCAACAAAATCTACCAGGAAGTTTATGAATCCCAGCAGAAAGGAGGCGACCAGGATGAATAAGTCCAGAAAAGGCACCATGGCAAGGCTCATGGATTACATTACTGCCCGGTATCAGAAGGAGTTTGTCTTTGTCGTCGTATGCATTCTTGTTAGCGTAATCGCTGCAATGGTCGGCAATTCCTTCATGCAGGTCATCATCGACGACTACATCCTGGAAATGCTGGCCACAGGGGAAAACCTGTTTGACAGGCTGCTGGGCGTCGTGCTCGCCATGGCGGTGGTATTCTTCATCGGCGCGTTGGGCACGCTTTTTTACAATCGCACCATCGCAAGAATCGGTCAGAAGGTTCTTAAGGAGATCCGCGACGATCTGTTCGTCAAAATGCAGACGTTCCCCATTCATTTCTTTGACACCCATACCCACGGCGACATTATGAGCGTTTATACCAATGACACGGACACGCTGCGTCAATTTATTGCGCAAAGCCTGCCCATGATGATCTCGTCGCTGGTTACCACTTTGTTTGCGTTTTGCTTTATGCTCCGCTTCAATTTAATCCTCACGGCAATCGTTGTGGCGCTGTCTGTGATCATGGTGCTGGTCGCAAGGCTGATTGTCAAATACAGCGGCAGATATTTTACCAAGCAGCAGGAATCCACCGGCGTGGTGAATGGATACATCGAAGAAATGTTCGGCGGACTGAAGGTCGTGAAGGTCTTTTGTCACGAGGAGGCGGCCAAAGACCGCATGCGAGCGCTCAACGAGGAGCTTTACGTCAATACGCTGCATGCCAACGGCGCCGCCGGAGCCCTGATGCCGATTATGTCCGGGTTCGGAAATTTGCAGTACCTGGTGATTGCGATTGCCGGCGGCGCCATGGCGCTGTTTGGGAGCGGCATGTTTTCCACGACGCTGGGGACGCTGATCTCCTTCCTGGGGCTCATCCGGCAATTCACCTCCTCCATTACCCAGACCGCGCAGCAAATGAACAGTGCTGTGCTGGGCTTTGCCGGAGCCAGCCGCATCTTTGCGCTAATGGATCAAGATCCGGAGAAGGATGAGGGCTATGTGACGCTGGTCCGCGCCTCGGAGCGCAGCGGAGAGCTGGTGGAATGCGCAGATGGCGCCGTCTACGCCTGGAAGCATCCGCACCACGACGGCACCCTGACCTACACGAAAGTACAGGGAAATGTCATATTTGACCATGTGGATTTCAGCTATGACGGACGGAAAATCGTGCTGCATGATATTTCCCTGTACGCTAAACCTGGCCAGAAGATCGCCTTTGTAGGCGCCACCGGCGCTGGCAAGACAACGATCACCAACCTGATCAACCGCTTTTATGATCTGGCTGATGGCAAGATCCGCTACGACGGCATCAACATTACGAAAATACGAAAAACGGATCTGCGCCGCTCCATGGGTATCATCCTGCAGGATGTCAACCTGTTTACTGGCACAGTGATGGACAACATCCGGTATGGGAAGCTGGACGCCACAGACGAAGAATGCATCCAGGCGGCCAAGCTGTCCGGCGCTGATTCCTTCATCACCCGCCTGCCGCAGGGCTACCAAACCATGATTAGCGGGGACAACAACAATCTGTCCCAGGGGCAGTGCCAGCTGATTTCCATTGCCCGGGCGGCTGTGGCCGATCCGCCGGTTATGATCATGGACGAAGCAACCTCCTCTATTGACACCCGAACCGAAGCCATTGTCCAGCAAGGTATGGATGCCCTGATGGCTGGTCGCACGGTGTTCGTCATAGCTCATCGCCTTTCCACCGTACGAAACTCCAACGCGATCATGGTGCTGGAGCAAGGCCGGATCATTGAGCGCGGCGACCATGATCAGTTGATCGCACAAAAAGGCCAGTATTATCAGCTCTATACCGGCGCGTTTGAGCTGGAATAAGCGGCAGGCCGAGCGGCGCTGTACAGTCACATTTCTCCAAAAGCGTAGCCGCCGCGCAAAAAACTGCCTTCCGACGCAAGCAACCAGAAAAACGCCTCCCTCTCGGTCACATGGATACAGCTGGCCGAAGGGAGGCTTTTCCGCGATGACGCGCATGCATCTTGCATTGGCAGAGCTGACCTTGACTTTCACGAATGCCTTTGCTACACTTTGCCTGTAAGAATTTGCTTTGCCCTACGCCCTTGCGAAGCAGCTTTCATAAACATGACGCCGGATGCAGGAGCAAGAGCAGAAATCACAACGCTCCTTTGCATTGGAAGAGGTGGACAATGCGGATCGTCAATACATTTGACCAAATACAAAATTGCTTTATGAATCATGTGTTTGATCTGGATTGCTGGAGAAAATATACCAAAGCATTTTCTCAAGAACTAAGTGAAAAATGTGAGACAGATGCAAAGGGATATAATTTCGAGAAAGATATATTGCCTGTCATCAATCGTGTACAGCAGAACAAGGAAGAGGCGCTATTGGCGAATGCTTCCTTTGTTGCTGTTGCCAAGCAGCTCGATCATCGCATAAGCGAACTGTTTCCAAAGGCCCCTGAACTGGATATTCTTTTTTATTTGGGATTGTGTAATGGCGCGGGCTGGGCAACGACCCTTGACGGCAGAGATGCCATTCTGATTGGACTGGAGAAGATTCTTGAATTAGGTTGGCAAAATGAGTCCAGCATGCAGGCGCTAATTTTTCATGAAGTTGGTCACATCTGGCATAAAACGTATGGGGTTTTTTCTCCTGAAACGCGGACCAAAGGGGAAGCGTCTTTGGCGCAACTATATCAGGAAGGAATAGCCATGGTATGCGAGCAAATTCTGTGCCAGCATGCCGATTATTATCTTCAGAATCAAAATGGTTGGTTGAATTGGTGTGTATCAAACCAAAGAGAAATCAAGCAGGAATTTCTAAGACGCATTGACAGCAATCTCAGCACACAGGACTTCTTTGGCGATTGGTGTAATTATCGAAAGCACAGCGATGTAGGCTATTATCTAGGCTGCGAGTTTGTAAAGTATTTACAGCGCCAGCATTCTCTGGTTGAAATCGCGAACTTGGACAGCAAGCAACTCGATCGGCATTTCAGGGCGTTTGTATGCAGCACATCAATGGGCGCAGAAAAAGGGCTGTCAGACAGATCCATCTGACAGCTCAGCGCATCTCATTCCAGAAATTCCAGCTGATTTTCCATCAGCCATGCCCGTTGAATGCGGTCCAGCTCCTGGCAAAATTCCCCTGCCTCCATCTCTCCCCGGATCAAACGGAACAGAAGCGTTTCATAGGCCGATTCAGGCAGGGAGAAAGCAGGCAGCTGGAAGGTGGGCAGCAGCGCCAGATAACGGTCGATTGCCGGTTCATCCACCAGGTAACGGTTTTCCGCCACACGTTCCATGGTATGCTTTGTGCTGTCCAGCCGGTCCTGTATACTCCGTCGTTCCTCCTCAGGCGCTTGGGCCAGCTCCTCCTCCAGGCTCTGGACATTTTCCACCAGCGTGGCATACCGCCTGCGGTATTCGCTGCTCTCCTGAGGCTCGTTCACCTCATAGAGGGAAACCAGCGCGCTTCCCTCCTGCGCCTGAGCGATATAGGCCAGGTATGCCAAGGCCTCCTCCTGCCGGGGTGAATAGGGGTTGAGCAGATAAACAGCCACCTTCGGCGTCCTGGCCGGAGCCTCTCCCGGGAGGAAGGCCAGGGATAGGGGCGTCATGTTTTCCGCCTGCAGGGCAGGGCTGAGCACATCATTCAGGCGAAACAAGGGGTCCGCGCTGGAGAAATGCGAAGGCTCAATGGCCTCGCACAGCGCCAGCGCAAGGGTCAAGTTGGTCTCCAAGGCTGTCTGGGCGACAGTCAAGCCGTGGGTTCCACAGGCAAGCCAATACTGCTCCAGCAGCGCCTCCACCAGCATGCTGCGCAAATCAGCTCGGGTATACCGTCCTTCAAAGAGCGGCTGTTCCCCATCCGGATCGTGTTCCACCCGCGTCAGCAGTTCCCGCAGCCAATCCTCCCAGGTTTCCGGCGGAACTTCCGTGCGCAGCGCCGGGTCATAGGCAGGTCCCCGCAATGACAGGTATACGGGGAAAACGGCAAAGTCCTCCCCCCACGTCACCCAGTCGCGCACAAAAGGCCGCAGCCGCTGATAGGCTTGGGCCAGCTCTGCCTGCCCTTGCAGCGGGGTGTAGTATCCTTTCGCGATCAACTCCCGTACCTGCGCATCCAGCTCCAGACAGTACAGGTCGGCAGCCGTACTCTGCATGAGCATCTGTGTGGCTAGCTCTTCAGCAGACGGCTCGAAGCCTCCCAGACTTTGGACATTGATGCCCGTTTCCAGCATGTATGCCTGGGCATAGGTTTCCGTAAGCCCTTGGACATACAGCACCTGTTCTCTCTGATTTTCCGCAGTTTCTATCCCCAACCTGGTGATGACCACATATCCCAGCTCCGGCGTAAAGCAGGCGCCATAGACCCCCGCACTAGCCAGGGAGGAGAGCGTAAAGGCCGTTTCCAGCAGCCCTGAAGGGTGCAGGACATACACACGCTGTCCGCTGGTGAAGTAGCAATCGCCGTTGGATGGATCCAGGCGGGGGTAATTCAGCTCAGTTCCTCCCACGGTGGCCCAATCATCCTGCGCCCCTGTTTCCGGGGAGATGCGCACCAGCTTGGCGCGATTGTTCAGGGAAGGAACGGTGGCCAGCAGCATTCCCTCTCCATCGAAGCACAACCCCGTGTATGTCCCCTGGGCCAGCGTTTTCGTTTCGCCGGTACGCAAATCGCAGCGCATAAGCCGCTCCGCCCAGAGGGACTCCTCCCCCTGCAGGGGATCGCTGCCGCAAAGGAAATACAGCATGTCCCCATCGATTACCGCGTCAAAGAGGCGCGGAGGCTGATCCGGGGCGGTAACAAAGCTCTGCCAATCCAGGGCACAGAGCCGCTCGCTGTGCAGCGTGTTTCCCGAAAGGGTCAGCTTGTTCACCCCCAGGTAGTTGCTGCACAGGCTGTACAGTTCTTCCTGCCGAGAGACGATCAAAAAATCCACGCTGCTGCCTGGGGGAACCGCATCCTTGCCATAGTATGCAGCGTCCCACAGCGACGATTGCTCGTCCGCCGAAAGAGCCTCCCTGCTCCCAAGGTGGAAATCTCCTGAGAGGAGGACAAAGTCCCCCTCCCGTTGCATGTAGAGTCCTTCGAGGGTTGCAACCATCAACGCTCCTCTATAGTCCACGATTTGCAGGCAAGTTTCCTGATCAAGCTGTGCCAGGTCCGGCAATTCCTCCTGGGCCTTGGCTACGCCTCCCCATAGCAACAGCGTCAGGCACAGGGCGGCGATCTGTTTTCGCACGGCGCTTCCTCCTTTTTGCGCTGATGAAGTCCGGTCTTCCTTATAAGGCGATGCATGGAAGCAAATTCTGGCCTTGGCGGTTTGGACCGCGCTGGCTTTTCCTCGCGCTGGGGGCTTTTGACATATTCTACCAGAAAAAAACCAATCAAAGCAAAATTGCGCGCGAAATGCGCCCATTTGCGCGTGAAATGTGGTCCGATGCCCGCCACGCCCCGCGCAGATCTTCGGATGAAGCGACTTTCTTACATTCTCTCCTCTGCGCTATGGACAACACCGGCAAAATAGGTTACACTGCAAGCACGAGGAGGTGGGAGCATTGAACCTGGTCCTATGCGACGACGAACCTGTCTTTCTGGACTCGCTCCGGCAGAAGATCCTGCATTGGGCTGAGAAATCCGGACATGCCGGCGGTATCATGCTGCATACGTTCACCTCAAGCGAGGACATGCTGGAGGCCTGGAGGCGCGGCATGGCTGCCGACGCGCTGTTTTTGGATATTGAGATTCCTGGAGAAATGAGCGGCCTTGCGGCTGCCAAAGAAATTCACCGCATCAACGCATACCTGCCCATCGTTTTTATAACCAACTACGGAGAGTATGCGCAGGAAGGGTATAAGGTAAATGCGCTGCGTTACCTGCGCAAGCCCGTCTCCGATGATGCGCTATGCGAGTGCATGGATATCCTGTGGCATCGCTGGTCCCTGCGGCATACGGACTGCATTGTCCTGGACATGCCGGGGCAGATGCTTCGGTTGCCGGAGGACGCAATTCTGTATGTGGAGGCGTCGGGGCATTCCTGCACGCTGAAAACTTCGGACAACGCACAGGAATACAAGTGCAAGCAATCCCTGGAAGCGCTCCGGAAGAAGCTGCCTGCCCAGCTGTATGTGCAGTGCCGCCGGAATTTCATTGTGAATCTTCGCTATATCCGCAACATCCGAAGCGGAAACATTACCATGGCCAACGGCGAGATCATCCCCATGAGCAGGGGCTATCAGGCGCAGCTGATCCGGCGATTCCGTGAGTATTATCTGGGAGGATCGTAAACATGCTGATGACGCTGTTCGACCTGCTAATGACCGCCTACCAGGGATCGCTGACGGTATACGCGCTGAAAACACAAACCTCCCAGCAGCCGCATCACCTGCTTGGAGAGGCAGCGGCCGTGATGGCTTACGTGCTGTTTTACGTTATCATACAATCCTTTCACCTGCCGGTCCCGGAGGCGCTAAGCGCCGTGATTTTCTTTGTCTATGCAAAGCTTACCTCCGACGAGTCGCTGCTCCGGTGCATTTTCTGGGCCGTTCTGGATACGTTTCTGTCCCTGGGTACGCTCACCTTGGTCAGCAGCATGTTTGATATGCAAATCGCCATGAACGGCAACGTGCTCAGCGCTTCGGAGGACGCCGTCATCATCTATTACTTTGTGGGGAACGCGGCTGTTACCGTGGTCATGAGCATCACCATACGGCTCAGCCGGGCAGCCCATGAGCCCCCGCGCAAGGAAATGCCGCTGTTTGTGGCCATGCTGGCGATCCTTTTCATTATCAATGAATGCTTTTTTGTCGCGCGCCTATCCGGGCATGCGGACCCGTCGCTTCTCCTCGGCGCGTTCTGCGCTTTCGCGGGAATGCTCCTGGTCATGGTTCTCTACGAGCGGCTGACAGCATTGAACAGCAAGCAGCGCCAAGCGGAGCGGGCGGCTCAAACGGCGCAGCTCGTTGCAGAGCATCAGGAAGAGCTGAAAGGCATCTATCAGCACATGCTGGCCGTGCAGCATGACCTGCGGCACTGCATGGCGGCGGCGGAAGAAATGCTCTCCTCCCCTGATCTCAGCGCCGCGCAGCGTCATGAGGCGCTGTCGCTGTTGCAAAGCCCCAGCCAACCCCGCCTTTTCTTCACCGGCTGCCTGGCTGTGGACGCCCTTCTCAGGGCGAAGACGATCATCATGGAAAACGCAGGCATCTCCTTTGCGCTGGCGGAGCAGCCGCTGACGCCGCTTCCCATTCCGGAACGGGACTTCTGCATGCTGCTGGGCAACCTGCTGGATAACGCCATTGAAGGCGTCCTGCGGCTGCCTGCCCATAGTCCATCCAGAAAGATTCGCCTGTCCTTTTCCAGAATCTGGGATGTGCTGCTGATCACCTGCGTCAACGATGCGCATCTGGCAAGCATCAAACGCCGCGGGGATACGTTCCTCTCCAGCAAGGACCGCTCGGAGCTCCATGGCTTTGGCATCCAGAGCATGCGCGGCACGGTGGAAAAAGCAGGCGGCAGCATCGAGTTTCATGTGGGCCGGGATCAATTTACCGTGGAAATCATGCTGGGGAGCGCGCCGGCAGGCTCGGAAGCGCCGTCGGCCTAAACGTATGCCGCTTCTACTCCGCGTTGTATGTGGATCCGTTTCATGCTATCAATGAAAAGAAATTCCAGGAAAGGGAGGCAAAAACATGCAGTATCGGGAAATTGGAAGAACGGGCGTGCAGGCCAGCGTCATCGGCCTGGGCTGTGAGCATCTGGACCGAAAGCCCTATGCGCAGGTAAAGGAGACCATCGACGCCGCGCTGGAGGCTGGCATCACGCATCTGGATGTATTCATGCCGGGGCGCGAAGTGCGTGAAAACATCGCCAAAGCGCTGGGCAGCCGCCGCAAGGATGTGACGATTCAAGGGCATATCGGCTCCACGGACATCCACCACCAGTATGACATCAGCCGGGACTTGACGGTGGTCAGACGATATTTTGAAGAGTATTTGCAGCTGTTTGGCTGCGTCGATTTCGGCATGATGTTTTTCATCGATTCCGAAAAGGATTACCAAGGCGTGTTCGAAACGGACTTCATACGCTATGTACTCGAACGCAAACAGCTGGGCGACATCCGCCATATCGGCTTCAGCTCGCACAACCCTGTGATGGCGCGCAGAGTGATCGAAACAGGCGTCCCGGAGATGATGTTGTTCAGCATCAACCCCGCCTTTGACCTGCATCCCGCAGGGGTCGACGTGCTGGAACGGCTGAACGCGCATGACAAGCTGGATGTGTCGGCCTTCCATGGCCTGGACCCGGTGCGCGCGGATCTGTACAAGCTGTGCGAACAGCGCGGCATCGGCATTACGGTGATGAAGACCTTCGGCGCGGGCAAGCTGCTTTCCCCCGAGCACACGCCGTTTGCCCAGCCGTTGACCGTTTCCCAGTGCATCCACTACGCCCTGACCCGCCCCGCGGTGGCGGCGGTCATGCTGGGATGCCAGAGCCGTCGGGAAATCCTGCAGGCCATGGAATACTTTGATGCCAGCGACGAAGAGCGCGACTACAGCGGTGTGCTGGGCACGCTCAAGCGCGAATTCCTCGGACATTGCGTCTATTGCGGCCACTGCCAGCCTTGCCCCAGCGGCATTGATATTGCCGCGGTCAACAAATATCTGGACATTGCGCGACTGGACGAAACCAGCGTCCCGCCCTCGATTCGCTCCCATTATCTGCAGCTGGAGCACCATGGGAGCGAGTGCATCGCCTGCAAAAGCTGCGAAAAGCGCTGCCCGTTTGACGTGCCGATTGTGGAGAACATGCGAGCGGCCAGAAAAATTTTTGAAGATCAAGCATGAAGCAGCGCAGAGGGCCGCATGGAACCCCAGCGCGATTCGCACGAACATTGCCTTGACATGCGCACGCGCAGTCTGCTCTTCCGCGCAAAAAAAATCCCGGATGCCGCAGGGGCATCCGGGATAGGAAGTGTTACCAAATCGACACACGATCCTCGGGAGCGCGGTACATGCCGTCGCCCTCTTCAATGCCGAAAGAAGTAAAGAAATCCTCCAGGTTCTGCACCTGGATGTTGCAGCGCAGCTTGGAGGGGGCATGCACATCCATGGTGAGCTTCAGCGCCGTATAGGCGTCGGTGGCCTTGTTGCGCCATACCTTGGCCCAACTGGTGAAGAAAGCCTGCAGGTCCGGCTCGGCTTCGGCCTGCTTGAGCGCTTCCAGTGCGCAGGATAGGCCGCCTGCATCGGCTACGTTCTCCGTTACCGTGAGGAGGCCGTTGACCGTTCCGCCACCAAAGGCGATGCCGTCGAACTCCTCGATCATCGCCTGGGACAGTTCCTCAAACTTGGCCAGGTCCTCTTCGCTCCACCAGTTGGCCAGCGAGCCGTTCTCGTCAAACTTGGAGCCGTTGGGGTCAAAGGCGTGGGAAATTTCATGGGCGATAACCGCGCCAATGGCGCCGTAATTGGCGGAGGCGGACGCCTCCAGGCTGTAGAAGGGCTCCTGCAGAATGGCGGCGGGGAAATTGATGCTGTTGTTCGTGAGCGTATACATGGCGTTGACCGTGCAAGCGGTCAGCGGCCACGCGCTGCGGTCCACCGGCTGGCCCCAGGTGCTGAAATTGTATTGCGTCGATATGCGCGTAAACGCCATCACGTTTTCCACCAGCGTGCCGCCCTGGGAGGCCGGGATTACTTCAATCAGCTCGTAGACGGGCTGTACATTGTCCGGATAGCCCACATGGATGCTCATGGCTTCGAGCTTGCGAATGGCCATTTCGCGGGTTTCGTCGCTGAGCCAATCGTTGTTGCTCAGGCGCTGCTTGTAAACCTCCACGAAGCGCTCCACCATCTCTTGCACATCCTGGCGCGCTTCCTCGCCCAAATAAGTCTTCCCATAATAGATCCCCACGGCTTCGCCAAACATGGACAGCGCCATGTTATAGGCAGCCTCCTCAGCGGAGGAAGGCTCCGCTGCGCCGCTGAGAGCAAGGGAAAAAGCGGACGCCGCCACGCGGAAGTCGTCGCTGAGGTAAGGGGCCAGGGCATTGACCGTCCATACCAGCATCCAGCTCTTCATCTGGGAGAAGGTGTCCTCGCTGACCAGCTCATCCAGCGCCGCAAAATAGGCGGGATCCGTCACTACGACCGTCTCGGGCGCCTCATCCATCAGCTCTGCGAGCAAGGCTGCGAAATCGAAGCATGTCACCTGTTCGTCCAGCTGCGCCAGGGGCTGAGGATGGTAGCTGGAGGCGGTGTCGCTGCTTTCCTGGGCGGTGCGGGTGTAGGGTGCGAGGCTTTCGTCAAAGGCCAGTGCCTGGGAGACGATTTGCTGCGCCTCCGCCTCGGACTTGCCGGCCATCACCAGCAGATTTTGGGACATCTGTCCAAAGACGCTCTGCATTGCCACGCGGGTGTTGTCGTCCAGGTAATAATCCTTGCTGGACAAAAAGAGCGACGCCGGCGAGAAATACAGGGCATTGACGGAGGCGTTGCCCATATCCGCTGTGACCGCGACGCCAAAGGGCACCGGTATCCCCTGCAAAATCAGCTCCGGCAGGCTTTCGCGCACGGCCTCCAGGCTGTCCAGGTTCTCGATCACTTCCAGATAGGGCTGGAGCGGCTCCGCGCCCAGGGCATTGCGGGTTTCATAGTCCGCCGCCAAGCGATAGAATTCGATGCATTGCTCAAGGCCCTCCGCCACGGGTTTTTCACCGTTGAGCATGGCCTGTAAATCGGCCATGAGGACCTCCTTGACCTTGTCGTTCATCTCGCTGAAGGCGCTCACCTCCGCGCTGTCCGAAGGAATTTCCGCCTCGGCCAGCCACTGGGCGTTTACCGCCTCGTAAAAATCATCCTGAAGGCTGGGCGTCTCCTGCGCAAAGCAGGTTGATACGGCCATCACCAGTACCAGAACGAGACAGGCCGCACTTCTGAGCTTGATTTTCATGCTTTCCATCACTCCTCGCTTGCTGTTTGGCGTCCATGGAATCCGCGTTTCGGACCAATTATAACCATACGCCTGCCTTGCGTCAAGACGTGGATTGAATGCTTCTACTGTGGCGGCATTTCAGCAAATTGCAATGCTTGTCTTAATGTTGAGAGCGTGGGCCAATCAGCAGAACCTTTGCGTACTGACAATAAATCAATTTGGTTTTTCTGTCGGACGCTTGGGAATCATCTGACGCTCCGATGCCCGCAAGATATTGCAATTTCCGACTAGGACGGGAATGATCTTCCATTGGAAATGTGTGGGGATATGCAAAACTTTTCTGATGTTTCTTTGCGGGTATGCCCTTCCAGCACATATTGAACAACCGCTATTTTTAATTCCTCAGTGAACAATTCCTTTCCCATAGATTTCTGTACCCCTTTCGTTGCTTCTTTTGTCCAACATTTGGGGTACAGTTCAGCAGCAGATGCGCAGCGGTGAAATCACCCGGGAAGAATACCAGGAGCGGAAGCTGAACTGGCCGCAGACGGCGGACGACTGCGGGAAGTTTGAGCCCAAGAAAGCATGGCGCAAAAACAGATAGAGACATAAAAAGGGCGCGTTGCAAAACACCCCGAGCAAAAAAAGACGAGGCAAGGAACCTCAAAAGGGTATCCAAACCTCGTCTTTTCGCTTAAGATAAAGGTGTGAAAAAAACTTATCAAAAGCAAGACCAGTATAAGGTATTTGAGCGGC
>DBFBGQ010000120.1:0-10422 GCA_048201975.1 Candidatus Egerieenecus sp. | reverse complement strand
TTCTTTTTCCTTGTTGTCAAGTGGGTCAAAGAGCAAAAAAACCTTATGGCATAAGGCTTTGACTCGACAACAGACGTGACAACAGCGCTGCGGTTTGGTGTCGCTATGGGCCAAAGGTTTCCACACAAGGGCGGACATTGCCGCTGCATGCAAATCGCCGCCCCCCTGCGCAGAGGGGGACGGCGATTGGTTGTTTTCGAGGGAAAGCTTACATGTCTTCCATCTGCATCATGCGGATGATGCGGTTGAAGTCCTTGATGAACTGCTCGGAGGACATCTGCCCGTCCATGTAGCGCTGAAGCAGCTGCGAGCCGTCCGTGGTGATGTTGGCAAAGATGCTGCTGGTGCTGACATAGAGGTAAGGCTCGATCTCCCGGTAGGTAGCGATGCTTTCCGCGGAGATTGCATACTTGTTTTCCTCCTGGGTGGTCAGCCACTCCTGCATCCAGCTTAGGGTATCCTGCAGATCACGCTTCTGCTCCTCATCGGCGGTTTCGATTTGCGCCTTGAGATCGTCAATGTCCTGCTGGGTGGACGCTATGTTGCGCAGGGAGTTGGGGTCTTCCACGGGATCGTTGGCGTCCGGGCAGAGGGTGATCTCCAGGGAACTGGACATGTTCTGTGCAGCATACTCCAGGAAGGTGACAGCCAGATCCGCATTCTTGGAGTTGGGGTTGATAAGGTAAACCTCCATGGACATGGGAATAGCCGGATCCATGCCCTCGTCCAGGGGAAGCAGCAGCGGCTGGTAGTCCCAATGGAAACTGTACTCCTGGGGATTGTAGGACAGGTACTCCGTTAACAGGGAACTGGGCAAGTTGTCCGAGGAGGAATAGGTGATGATGCCGTTGCTGGTATCTTTGGGATTCATCTCCTCCAACCGGGGGGAAACCTCGTCCAGCTTTGCCAGCAGCTTGCGCATCAGCGGGGTATCGAAATCCAGCTCCTGGTCCGTGGCGGCGTAGTAGGCCACGTAGCTATTCACCACTTGGTTGAAGAGCTGACCGCGAATGTCATAAACGCTTTCCAGCAGCGTCAGGTCCGCGTAATCGTAGGCATAATCATTCAGCCAATCCACCGCGAAGTCCATGAACTCCAGCAGGGTTGTGGGCAGCTCGTCCTCCGTCATGCCGATTTTCTCCATGACCCCCGGGCTGTAGCCAAAGCCGTTGGCATATGCGCTGGAGGGGAAGGCCCACAGATGATCGTCCTGGAAGAAGGGCGCTGTGAGGGTGGGATTCATCCGCGCTACCTGCTCCATGAGGATTGTGGAGTTGGACAGGTCCACGCAGTAACCCTTGTTCCGCAGCTGGTCAAACCCGCCCCAGCTCACATTCACCACATAGATGTCCGCGGAGTCGTCGCCCGCGGCCATGCTCTGGGCGATCAGGTCGGCGCTGTAGGCGCCGGTGTCCATGGTGACCACGGGAATCTCCGGGTGCGCTTCCATGAAGGCAACCATGGTGTTATCCTTGTAGGACTGGGCAATGCGCAGCGCACGGTCAGGCATGTTTGCAGGATCGGTATCCGCGCAGATGAAGGTGCCGCCGTTGTTGTCAATGGTATAGTATTTCCCGTTCAGCAGCGCGCTGGAAGAGGAGCTGTTCAGGTATTGCAGGTTCAGATAGGCACAGGTCTCCTGCTCGCCCAGGGCAACGTGCCGGTACAGGGAATCGTCGGAGGCGGTATAAATGGTGTCCGTTTCTGGGTCGTAGGCCAGGCATCCCTGCTGGGAGTCGGACAGGGAAAGCAGCTCGGTCAGTTCGCCGGTGGCGATGTCCAGGCTGCACAGGGTGGGCATGATGACCTCGGGTCCGCTGTAAGCCTCTTCCTGGTCCCAGTAGCGTATCAGCAGCGTGCCGGGCTGATAGCTGCACATGGAGGTCAGTCCGCCGGAGGTTATCAGCCGCGTCGCGCCGTCGGACAGCTGGATCTCCCACAGATCATATTTGCCCCAGGAATCGTCGGGCGAGGAAATGAGCA
Organism: Candidatus Egerieenecus sp.; assembly: GCA_048201975.1. GTDB lineage: Bacteria > Bacillota > Clostridia > Christensenellales > Aristaeellaceae > Egerieenecus. The sequence goes on along the minus strand of DBFBGQ010000120.1, from coordinate 8,439 downwards.
GGTAGGCCGCGCCATCCTGAATGACCATGCCGCCCAGGTTGAACCAGTCGTCGTCCGCTGCTCCAATGCTGGCGATGGGATCGCTGAAGGATGCAACCTCTTGATCGAGGGTGCAGCGGCGCAGTTGACGGCTCTGGAAAAACACGTACAGGTCTTTCCCGTCGGAGGCAATGGCCTGGGGAGAGTCCGCAATCATGTACTCCTCGCCCTCCACGGAGTAAGTCATATCCTCCAGTGGTAGGGCATAAATGGCCTTGATTCCTCCGGGAACCTCCGGGTCCAGCTCGAAAATGTTGCCGTAATCGGCAGCATAGAGATGATCGCCCATGGTGCACAGCGAGGAAAAGTAATAGGGCTGCTCATTGTCCGTGCCGGCAATGGCTACGCTACCGCCAATGATTTCGGCTGCAGCCACCGTAGAGGATGCGGAAACGCACATCATCCACGCCAGCAGCAGCGCCAGGAACTTTTTCCAATGATACATGGGAACCTCCTTTTTCCATACAGTATGTTAGGGTGCAAAGCTCAGGATGCCGAGGGTTCTGCGTGAAAGGTAACCAGGGGCAGCGACATGGCCAGATACCCGGCAAAGCTGTTGCCGTGAACGTCCGGCTTGCCTTCGCCCAGCACCAGGTGTTTGACGCCGTGGGCCTTGGCGAAGCTCACGATGGCGTCCAGGGGCTTTTCGGAGCAAAGCACGGTCATCTCTGCGCCGCTATGCGCGCTGGCTCGGTATAAATAATCCAGCGCTTCGTTCACCACCGGATTGCTAAGGTCGTTCAGGCCGTTTCCCACCACCGACAGCACCAGCAGGGGCAAGCCATGCTCCTGGGCCACCTGTACGCCCCGGTGGATCAAGCGTTCGCACATTTTCTGGCCGGTGACGCATACCAACACGTTTTCCATGGGGCACCTCTTTTCTCCCGTCTCACAGCTTTTCCAGGTTCGCTACCTCGCGGTCATGATAGGTGACGCGCAGCTTGTCGCCGGGTTGCAGCTGGGGCAGGGGCTTTTCCGTGTCGTAATAAAACAGCCGGTCGTCCTCCTCGTCGGTGGGGTCGCCTGCGGAAACGATCATGCCCCGGTAGTAGACGCCATCCACCACGGAGGGTTGCATGTCCAGCTGCTTGAATGTGCCCTCCAGGGTACGGGTGCGCCCCTGCAGCACGCCCTGCAGATGCCGCGCGTAGCAGCTCAGGGGCTTGATGGCCAGGTCATAGACGAAGATCAGCAGCGCTCCCGCCACGCAGCTGGTCAGCGAGGTCAGCCACTCCTGGCGGATCACCAGGGAATAAACAATGACCGCCACCAGCACGGCCTCGGGAACAGCAAGCAGCATCCAGCGCTTTTTTTTCTGCGCGAGGGTCTGTTCCAAATCCGATTGGGTATACACGCGATGGTTCCTCCTTTATTGCTATGCCGATACGCTGGGAACTAATTCTATTATCCGTTATTTTGGTCATAAGGTCAAGGGGGGAAGAGCCCTCCGGCGAGGGCGACGCGGCTGGAAAAGCTTGCCGCGGCGCGCGTTAGGGCATTTTTGAACATTGTGTAAATAAACGGCATTGCTCATTGCAGCTGGTTATGTTACAATCATCACACGACGCAGCGGAAGGGCTTCGCTGGCGGGACGGGTTGCGATGACCCGCGGAGAAGCGCTTCCGTTGCTGACAACTACGAGAGGATGACTTCTGTGCCTACGCGCCCATCTGCCGCGCGCCCCATGTCCCTGCCGCTGACTGCGCTGAGCGGCTTCTATGCCTATATGTATTGCATGATGATCTCCAACACGCTGGTGGATATGCCCATTCTGGGCGGCGCGCTGTATATGTGCGGCCAGGTGGCGACGGTGTTTTCCAGCGTATGCACGCCGCCCCTGCGCAACTACTACACGCCCCGCCTGCGGGTATGGACGGGCGTCATCTGCGGCACGATGCTGCTGGCCAACCTGCTGCTGCTGGTGTTTTATCCCATTTCCCTGGAGGATACCCGAGTGTGGATCCTCTTTGGCATGATTCTGCTTCTGCTGCTGCGGACGATCCTGGGCCGCCGCGTCATCCGTCAGTGCACGGCCAGGGGCACGCCGGAGGGGCGCTTTGTCCGCCAGTATGCGCTGCCCTGCGCGGTCTGCGTGCTGGGAGGAGCGGCGGTGCTGTTTCCCTTTCTGCCGCCGGTTCTGGCGGGGCAGATGATGGGGGGATTTATGCTTGCCTGCGCCGCGGATGTCTACAGCCAGCTGAAGGACCGGGCGGAACAGCGAGCGCTGTTGGAGCCGGTATCCGAGAAAGAGTACGCCAGCCTGCGGGATAAAATCGGCAAGGCGAACGCCTACACCAGCTATCAGTCCCTTTCCGCGTGCATCCTGGTGGCGCTGGAAATCACCATGGTGCTGATGTATACGTTCCTGGCGGTAACGGGGGAGCAGCTGCTGGTCTGCATGCTCGTGTGCGTGGGATGCACCCTCGCGGCCCGGGAAGCGGCGGAATGGTTCCTGCGCCGCCGGGAGCGCAAGCATAGCGCTGATCCCACGCTGCTGCTGCTGGTGGGGCTTTTCCTGTGGATCTATAGCCTGATGCTGTTTGGTAGCGCCATGGAGCGGCGGGCGCCCCAGTCTCCGGGGGCGTATTTCAGCCTGATCCTGTGCAGCATGGGCGTGACGCTCTGCCTGACCGTGCTCATGCGCATGGAGCGCATCATGGTGCAGGTGGCGCAGTTTTCCGCGGGAAACGACCTGAGCGGCTATTGGCAAATGCGCCGGGCCGGCGGGGAGCTGGCGGCCCTGGTGGGCGGGATGATCGCGTTGTGCGCCCTGACAGCCATGTGCTTTGCCGCCGGGAAGGATTTGCCGCGCAATGCCGGAGAGTTTGCCGCGCGCTTTCAGCCGCTGTTGATGATTCCCGCCATGCTCACCGTGGTGGGGGCGCTGCTGGGAGCGCTTCGGTTCCCCCTGAGCCAGCGATACATGGAGAAGCTCAGTCGCTTTCTGCGCCTGCGCCAGGAGGGCGGAGAAAATCCCGCCCTGGAGCGCCAGCTGGAAACGGTGGTGATCAAGCCCCACCGGCAGCCCTTCTTTATCAACGCGGTGAAAGCGTTTTTGCGTCCCTTTTTCCGCCACACGCTTCAGGGAACGGAAAACATCGTGGAGGATGTGGACAACCCGCTGGTATTCCTGTGCAACCATGGGGAGCTTTACGGGCCGCTGGTGGCGGTGCTGAACATTCCTGTGCCGGTGCGCCCCTGGACCATCTCCGAAATCACCGTGGACAAGGACGAGATGGCCGCCTACGTTTACAAGTACACCATCAAGCGTCAGCGGTGGCTGCCGGAGCGCCTGAAAATGCCCCTGGCAAAAATGCTGGGTCCCATCTCCGTGTGGGCCATGAGATGCCTGGAGAGTATTCCGGTGTTCCGTAACAAGCCCCGCGACCTGATCAACACGTTCCGCATGTCGGTGGAGGCCATGCAGGCCGGGGACAATCTGCTGATTTTCCCGGAAAATCCCAACGCGGCCGGCGAAGGCCACGGCTATGAGCGGCAGGGCCTGGGCGAGCTCTTTTCTGGCTTCGCCATGCTGGCCCCCATCTATTACAACAAAACGGGAAAATGCTGCCGGTTCCTCCCCGTGTTCGCACACCAAAAGATGCGCACGCTGTCCTTTGCGCCCATCATCACCTACAACCCCGAGAACGAGCCCAACGCCGAGCGGGACCGCATTGTGGGCGAACTGCGGGCAGCCATGCGTGACATGTACGAGGCGGAGGAAGCAAAGTACCGGCAGAGAAACAAGCGATGACCGGAGGCGCCGGGCATCGGATGCATAAAGCTTTCCTTCTCGAACCCACAAACGTTTCCCTACATATGCATATGGAGCCCGAAGAGGTCCAAGGGGCGGTCTTGTTTTCCGCCGGCGCGGCCTGCAGAAGCTTCCATAAAGACACGGCGAATTGTAAAAAAATGACTTGCGTTAGGAAAAATTGGGCGGGGTCATTCGTCTGCTCTATGGAAGGATAGCTGGCATGGAAGCGGCGCGCTAGGCAGGCCAACGGACACGCCCCTTCGCCTGTGCGCCGGCGGCGCAAAAAAGAAAAAGGCCGCCCGTCCAACAGGCGGCATACAGCCCGGGGGCAGAACCGGGACCAGCGTGGCGATGCATCGAGGGAAACGGTTCAGGATCCCCGGCGGCATGGAGGGAAGGGAGGCATCGTGGATGAAAAAAGCAAGGCTTCTTATTTGCGTGGGGTTCTTTTTCCTGTGGATGGTTTGTTTTCCGGGCCGCACATTGGCCCAAACCGAGCTCTCCGCCCAGGTGGCGGCGCTGGTTCAAGCGGCTTTTCCGTCCCATCGCGTTCTGCTTTCCGACCAGTGCGGGCGCACGGCGGCGGCCGTTGTGTCGGACGGGCAGACGCAAATCCTGTGCCTGGCAGAGCAGCAAAACGGCGATTGGACGTTGACGCTATCCAGCTCCACAGCGCTGGACCAGAATGCTTCTCTTTTTGGCTTGATGCTGGATACGGACGAAAGCCTTTGCTGGACATACCGTTTGGATGACACGGTAACGGAAACCTATTATGCCCTCCGCGCAGAGGATCAATGGCGCGTAACCGGCCTGGTGATCAAGGACGGCAAGGAAGAAAGCGCGTTGCAGTATAGCCAAGGAACGTTGCAGTACAGCACCCATGCACGGGATCAATCCCACCGAACCCTTTCCGCCAGCACTTACATGCCCGTGCCTGCAAGTTGGCTGGAGAAGCTGCTGCCGCTGGACGTCTATGCCCATGGAAGCTTCCCGGAGCCCAACCGTATGTATACCCACAGCTGGCTTTCGGAGGAGGTCACGGCGCTGGCGGCGGCGGAGCTGTTTCCGAACGCTACGTTCCTTGGCGGCTGTGCCGGTGAGGATGATTTGCAGTTCTTCCTGGAAATGCCAGGCGGCGAGCGGGTGATTGCCTCCTGCTGGCTGAATCGGGAAAATGCATGGAACATCGTTTGCAGCAGCCCGTTGCCGGAAGGCGCGGCGTATGGACATCAAAACTTTTCCACCTCGGTGGCGATAGGCGACTTGCTTGTGAACGTTGGCCCGGTGGATGAAACCACCTGCGGTGTAACCTATGTGTATTCAATGGGCTCCGATGGGGCGGGGAGCTGCATGCTGCATTTTGGCAAAAACTGGCTCACGGGGAGCGTCCCCAATGGGTATGAGAATTCCTTTGGCGATCACCCGTGGAGCGATATCACCGCCATTGACTGGAACAGTCTGCCGCATACGCTGGAGGAAGCCATGGCAGCGCTGGATTCGTCCAACTGGGCCATCGTGAACAATCCGGATCCCGCCGGGCTATTGCCGCTGCAAACCAGCCCGGAGGACGAAGCAAGCGCGCTGGGCGCGTATTACAACGGCACGCCTGCACGCGTTTTGTCCCAGAAGGAAAACTGGGCGCAGGTGGATATCTTTGGGGCGCAAGGCTGGATGCGCAAGGATTGCCTTGCCTTTGGGGATGCCGGACACGAGGTGCAGGCGATGTTTCCCCTGCGGTTGCCTGCAAAAACGCAGGATGACCATTGGGTGTATGCGGAGCCGGAAACGGGCCGTCCCATTACCAAGGATCCGCGCACGGAAGAATTGCTTGTTCTGGGCGTCGCAGGGGATGCGTGGTATCACGCCTGGTTCCCCGGCGACCGCTTGACCGGCTATGTGCCGCAAAGCGACTGGGAGGAATGAAGGCGCAAGGGCCGGGCTGAAGGAAAGGGAACCCATGAACTTTTCATCCCATGGTGGGGAAGCGGTTATTCGCAGTCAAAAATCGCTTTCTGCGCGATTCGAGACGAATAGACGGCTTTCCAGCGCTGGTGAGGCTCCGAGGCGTCGTAGGCGTCCAGAGCCTCTTTTTCCATGGCGATGACGATCTGCAGGTCGTAGCGGTTGGGGCGCTGCACGACGTTTTCCTGCACGGAAACGTCGTGAATGCCGGGAATACGCAGCGTCTCCAGAAAAAGCTCGCGGATGGGCGGGGTCTCCGGGCGCGGAAGCCCGTCGTCGGCCCACTTGACAAGAATGTGGTGGCGCATGGGGAAGCCTCCTTTGCAAGCGTTTTTTTCTTTATGATACCAGCGCAGACCTGCGGGCGTCAAGAAAAAAAGGCTTCGGGCCTCCCTTGCAATGCGGGCGCAATGCCGCTATAATAAAGAAGAAATTCGGGGAGGTGCGCTATGTTTACCGGCTTTCCGGAGGAAACCCTGCGATTTTTCCTGGATATCCGTTTTCACAACCAGATCAGTTACTTCGAAGAGCGCCGGCAGGATTTTATCCGGGACGTACAGACGCCTTTCTATGCGTTTATTGCGGAGCTGGCCCCGCGGATGCAGCGCATCGACCCGCAGATGGAAATACGGCCTTACAAGTGCCTGGCGAGGATTCGCCGGGATACCCGCTTCACCAAGGATAAAAGCCCCTATCGGGACCACCTGTGGCTGCTGTTTCGCCGGGCGGCGGAGCCCCGGGAGCAGTCCTTGAACTTCTGGTTTGAGCTGGGGCCGGATCAACTGGGCTGGGGCATGGGGTTCTGGGGGGAGAACCGGCCGGTGATGGACAGGCTTCGCCGGGAGCTGACCGCCCGGCCGGAGGAGTTTCAGCGTTTGCTCCAGCGGTGCGACCTGCCGGGGCACCGCTTGCAGCTGGCGGGGACGGCGTTCAAGCGCCTGGCGCTGCCCGAAGGCCTGCCTGCGGAGCTGGCCCCCTGGTACCGCGCCCGGGAGCTGTTTATCGTGCGGGAGAAGCCGCAGTTCCGCTGGGCGTACAGCCCGCAAATCGTGGACCGGGTGTGGAAGGACTACCGCGCCCTGGCCCCGCTGTATCAGCAATTCCGCGGCATGGTGGATGAAATCGCAACGGAAAACACCGACCTGTAAGGAGGTTGACGGTATGTTGGACTGGATGAAACTCAAAAGCGGCTCGGACGTGCGGGGCACGGCCCTGGGAGAGAATGCGGTTCTCACCGAGCGGGTGGCCCAGTGCCTGGGCATCGCTTTTGCGCGTTACGTGGCCAAGAAGGAGGGCAAGCCCGCCACCCAGGTCACCATCGCCTTGGGACGGGACAGCCGCCTGACGGGACCGGCGCTGTTGCGGGCCGCGGCGGAGGGCATCTCCCGGGCGGGGGCGACGGTGCTGGACTTTGGCATGTGCACCACGCCGGCCATGTACATGAGCATCCTGACCCCTGGCTTCCAGCCGGACGGCGCTATCATGATCACGGCCAGCCATCATCCCTTCGACAAGAACGGCTTGAAGTTCTTTCTGCGGGATGGCGGACTGGAGGGGAGCGAGGTGGCGCAGCTGCTGACGGAAGCCTCCACGCTCAATCCCGAGGATATGCCCATTGCCGGGGCCATTGTCGCCAGGGATTTCCTCACCACCTACCAGGAGCAGCTGAAGGCGCGCATTCGCAAGGGCCTGGAGACGGAGCTGGCCAAGCCGCTGCTGGGGTTGCATGTGGTGGTGGACGCGGGCAACGGCGCAGGCGGCTTCTACGCAGACATGCTGGAGAGCCTGGGCGCGTGGATCGAGGGCAGCCAGTTTTTGGAGCCGGACGGGCGCTTTCCCAATCATGTGCCGAACCCGGAGAACGCGCAGGCCATGGCTTCCGTGCGGGATGCGGTGCTCAAGGCGGGCGCGGACCTGGGCGTGATCTTTGACGCGGACTGCGACCGCGCGGCCATTGTGGACGCGGATGGCCGGGAGATCAACCGCAACCGGCTGATCGCGCTGATTTCCGCCATTCTGCTGGATGAAAAGCCCGGACAAACCATCGTCACCGACTCGGTTACCTCTTCCGGGCTCAAACGCTTCATCAACGACTGGGGCGGGGAGCATTACCGGTACAAGCGCGGCTACCGCAACGTGATCGACGAGGCCATCCGCCTGAACGCCGAGGGCGTGGAATGTCCCCTGGCCATTGAGACCAGCGGCCATGCGGCCCTCAAGGAAAACCATTTCCTGGACGACGGCATGTACCTGGTGACGGTGCTCATTGTGCGGGCCATGAAGCTCAAGCAGCAGGGCTTGACGCTGGGCAGCCTCATCGCGGATTTGCAGGAGCCGGTGGAAAGCGTGGAGCTGCGCCTGAATATCCAAGAGGAGGACTTACGCGAGGCGGGAAAGCGCGCCATTCAAAAGGTGCTGGATTATGCCAACGCCGCGGAGAAATGGCACATCGCCCCGGACAACCGGGAAGGCGTGCGCATTTCCTTCGACCTGGACGGGGGAATGGACAACGGCTGGTTCCTGCTGCGCCTCTCGGTGCATGACCCCGTGCTGCCCCTGAATGTGGAGAGCGATGTGCCCGGCGGCGTCAAGCAGATGCTGCAAAGCCTGTATCAGGTGCTCAGCGGCTGCCAGGGGATTGACCTTTCTCCCATGGAGAACATGCTTCAGGAAAAATAAAA
>DBFBGQ010000119.1:0-3146 GCA_048201975.1 Candidatus Egerieenecus sp. | reverse complement strand
AAATGTTATGTTGGTGTGCTATGTTCAGGCATGGAATGTGTCCGGATTTGCGCGCACATTTGCAGAAACTTCTTCTCACAAGGGCCGGGCATGTGTTATAATAGCACGTAAGGAAAAATCCGGCGGTTGCCTTGGGGAAACGGGGGTATGATCGACCTATGAAAACCACTGTGGCGGCAATGGACTTTGGGACGAGTAAAATCGTCACCCTGGTGGCCGAAAACAGCGGTAGCCAGCGTTGCGATATTGTAGGGGCGGGCATCGCGCCCTACGACGGCTATCTGGAAGAAGGGTGGAACAACCCCGGCGAGCTGGAGAAGGCGATCCGCGCGTCGGTGGCGGAGGCGGAAAGCCAGAGCCACCACCGCATCCGCGAGGTCAACGTGGGCGTGCCCGGCGCGTTCACCAAAGTCTATGCGACCGAGGCCCGCATTGATCTCAAGGGCACCGATCCCCGGGTGACGCCCGGAGACGTCAAAGCGGTGTTCAAAAAGGCGGCGGAGGATCTGGGGCAGTTCCCGGGCATTGTGGTGCACCGTTCCCCGGCCTGGTTCCGGGTGGACGACGGCAAGCGCACCCTGGAGCCCGTGGGCCTCAAGGGCCGGGAGCTCAGCGCGCTGGTGAGCTTTGTGGTGGCCAACCAGTTCTTCCTGGACGAGATCAACAACCGCCTTACGGAAATGGGTATCACCGTCAGCGGATTCTTCTCCACCCCCACGGGGGAGGCCATGCTCTACCTGCCCGAGGATGACCGGGACCGCATGGCGGTGCTGATGGACATCGGCTACCTGAACACGGAGCTGATGGTGGTGGAGGGCGACGCGGTCATTTACCACGATACCATTGAGCTGGGCGGCGGCAACATCGCCGCGGAGCTGGCCATGGGCCTGGATATTCCCCTGGAGAGCGCCGAGAAGCTCAAGCGGCAGTACGTGTACGGCATCGCCAGCACCGGGGACACCTACGACATACCCGCCGCGGATGGCGGAAAGCCCTTGTCCTTCCCCAAGGAAAAGGTAGCCGAGATAATTGAGCCGCAGGTGGACAAGATCGCCGATGCCATCAAGGCGTCCCTGGAGGATAGCGGCATCCGCCTGGGCAACTGGAGCAACTTCTATCTAACCGGCGGCGGACTGAGCTTCAACCGCGGCGGCAAGGATTATCTCTCCACCCGCCTGGAGCGCCCGGTCCGTGAGACGCCAAAGCGCACCACCAAGCTGAACAGCCATGCCTATTCCAGTACATTGGGGCTGATGGATCTCATCATTGACACCATCGAGCAGCAGCATCAGCCCTCCGCGGGCGTGGGCGGAGCCATCAAGGATTTCTTCCGCAGCCTGCTGGGCGGCTAATCTACAGCGCTTGACGGAAAAACGATGCATGATAAGTCAGGGGGATGAAACGTGATCGAGTTTCAGAATGAGGATCAGACGACCTTCGCGTCGATTAAGGTTGTGGGCTGTGGCGGCGGCGGCAACAACGCTGTGAACCGCATGGTGGACGCCGGGCTCCGGGGAGTGGAGTTCATCTCCATCAATACCGACCGGCAGGCGCTGGCGCTGTCCAACGCGAATACGAAAATTCAAATCGGCGAAAAGCTGACCAAGGGCCTGGGCGCTGGCGCTGTACCTGAGGTGGGGCGCCGGGCCGCCGAGGAGAGCCGGGAAGAGATTGCCCAGGCGCTCAAGGGGGCCGATCTGGTCTTTGTCACCGCGGGCATGGGCGGCGGCACAGGCACCGGCGCGGCGCCTATTGTGGCGGAGATTGCCCGGGACCTGGGCGCATTGACCATTTCGGTGGTGACCAAGCCCTTTGCCTTTGAGGGCAAGCAGCGCATGAAGAACGCAGAAATGGGCATTTCCGACCTGAAGCAGCGGGTGGACACCCTGGTGGTGATCCCCAACGACCGGCTGTTGCAGGTGGTTTCCAAGGGAACGACCATGCTGGAGGCCTTCCGCATTGCCGACGACGTGCTGCGTCAGGGCATCCAGGGCATCAGCGATCTGATTGCTGTGCCCGCGCTGATCAACCTGGACTTTGCCGACGTGAAGACGGTGATGGAGTCCGGCGGCATGGCGCACATGGGCATCGGCACCGGCAAGGGCGAAAACCGCATGGTGGAGGCGGCGAAGAACGCCATTTCCAGTCCGCTGCTGGAGACCAACATTGATGGCGCCCGCGCGGTGCTGATCAACATCACCGGCGGCGAGGATATCAGCATTGTGGATATCAACGAGGCGGCCAACCTGGTGATGCAGGCGGCCGATCCCGACGCGAATATCATCTTTGGCGCGGGCATCGACGAGACCATGGGCGATGAGGTGCGCATCACGGTGATCGCCACCGGGTTCGAGAAGACGCCCTTCCCGCCCCGGGAGCCTGCCAAGAAACCCCGGGATCTGGAAAAGGAGCGCCTGCTGGGCTCCAGCTACGCCAGCGGCACTACCTTCGGTTCCTTTGCCTCCGGCGGCCGTCCTGCAACGCCTGGCGCTGGCGACTACGATGATGACCAGTATAGCGGCTATGGCGCTCAGAATGCCGGCGGGGAAGGGGAAATCCCCAGCTTTGTGAATACGGGCCGTCCCACGCCTATGGGTGTGCCGTCTGCTGCTGCGGGTGGTTTCCAGACCGGCTTCAACGGCGGGTATAATCCCGGCAATTTCAATGGCTATACGCCTGCTCCGCCTCAGCAGGGCGGCTTCGGGGGCTTTGGCAACGGTTATGTACCCCAGCAGACCGCGCAGTATACGCCTACGTTCCCGGCGAATCAGCAGGGGATGAACCAGGGCGCTCCCATGGGCGGCGTGCCCGCGGTGCCCCCGGCGCAGCCGCCGCAGCCCTCCGCCATGGAAAAGGATGAGCTGGGCGTGCCTGCCTTCCTGCGGCGCAAAAAGTAAACAATTTCCGTAAGCACAGCAAGAGGCACGGCGTCCGTTGGGACGCCGTGCCTCACAGGCTGTCAAAAAACTCCCCAGAGGCGTCGGAGGGGCCGCAGCCCCTTCGATTTTTATTCGTGTAAGCCGGCTCCGCCGGCTTCGCGGGTGATTGATTTTGCTTGCAAAATCAATTCCTTACAACTTCGGACGACCTCTGGTTGGCCGAAGTTGCTTCCTCGAAAAAGTGGGCTTGCCCACTTTTTCGACACG
>DBFBGQ010000118.1:0-4653 GCA_048201975.1 Candidatus Egerieenecus sp. | reverse complement strand
GCCCAGGCTGGCGTCAGAGCGCATGTTCAGGGATTTCTTGTTCGCCGTATCCACATAGTACACGTTGGTATCGGCGAGGGCGCCCATCAGCGGCGCGCACAGCGCCAGCACCAGCACCAATGCGAGCAGTCCTGTCCATAGCTTTTTCATCGTCCGATCTCTCCTTCGCTAACATTCATCTGGCATTTTCTGCCTTATCGCTTCATGAAGTACGCGCCGGATTCCCGCCTGCGCTTTACTCTCCTCCCAGGCTGAAGGTGGTCCCCACAATGGTCACCACCAGGTCGCTGCTCACGGAGAGATCATAGGTCAGGGTATACTCGGGGGCTTCCGTTTCCCAGGAGCGTCCATAGGCAAAGGTGACGGTGGTGTAGCCCTCGGCCTTTCCCTCAAAGGTGAAGCGCTGATAGCCGCCCGCGCCGGTCATGTTTTCTTCCGTTTCGTTCGCTGCAAAGCCCTCGTCCACCACGGCGATGGTGTCTTCGTCTTCCACCGTGACCATCCAGGTGTACCCCGTGGTGGGGTTGCCCGCCAGCGTGACCACCGGTTCCGACGGCGTGTTCCCTTCCTCCGCCAGGGCCGGAACCGCCAGCAGCGCCAGCATCAGCGCCAGGCACAGTCCCTTGATGATCATTCCTTTCCGCATACATAATCCTCCTTAATCTTTTTATGGAAATCCCGCAAGATGATTTTTTTCTTGCAGATCATTCCCGTGAATATTCGCCGGCTTTCATCCCTCCGGCCTGAACGTTTTATGATTTACACTACATATATCATGCGCCCTTCCAAAATTCCTCACTTTCCCAGGAAAAATTTTTCCAAATAAAGAGGTCCGCTTTGACCACGCGCCATCAAAGCGAACCAAAATGCCTCCGTGTTATTTTTTCTGCCCGTAATAGGCGTTGGGACCATGCTTGCGCAGGAAATGCTTGTCCCGGACATAGTCCGGCATGGATTGGGTGTCCTGGGCCTTGGGCAGCATTTCGGTGTGCCAGGCCATCATGGCCACCTCCTCCAGCACCACGGCGTTGTGGACCGCCTCCATGGGATCCTTCCCCCAGGCGAAGGGGCCGTGATGCCGCGCCAGCACGCAGGGCACATGCAGGGGATTCAAATGCCGCTCCTCAAAGTGCGCGGCGATCACCTTGCCCGTCTCCAGCTCATAGGCGCGTTCCACTTCCTCCTTGGTCAGGTCCCGGGCACAGGGCACCGGCCCATAGATGTAGTCCGCGTGGGTGGTGCCATAGGCGGGGATGTCCCGGCCTGCCTGGGCCCAGATGGTGGCCCAGCGGGAGTGGGTGTGCACGATGCCCCCCACCTCCGGGAAGCGCCGGTAAAGCTCCGCATGGGTCGCCGTGTCCGACGAGGGATTCAGCGTCCCCTCCACCCGGTTGCCCTCCAGGTCCATCACCACCATGTCCTCGGGCTTCAGCTCCTCATAGGGCACGCCGGAGGGCTTGATGACAAACAGCCCTTTTTCCCGATCAATCCCCGACACGTTGCCCCAGGTAAATGTCACCAGGTGATGGGCGGGCAGCAGCAGATTCGCCTGGCAAACCAGTTCTTTCAACGCTTCCAGCATGAGGAAATCCCTCCTTGTGTGATATGTCCGTACTTTTTTCTATTTTATCATAGTCCCGGCGGCAGTGCAAGCGATGTTTTCCCGAGGCAAGGCGCCCTCATTGCTCCTGATGCGCCATGCGGCTGATCTCCATGATGCGCTCCAGCAGCTGACGGCTGCTGATTTTCCCGGCCAGGAACTGCTCCCAGGCGGCGGCGCTGCCGTCCACATACACATCCGTTTCCAACCAGACCGCCTGCGTCGCCGCCACCGACGCCGCATGCTCCGCAATCTGCGCCTCCGTCACCGCGTAGATATAAGGCTCATAGGCAGCAATTCGCTTGTGATAATAGTCGATCCTTTCCAGCGTCTGCTCAAGCTCCGCGCCCGACAAGCTCTGAGCATTGTGCTCTGCCTGTTCCAGATTCATCTGATAGCCCTTATACTCTTCCATGCATTCAAAGTAGGACACTGGCTTCGCGCCGCTTAAGACATTGGCAGCCTGCGCTTCCGGGAGGTTTTCCAGGAAATAGCGCAGGTAGCGCATCGCTTCTTCCTTATGTTCGCTGTACGGATTGATCACCAGCGCATAGCCGGCGTAAATGGCCATGGGCGCTTCCCCCTCCCACAGGGACAGCTCCAGGGGATGCAGATGGGTCCAGTAACGGTAAGGCCCCTCCTCCATGCGGGAAGAAGGCAGCGCCGAAAGGTTCATGCTGAATAAATATGCGCCGTCATACAGCTCCTCCGGTACCTCGTCGGAACTATACGATCCTTCAAAAACCCCGATGGACGGCGGCGTTACCCGGTCCGAAACCTCCCGGCCCAGGGCGGTGGCTTCGTCAAACAGCGCGGCCAGGGCATCCAGCTGGGCCTGGGCTGTCTCCGGCTTGCTCTGGGCCAGGGCCAGGATATCCCGCAGCAGCATGGTCTTGATCTTCCCCAGGGCAAGCCCCACGCGGGTATCGAACAGGCTGATTTCCAGCGCCTCCGCTGCGTCGCCATATTGGCTGTCCCACTGGCGGATGAAGTCCAGCAGTTCCCCGTAGGTCCGGGGCAGGGCTGCCGGGTCGATGCCCAGCGCTTCCGCCGCCGTGCTGCTGTAGTTCAGCGTGTTGTTCCGGCTCACTGCCATGGGAACCAGCGCCAGCTGCCCCTGGCCGTCCACCACTTCCTCCGTGATGTAGGCGTAGGCCGACGCAACAAAGGCCTCCGTTTCCTCGCCGGTCACCGGCACATAGTAGCCTTTTTCCATGACGGTCCGGGTAAAGGCGCCCATGGGCACACCGAAAATATCAATCTGGGAGGTGCGCGAGGAAACCGCCGCGCTGAGCATATCCGCCGCAGAGCGGGCGGAAGGCTGCTCGAAGACAAACTCATACGCCAGCTGAATGTCGGGATTCTCCTGCTCAAAGGCAAAGGCATCCACATCCCCGCCATCCAGGTACAGGCGCAGGGTTGTGATCTCCATGGGCTGGGTGGGGTCAATGACCGCGGCTTCATTCTCCTGCAAAAGCAGCACCTGACCGGAGGACAGCAGCGCCGCTTCATAGGTATAGCTGCTGATGCGGTATACGGGCCGGGCAGCGCTTCCGCTTTCCGCGGCGTAGAGGGTGCGGCTGCTCACATACAGGAAACGTCCCTGCGCCGGATCGTAACCCACGATCTCCGCGTCCTCAGGCAGCAGCAGCCAGGGATACGCCTCATAGAGGGGTCGGAAGGCGTCGCTTGCCGCGGTGTATACCCAGTAGCTCCAGACGCTGTCCGGGTTTCTTGTGCCGTACAGCACTTCGCCCTCGCCCAGGGACAGCAGCACATTCCCCCAGATTTCGCCGGTGGAAAGCCCGTCCAGGGGAAGCTCCCGGCGCTGGCCGGTCTCCAGGGCGTAGGCGTACAGGTTTCGCTGCGCGGTACCGCTGTTATCCAGGGCGCTCATGTTCACCAGCGCGTACAACTGTCCGCCGGAAAGCGCAGCCCGGGAAACAAATGGATTCCCCCGCATACCGTTCTCCGGCAGCGGGTTGCAGAAGAAGAGCGCTTGCGCCTGGCCGGGGTGCTCCTGCATATCCAACCGGTACAGCACATGATTGTTCAGCAGATACAGCGCCTGTCCGTCGGAAAGCAGCTGGCTTCCGCCGGAGGCGACCTGCTCCAAGCCATAGGAAAGCAGGGTCTTTTCCAGCGCCTCCAGCTGCGCTTGCGTCTCGCCCGCTTCCAGTTGAACCGGATAGACCTGCTGGGGCGCGCCGCTGAGATACAGCGCTTTTTCCGCAGGGGAATAGGCCGCCGCCTGATCGCCCCAGGCAACGACGCTGTTCAACGGAATCGGGTATCCCTGCGCATCCGAGGGGTATACAAAGAACTCCTCCCCCTGCGCGGAAGCTACCGCGCAGAGCAGGCATAGAACGGCCCATAGCAAAAGAAGTCGCCGCATGCATCTCATTCCTTTTTGCTTGCATTATACCATGCCTGCATACGGGATGCAAGGTTTCAGACAGCGAAAAAGCCGGGGGAGCGTCTGCTTCTCCGGCCCAGCGTGTTGACAAAGTATTCTACATCCTTGCAAGTTATACATTGCATGCTTGCAAGCGGAGGGATTTCGCGCCTGCAAGGTTGGGCGTGTTGCAGAAAGCAACTTCTGCGGCACGCCCATTTTGCAAACAAATCAAGAGAAAAACGGCGGCATAGCGTCAAAAACCAACCAGATAAAGCAAAAAGAGGCATAAGAAACCAGGGCTGTCGAAAAACAAACCCGCATGTGGATAGCTTTTCAATTTTTGCGAGCACTACGAAACCAGTTTGAGCGACACTCGCGTTTTAAGCCGGTTGTGTTCCCGCTTCATCCATAGCTTTTTCAGGTCAAACGCCAGGGCCAGGAAAAACAGCTCCGTACGAATATTGCCTTTGCCTCTGGTGAGAAAGCGCCGAAACCCAAAGTCGCTTTTCAGCAGTGCAAACGCGCCTTCCACCTGAATAGCGCGGCACACACGCAGTTGAATGCCGCGCTCGGATGATATATTGTGTGTTGCCTGTTCGCGCTTTTCCCAGAAGGTTCTTTGTAAAACAACTTCCTTGGGCTGGTTTTGGTCTTT
>DBFBGQ010000117.1:0-22669 GCA_048201975.1 Candidatus Egerieenecus sp. | reverse complement strand
AATGCTCCGGCAATTTTCTCTTGCCGGAGCGTCCGAATATATCGCTCTACCGCAGCTGCAGGCCGACTTGATTCAGGCGCTCGCCCGCGGTTCAGTTGCAGCTGACCGTGCCCTTGCCGCCGTCCATGGTGACCACCGCGCCGCTCTTGAGTATGCGGGTGGCACCGGAAGCGCCGATGATCACGGGAATATCCAGGCTCAGCCCCGCAATGGCTCCGGGGCCGTCGGGATCGGCATCCTCCAGGATCAGCCCCGCGGCCTTGCGCAGCAGGGGCAGAATGGCCTTGGTCACCTGCTGCATGACCAGCACGTTCCCCTCCCGGAAGGTATCCAGGGCCTGCGCCTCGTCCTTGGCCACGCACAGGGGCGCGGTGATCTTGCCGCCGCACAGGCCGTCGCCGGTGACCAGCATATGGCCCACCACGTGGACCTTCATCAGGTTGGTGGTGCCGGAGATGCCCAGGGGCACGCCGGCGGTGAGCACCACCAGCTCCCCGTCCCGGATGAGGCCGGCATTCACGGCGCTGTCCACCGCATGCTCGAACAGATCGTCGGTGTTGCTTTCCTCCTGGATCATCAGCGGTACCACGCCCCAGCTCAGGGACAGCTGCCGCCACACGGTTTCCGAGGTGGTGCAGCCGATGATGGTGCAGTTGGGCCGGTACTTGGAGATGACCCGGGCAGTGGTGCCGGACTTGGTCACGGTGATGATGGCGCTGGCCCGCAGGTCGTGGGCGGAGGTCACCGTGGCATGGCTGATGGCGCTGGTGACGTTGGTGGATGTGCCGTAGGTGCGGCTACGGAAGCGCTCCTCGTAGTCGATGCTGGCCTCGGCCCGCAGGGCGATGCGCGCCATGGTTTCCACCGCCTCCAGGGGATACATGCCCGCGGCGGTCTCACCCGAGAGCATGATGGCGCTGGTGCCGTCGTAAATGGCGTTGGCCACGTCGGTGGTTTCCGCCCGGGTGGGGCGGGGGGCCTTCATCATGGAATCCAGCATCTGCGTGGCGGTGATGGCGGGCTTGCCGGCGGCGTAGCACTTTTTGATGAGCATCTTTTGCAGCACGGGGACCTCCTCCAGGGGGATCTCCACGCCCATGTCGCCCCGGGCCACCATGATGGCGTCCGCCACCCGGAGGATCTCGTCGATGTGCTCCACGCCCTCCATGTTCTCGATCTTGGCGATGATGTTGATGGAGGTGCAGTTCTTCTCCGCCATGATGTGGCGAATCTGCATGATGTCGTCGGCGCTGCGGGTAAAGGAAGCTGCGATGAAATCAAACCCGTGCTCGATGGCGAAGAGGATGTCTTCCCGGTCCTTATCGCTGATGAAGGGCATGGACAAATGCACGTCCGGAATGTTGACGCCCTTGCGGTTGGAGATGGTGCCGCCGTTGTTCACCTTGCAGCATACCTCGGTATCCGTCACCCGCTCCACGGTCATGCCCACCAGGCCGTCGTCGATGAGAATGGCGCAGCCGGGCTTCACATCCTTGGGCAGGTCCTTGTAGGTGACGCTGACCCGGGTTTCATCGCCTATCACGTCCTCGGTGGTCAGGGTGAACAGCTGCCCCGCGTCCAGGGTCACGCTGTTATCCTGGAAGGTTCCGATGCGGATTTCCGGGCCTTTGGTGTCCAGCATGGCAGCCACGGGCAACCCCACCTCCTCCCGCAGGCGGCACAGCTCCTGATACCGTTTCAGGTGGTTCTCGGGGGTGTCATGGGAAAAATTGAATCGCGCAACGTCCATGCCCGCCAGCATCAGGGACTTGACCAAGCCGCGCTCATACAGGGCGGGACCCATGGTGCACACGATTTTCGTTTTACGCAAAGGCTGCGTCACAGGGCATCTCCATCCTTCCGGGGCGCCGGAGGGGCGCCTTTTGAAATTGTACATGCGAATCCGATATTTTATTATACACCATTTTCCCCCGCTTGCAAAGGGGGGAAAGGGGCATTTTCCCCCTGGAAAGGTCAAAGCCTTGCATCCCTCCGCCCCCTGTGTTACACTATACGTTGTCGTAATATTCCCAAGGGAAAGGATGCCTGCAAACCCATGTCAGAGAAAAAAGGATTGTTTGCCCGGCTTTTTTCGGGCCTGAGTAAAACCCGGAGCAACCTCACCGAAAAGGTGGACGAAATCACCCGGGAGGACCGCAAGATCGACGAGGACTTTTATGAGGAGCTGGAGGACGCGCTGCTGCTGGCGGACTGCGGGGTAAAGGCCACCACCGTCATCCTGGACGAACTGCGCCAGCGGGTCAAGGAACAGAACCTGCGCTACGCCGGGCAGGCCCGGCAGGCCATGATGGACATCATCACCGCGCAGATGGACATCCCCCGTCCGCCTCTGCGCTGGCCCATGGTCATGCTGGTGGTGGGCGTCAACGGCGTGGGGAAAACCACCACCATCGGCAAGCTGGCCCTTCGCTTCCAGTCCATCGGGCGCAAGGTGATGCTCTGCGCAGGCGATACCTTCCGCGCCGCCGCCGCGGAGCAGCTGACCATCTGGGCCGAACGCGCCCGGGTGCCCATCGTCAAGCACGACGAGGGCGCCGATCCCGCCGCCGTGGTCTTCGACGCGGTGAAGGCCGCCAAGGCCCAGGACGCGGATCTGCTGATTGTGGACACCGCCGGCCGCCTCCACAACAAAAAGAACCTCATGGACGAGCTGGCCAAGATGCGCAAGGTCATCGACCGGGAATACCCCGAGGCGGACGTGCGCTGCATCCTGGTGCTGGACGCCACCACCGGCCAGAACGGCCTGAACCAGGCCCGCACCTTCAAGGAGTTCGCGGAGATCGGCGGCATCATTCTCACCAAGCTGGACGGCACGGCCAAGGGCGGCATCGCCCTGTCCATCCGCCAGGAGCTGAACGTGCCCGTATGGTACATCGGCGTGGGCGAGGGCATCGACGACCTTCAGCCCTTCGACGCCAAGGATTTTACAAAGGCGCTCTTCGGCAAGCAGGAATAACGCCGCCCCGGCGCCCCAGAAAAGAGGAGAGACCCCATGCCCGCCCTGTCCCCCTACAGATCCGAGCTGGACTATGCCTATGCCCCGGGAATGTTCCCCGCCATGGAATGCCTGCTCCACCGGGCCGGCTGCGCCCGGCGGCTGCTGCTGCACACCAAGGCCGCGGGAACCGAGGGCGCGGAGAAGCTCATGGCGCTGGCGCAGCGGCTCCACGTTCGCGTGGAGGAGGCCGACAAGGCCCTGTCCCGCATCTCCGGGAAGGAGAACTGCTTCGCGGCGGTGGTGTTCGCCAAGTTTCAGGACGACCTGGACGGGGAGAAGCCCCACGTGGTGCTGCACAACCCGTCGGACTGCGGCAACGTGGGCACCATCCTGCGCACGGCCCTGGGCTTTGGCGTGGAGGATGTGGCGCTGATCCGGCCCTGCGTGGATCTGTTCGATCCCCGGGTGGTCCGGGCCAGCATGGGCAGCATGTTCTCCCTGCGCCTGCGGGTTTACGAGGATTTTGCGGCGTACCGGGAGGAGCATCCCCAGCACGCCCTGTACCCTTTCATGCTGGATGGCTCCTGCTCCCTGCCGGAGGCCCTGGCGCGGCCGGTTCCGCCGCGCTACGCCCTGGTGTTCGGCAACGAGGGCAGCGGCCTCCCGGCGGAGTTTGCGCATATGGGCCAGCCCGTGCGCATCCCCTCCAACGATCGCATCGACTCCCTGAACCTGGCCATTGCCGCGGCCATTGGCATTTATGGATTTACGCAAGCGCAAGGAAAGGAATAGAGCTACATGGAACGCATGGACCTATACGACGCCCAGCGCCGCCCCCTGGGCCGCACCGCGGAGCGCGGCCAGCCCCTGCCTGAAGGCGCGTATCACCTGATGGCGCATATCCTGGTCTTTCACCCGGACGGCCGCATACTGATCCAGCGGCGGCAGCCCTTCAAAAAATATTGGTCCGGGCTGTGGGATATCACCACCGGCGGCGGCGTGCTGGCCGGGGAGGACACCGCCCAGGCCGCCATGCGGGAGGCGTGGGAGGAGCTGGGCTTACAGGTGGACCTCACGGGCAGGCGCCCCGCCTTCACCATCAACCAGGGGCTGACGTTCGACGATTATTATCTGGTTGGGCAGGCGGTGGACCTGTCCGCGCTTCGCCCGCAGCCCAGCGAAGTGGCGGAGGTCGCCTGGGCGGAGGTGGAGGAGATCCTGCAAATGATCCAGGAAAAGCGCTTCGTTCCCCTGCAGGAAGGGTATGTGCGCTTTGTTTTCGGCCTGCGGCAGGGGGGCATCCTGCTGCCGGAATCGGAGTGGCCCCGCTGAGCCCCTGCAAAGGATCGCTTCCCGGGGGATTCCCCGGGCTTTTACGGAGGGAAGAGACCATGTACAAGACAGGCGTGTATTTCGGCCGGTTCTGCCCGCCTCACCGCGGGCACCTGTACCAGATTGTCGAGGCGTCCACCCGGTGCGAAAAGCTGGTGGTGGTCATCTCCGACAACCGCCCGCAGACAGAAAAGATCTGCCGGGACGCCGGCCTGCCGGTGATCACCTACCAGCTGCGCAAGCAGTGGCTGTGCCAGCAGGTGCAGGACATGGACCACATTGTGGTCCGGGTGCTGGACGAAACGGACATTCCCGAGTATCCCGACGGCTGGGCGGACTGGTCCGCCCGGATGCGGGAGGTGGTGCCCGAGGGCATCGACGCCTTCTTTGTGGGCGACCGGGACTACGAGGCCACCCTGCAGTCCTACTTCCCGGAGAGCGAAATGGTGCTCTTTGACCCTGCCCGAAGCCGCTACCCCATCTCCGCCACGGAGATCCGCCACAACATTCTGGGCAACTGGCACTACATCCTGGGCCCCGCCCGGCCCTTCTTTGCCAAGAAGGTGCTCATCGCCGGCACGGAGAGCTGCGGCAAAACCACCCTGACCAAGTGCCTGGCCAAGCTGTTCAACACCTCCTGGTCCGAGGAGGTGGGCCGGTACTACGCCCAGATCTACCTGGGCGGGGACGAGAGCATCTTCACCGACGAGGATTTCGGCCGCATAGCCCATTTGCAGGCGGAGCAGGACTACCACGCCCTGCGCACCGCCAACAAGGTCTGCTTTTTCGACACCGACGCGGTGGTCACCGACTATTACAGCGAGCTGTACATGGGCCACCGGAACAAGCTGGTGGAGGCCTACATCAACCCCGACCGCTACGATGTGCTGCTCTACCTGGCCCCGGACGTGGCCTGGGTCAGCGACGGCCAGCGCCTCAACGGCGACCAGGCGCGCCGGGAAATGCTGGACCAGCGGCTGATCCGCCTGTACGAGGAGTTCGGCTTCAAGGACAAGATGCTGATCATCCGCGGAGACTACAACCAGCGGCTGACCACCGCCATCAACGTGGTGGACAACATGCTCAACCTGCCGCAGAAGTGAGGGGTACGCCATGGCAAGCTTGCATCGCGCCCGGGTGGTGGCCGTGGGCAGCCAGCAGGACATGCTGCGCATGGTCCGCGCCATGCTGGATAACGGGGATTGGCTCCACGAGGAGGAGGAATACGCGCCGCCGGAAACCCTGGCGGGCCGCCTGGAGCAGCTGAGCCGTCATGCCCGCTGGGAGGGCGGGGAAGCCTGCGGCTTTCTGGCGGAAATGATCTCCCCCAACCCCTACGGGGAGCTGCTGCCCGATACCTGCCGCTTGCAGGTGCAGGAGCATCCCTGCGGGCTATGGACCGCGTCCTTCGCCATGGACAGCGAAGACGCCTTTCAGCCCGAGGATTGGCTCAAGCTCCACCAGCGCAGCGCGCGTATGCCCTTTTTCGCCATCCATGCCGGCGAGGACTTCGGCCTGGACAAGGGCGGCGTGATCTTCACCGGCGGAGCCTACCACGAGGACTGGAACCTCATGGGCGAAACCTGGCTATGGCTGCAAAAGCAGTACTATGCCGGACGTTCCCCCGAGGAGACGGTCCAGGCCCTGACGCGCCTGGACGATGTGCTGGCCCGGGAATGGGACCAGGACGCCCGGACGCTGCTGCGCAGCTGCCTGGATCACCTGGCGGATGTTCAGGCGGCCGCCGGGGAGGTTACCGCCCCCGCCCTGGACCAGACCCGCACGGAGAAGGATTTCCAGCGCCTCTTTGCCCTGCAGGCCGCCCTGGCCGACGGCGTGCTGTGGGACATCGAGCGGGCGGCCCGCTGGCGCGCCTGCCTGGAAACCGCCCTGGCGGCCTATACCTAATGCCTTTTCCCTGCGCTGCAAGCGTCGACCTCCCGTGCTGCAAATGGCGGCACGGGATTTTTGATAAAACAGAAAAACCGGCGGCTGCGCTTTTTTCGCAGCCGACGGCAGTTTTTTGCAGGCAATCCCATGGGTCAGTCGTCCAGCAGATTGCGCTTGGTGGTCACCTTGGCCTCCTGAATCCAGGTTTCCACCTGCGCGTCGTAGGTGTCATTCTGCTTGGTGGAGAGCAGGGAGGATTCCAGCGTCTCCTGCACGGTCTCCAGGGCCACGGGACCCTGGGTCACATCGCTGGCATAGAGCAGGATGTGGATGCCGAACTGGGTGCGCACCTGACCGGACACGTCGCCCACGTTTTCCAGGGCCAGGGAAGCGGCCAGGAAATCGCTGTCGAAGGAGGTGTAGCCCTCGCACACCGCATAGCCGCCGTTCTCCCGGGCGGTGCTGCCCTCAGCCATGCCGGGATCCTCGTTGTATTCGTCGATGAGAGCGTCAAAGTCAGCGCCGGCGGCCAGCTTGTCCAGGATCTCCTCCGCCGTGGCGTTCAGGTGATCCCAGCCGTTTTCCTTGGCGGCCTGCAGCTGCTCCTCGAAGAAGGCCTTCTCCGCCTGCTCGGTGGCCAGCTGCTTGATCATTTCGGCGAGGCTCTCGTCCACCTCCTGATCAAAGTCGGCGGTCAGGTCGCTGACGGTGGCCAGGGTCGAAACGGGACGGTCCGTGGAGGTCTCGCCCTGGGCGTCCTCCGCCACGGCCTGGGGCTGCTCCATCTCCACCTGCACCTGGTCCACCAGGGCCTGGGTGGTGAGGGTCTCGCCCTCCTCGGTCTCATCGCCCTGGAGCTCGGCCAGGGCCTGGTCGATGGTGGTGGTCAGGGTATTGATGGCGGTGGTCTTGTCGCTGATCAGCGTTTCCAGCTCGTCAATCAGCGCCTGATCCTCCTGGGTGAACTGGAGCAGAATCTGCTTCACCAGCCGCACACCGGCGGGGGCGTAATAAATGGTCGAGCCGTTGTTCAGGGCGCTGACGAAGGAGGTGGGGGTGGCGTCGTAGGTTTCCTGCTGGGAGGCGACCTTTTCGTCAAAGGCGGTCTGCAGCTCCTCGTCGGTGACAACCACATCCTTGATGGTCTCTTCGCGCAGCTTGTCCAGCAGCATGATATGCTTTTCGCTCTCTTCCATGGCTTCGCGGGTGTAGCCATGCTCCGCCATGTGAGCTTCCAGCTCCGCATCCAGCTCGTCGCCGGTGAGCTCCGTGTCGGCGAACTCCTGGCTCTGCAGGCTGCTCTTGGTGCTCTCCCAGTCGCTATCCACGGCCTCGCTGATCTCCGCCAGCTCCTCCTCGGTAAACTGGTCCAGCCCCAGCTCCTGGGCCTTGAGTGTCTCCACGGCGTCCTCCACCAGCATGTCCATCACGTCGTCCTTGGTCTGGGCGATGATGGAGGCGTCGGTGGGATCGTAGCTATAGCCCATCATGCTGTACATGTAGGCCATGTAGTTCAGCTGGTAGTTGACCTCGTTCAACACCTGGCCCTTGGTATACACAATGTCCTCGCCGCCGGCGCTGTTGGACACGCGAATGACTTCCCGGGCCTGGTCCACGGCCTCATCCTTTTCGATCAGCGCGCAGCCGGTCAGGAGCATGGTTACCACCAGCATGCACGCCAGAATAGCTTTCTTGTGCACCTTACGTCTCTCCAATCTGATCAAAGTGATTCGGTTACTTTGCCTATTATACTGCATGACGCCCGTGAAAGGCAAGGAAAAATCCTGTATTTTCTATGCAACGATTGTGAACGAACGGTAAACCTTGCATTTGCGCCCCGCCCTATCCCTGAAGGATCTCGCCCTGCAGGCCGTAGCGACGCTTCAGGTAGCCGTCCAGGTTACCGTATTCGCTGACGCGAATTTCCGCCAGCGCCAAACGCTCCATGACGCTGAGCAGGATGCAGATGCCGTGGACCACGATATCCGCCCGGTGGGGCTGGAGCCCCGGCAGGCGCAGCCGCTGCTCCAGGGGCATGTCCGCCAGGCGCAGCGCCCAGGCGCGCACATCCTGTTGGGTGAGCCGGGTACCGTGCATGTAGGTGCGCTCGGTCCAGGGAATCCCCTTGACCATGGCGGCCAGGGTGGTAAAGGTGCCGCCTACGCCGATCCACTGCTCCGGCAGCGCCAGGCTCGGATACAGCGCCAGCTTCTCCTCCAGGATGCCCCTGGCCAGGGCGCACACCTGCGGCACATCGGCGGCGGAAGCGATGGGCAGGCGCTGAAACAGCCGCACCGCGCCCATCTGGCAGCTGAACGCGCAGTCGATCCGCGCGCCCTGGCCCACCACCACCTCCGTGGACCCGCCGCCGATATCCACCACGCCGCAGTAGTTGCCAGCCGTGGCCCCCAGGAAGGACAGCGACGCTTCCTCCGCCCCGGTGCAGATCTCCAGCTCCAGCCCGGTTTCCCGGCGCAGCAGCGAGGTGAACTCTCCCTGGTTGGCCGCGTCCCGGGTGGCGCTGGTGGCGAAAAGGCGCACCTCCGCCGCCCCCTGCTCCCGGGCGGATTGGGCCATGCGCCGCACCGAGGCCGCCGCATGCTCCATGCTCTCCCGGCTCAGCCGCCCCTGGGCGTCCAGCCCCGCAAAGAGCCGCGTGCCCTCCCTATCCCGCAGGAGCCTGCGACCCCGCCCGTTGTCGATCTCCGCCAGGAGCATGCGCACCGAGTTGGAACCGATACCGATGACCGCCGCCTTCATCACGCGCAGTCAACCTCCCCCCGTGTAGCATCGCCGGGCTTCCCGCGGCGCCTTTCGTTTCCAGGCTTCCCCTTGTGCAAAAAAGCCATCCCTGTGCCGGGCAGGCGCAGGGATGGCGTTGGTTGGTTCAGGGCGTTTGCTCCGCCTGAACCGTTCCGGCGTCTGTGGCGTCGTCCTCATACAGCGCGCCGGGGTTGACGATTTCAAAGCGCAGTTCACCGGGCTTGACATACTGATAATCGCTGCGCGCCCGGTCCTCGATGTAGCTTTCCGTACCCACCTGGTCGATTTCATCCAGCAGGTCCTCCTGCTGAAGCTGGAGCTGGCTCAGCTGGCTGGTCAGGGTTTCCTCCCGCGCCCGAAGCTCGGCCACGTTCCCGTTGACCTGGTGCACCGCCACCACGAAGGCCACCAGGGCCGCCACGCAAATCAGCGCCAGCTTTGTCCAGCGCATCTCCTTGGCCTGCATGGGCGCCATCTCCCTTCCGCCGCGGCGGTTGCGCGGGAGCAGCGCCTTTCGCCCTTGCTCCTGCCTTCGCTCCCGCCCTTGCTGTTTCCGCTGCGTTTTCCGTATTGTAAATGGAATATTTCGCCTCTTCGGCGCGTTTCTCCTGCCGCGGGCGCGGGGTTTCCCGATGTTTTTTTCTGCGGCGGGCCAGATAGCTCAGTACGCTGCCCGGGCCGGTCAGGTAAATCAGCGCCCCCAGCAGCACGCCCAGCAGCGCGTAGAGCCGCAGCTGCTCCTCCCGCCAGCGCAACAGCGCCCCCAGCACCGCCGCCCCCAGGCTCAGGGCGAAGAGCGCGTCCCAGGCCAGGCCCAGGCGCGGAACCCGCCGCCGCGCCCAGGAGAGCAGCTGCCACCAGGCGCCCAGGCATACCCCCACCCCTAGCAGCGTTAAAAACACCGACCCCTGCTGGGGAATCAAAAACAGCTTTTCCATGGGCGTTACCGCAGCGCCCGGCGCAACAGCCCGCCCCGGCGCTTGCCGCCGTTGCCCTCGTAGTGCAGGCCGTCGATGGCGCCCTCCAGGGACAGCTTGCCCTCCTCCAGCAGCAGGCTGGACACATGCAGCCCCGCCCCGCTGAGGATCAGCCGTCCCCCATGGGTGCTAAGCACGATCTGCCCGTCATCGAAGCTCTCCACCTCCGTAACCCCGGTGATCATCGCCTTTTCCCGCCTTTCCAGAATCAGGCCGTAGTTGGGCTGCTGCGCCGCTTCCTCCCGCATGGAGCCTCCCCCTTTCCTGCGCCTTCCGCATCCCATCCTATGCGCTGGATATTGCAGGCAGAACCCTTTCCTCTGCCGCAAAGCCATTGACAAATTCCGTTCCATGGCTACAATAGGAATGTGGCGCATCTCTTTTCATACGCAATCATATCCCGCCACACTCCCTTTAGGAAAGGAAGGAATTTTCATGTTCGGCTTTCGACCGGACGGACGCCGGATCGGCAACATCGATCCCATCGTCCGCATGACCCCCTACCTGATGCCCATGCGCTGCGACGCCCAGGTGTTCCTCCAGCATAAGGTGGATTACGAAAAGCTGGCGCGCTACATTGCCGCGCAAAGCGCCAAGGGCGAAAAGATCACCTTCATGAACATCATTGTGGCCGCCTATGTGCGGGCCGTGAGCCAGCACCCGGAGATCAACCGTTTCATCATGAACAAGCAGTATTTCTCCCGGAACAACTGCACCGTCTCCTTCACCATGCTCAAGGACCCCCACGACGCCGACGCCGGGGAAACCGTGGTCAAGATCCGTTTCGACCCCACCGACACCATCTACGACGTGCGCGACCGGATGATCGCCCAGGTGGATGCCAACCGGGGCGCGGAGACCAAAATCTTTGTGGACAAGCTGGCCGGCGGCGTGCTGGCCATTCCCGGGCTGCCCACGCTGGTGGTGGCCCTGGTGCGCCTGCTGGACCGCTATGGCCTGTGCCCCGGCGCGCTGCTGGACGAGCTGCCCTTCCATACGGGCATGTTCATCACCAACAACGCCTCCATTGGCCTGCACCATGTGAACCACCACATCTACAACTTCGGCTCCACCAGCCTGTTTTTCGGCATGGGCAC
Source organism: Candidatus Egerieenecus sp. (assembly GCA_048201975.1). Lineage (GTDB taxonomy): Bacteria > Bacillota > Clostridia > Christensenellales > Aristaeellaceae > Egerieenecus. The sequence goes on along the minus strand of DBFBGQ010000117.1, from coordinate 11,651 downwards.
CGTGGAGCGCAGCGTGGTGCTGGACAAGGACGGCAAGCCCAAGCTCAAGCGGATGCTGCCCATCGGCATCACCGCCGACGAGCGCGTGTGCTCCGGGGCCCACTACGCGGGCTTCTTCTCCACCATGTCCGCCCACCTGAACAACCCCGAGCTGCTGGAGGTCCCGCCGGAAACCGTCCGCTACGACCCCAAGGTGGAATATCACGAGCCCAAGCCCTGCCAGCGCCCCGCCGCAGCCGGGCAGACCTCCGTCACCGCCTGAACCCTCTCCGCCGCGCCTGCCATCCAGTGCGCGGCGTTTTTTTTCGCCGCATGGGCGCGCCCCTCCCTTGGCACACTAAAATGCCAAGGGAGGGATCGCGCATGATTTACATGAAGGATGTCAGCAAGCTCTACCCCGTTGGGGAAAAGGTGGTGGCGGCGCTGAGCCACGTATCCCTGCACATCGCCCCGGGGGAATACACGGCCATCGTGGGCCCCAGCGGATCGGGCAAAAGCACCATGATGCACCTGCTGGGCTGCCTGGACACGCCCACCTCCGGCCAGGTGACCCTCCACGGGCGGGACGTATCCACCCTGCGGCCCATGGAGCTCTCCAGGGTTCGCGGGGAAGAAATCGGCTTTGTGTTTCAGGGCTTTCAGCTGCTTCCCCAGCTCACCGCCCTGGAAAACGTGGCCATGCCCCTGCTGCTGGCCGGAACGGGCCGCCGGGAGCGGGAGAGCCGCGCACGGGCGCTGCTGGAGCGGGTGGGGCTGGGAGAAAGACTTTACCACCGGCCCAGCCAGCTCTCCGGCGGGCAGCAGCAGCGGGTGGCCATCGCACGGGCCCTGGTGCGGGATCCCGCCGTGCTCCTGGCGGACGAGCCCACCGGCAACCTGGACCTGGACGCCACGCGGGAGGTGCTGGCGCTGCTCAGCCGCCTGCACCAGGAGGGGCGCACGGTGCTGCTGATCACCCACGATCCCGGGGTGGCCGCCTGCGCCCTGCGGCAGATCCGCGTGGCCCACGGAAAAATTCTCGCCCCCGCTTGACCTGGCCCCAGGGGACGGGTGTATCCTTCAGGCGAGGTGATCGAAGATGAAGATACAGGAGGCCTGCCGCCTGGCCGGCGTGACCCGCAAGGCGGCGCTGGTGGCCGCGGACCAGGGGCTCATCGCTCCCGCCCGCCTGGAAAACGGCTACCGGGATTTCTCCCCCGAGGACGTGACCCGGCTGCAGCGCATCGCCGTGCTTCGGGGGCTGGGCCTGGCCGGAGACGGCCTGCGCGCCGCCCTGGACGGGGACGCGGAAGCCCTGCGCCGGGCCGCCATGGCCGGACGCCTGCGGCGCAAGCGGGAGGAGGCCCGCCAGGCGGCCTTGGAGCGCCTTGCCGTGGACGGGGACTGGGAGGCGGCCCGGTCTGCCCTGGAAGCCCGCCAGGCCCAGTAAACCATAGCGCAGCGCCTGCTGGACGCCTTTCCGGGGATGTTCGGGCAGTATTTGGCGCTGCACTTCTCCGCCTTTCTCAACGAGCCTCTGACCACCGCCGGGCAACGGGACGCCTTTGCTCAGGCCGTGGCGTACCTGGACGGCGTGGCCCTGCCGCCCCTCTCCCCGGCGGCGCAGGCTTTCCTGGATCAGGCCGCCGCCTGGTATACCCCCGGCCTGTTGGCCTCCATGCACGACGCCGTGACGGAGGCCGCTGAAAATCCCCAGGCCTACCTGGACGCCCATGGCCAGGAGATGGACGCCTGGCGGCAGGCCCGCGCCTGCATCCCCGCAGACCATCCCGTCATGGAGCTTTGGCGCTCCCTGGCCGCCTGGACCTCCTCGCCAGGGTATCAGGAGGTATTCCTGCCCGCCCTGCGCCGCATGAGCCCCGCCTATGACCGCTACTGCCGGCAGCTGGCCCAAGCGGACGCGGTTTTCACCCAGACGCTCCATTCCTGACACCGCTCCGGCCAGCGATGACGCGTATGTTTGTTCCCTTGACGCGGCTTGTCCTTTCTGGTATAGTGAAAGGAGCAGATGCTTCATCTGTCAACAAGCAGCCGTCGAAAGGAGAGCCGTGAGCGTGAAAAACGACCAGCGCAAAACCTACGAGGCCCCCAAAGCGGAAGTGCTGTCCACCAAATCCGCTTCCCAGGGAAAATAACAAAAGCGAAACCACAAAAGCACGATTCCCCGCGCGGGGAATACCTGCATAAACAAACGCCTCCCGTAGCACAGCGCTTCGGGAGGCGTTGTTGCCTGTAAGGCGCCCGGGAAGGCGTCATCGGCAAGCCGTTTCGCATTGGAATGATCTGATTCATGCACGCGGCGTTTTCTTGCAACCTGAAGCCTCCGGTGTATGCAGGAGGTTTTAACGTGGCCGCCAATGATCCATGGATCAGGAAAACGCTGCGTTCGGTCTGGGCAAAGGAGGATCCTAGGTGCCGCTCACAGGCAGCCGTACGCCACGTTCCGGAACTTCAAGTGGATTTCAGCCAGGTCGCTTCCCCCGCGCTGATACATCAGCGTCATGGACAGCTTCTCCTGGGGGTCCACCAGGAAATAGGGGCCGGAGCCGCCTTCCCAGCCAAACTCTCCCAGGGAGCCATTGGCGCCCGCCCGCGCAGGATCCATCAGCGTCCGCACGCCGCACCCATAGCCGTAGCCCATGGTCACGCGGCTTTCAAAGTCGCGAAGCTGCGTTTCGTTGAGCTGATTGCGCCGCATCAGGTCAATGGTCTTGCCGCCCATGATGCGCCTTCCCTTGTACACGCCGCCATTGGCCAGCATCATGCCTAGCTTGGCAAAGTCGCTGGCGTTGGAGAAAATGCGGGGACACCCCATCAAATGTTCCTTGCCGGGGAGATGCTTGCCATCCATGCGGGGTTCGCCCACCACGGGACGGCCGTCTTCACCCTCCACATAGAACTTGCTCAGCCGCTGGGGAATGTCACCGAAAAAGCGCATCCCTGTGGAGGTCATCTCCAACGGGTCAAACAGCTCATCCTTGAGCGCCTGTTCGATTTCCTTGCCGGTCAACAGCTCGCACAGGCCCGCCGTGAGCTCGCTGGCAAAGCCGTACATCCAGTGCGTTCCCGGCTCAAAGGCCACCGGCACCTCCGCGGCGGCGCGTATCTCCTCCCGCAGGGTATACGGCCCCTGGGCCTGCAAGCGCTGATGCATTTTGCACATGGCGTCTTCGGTGGGGTTTGGGCTGCTGACGCCATTGCCATAGGGCAGCCCCATGGCCATGGTCAGGATGTGCCGTATCTGAATGGGCGCCTGCAGGGGCACCACCGCATAATCCCCATTGTGCCGCAGCTGGAATCGTTTCACATGCTTGTATTCAGGGAAATAGGCATACAGCGGGTCATCCAGCAGGAACAACCCTCGCTCATAGAGCATCATGCTCAGGGTATAGATGGGCAGCTTGGTCATGGAGTAGATGCGGAATACCGTTTGCGCATCCAGCTTTTTTTGATTTTCCAGATCCGCCATGCCAAAGTAATTTTCATAAATCACCTGGTCGCCCTGGGTAATGACGCTGGCCACGCCTGGCAAGCGCTGTTCGGTAAGGTCTGCCAACAGCCGGTCCAGCTGTCTGAAATCCTTCATCGTCTTTCTCCCTTCGCGTCCATCGCATTGTCGTGGTCCCATGTTTTCTTCATTCGGTAATACTGCTGCCTTCCGGATATGCCGCTTTGAAACCAGGCCTCTTTCATGGATACATGATCGTTTTTCATCATCGCCACGGATTTTTTGTACCGATAGCGTTTCAGCCACGCGATGATGGTCATGCCGTACCGGTTCTTAAATTGGTTCTGCAGGTGGGATATGCTCACCCAGAAATACTGCGCCAGATCCGGCAGGGTGATTTTCTCGGCATAATGCGCTTCCAGATAGGCGCGCACCTCTTCGGCATAGTCATGCTCCTCCTTAGGCTCGGAACCGTGAAGCAGCCGCGCCAGAATGATTTCCAGCATATAGGCGCATGTTTTCTGATACCCTGGATTTTTCCGGAAGCGCTCGTAGAGGATCTCCGTCAATAGCCGGTAAATATCCCCGGTGGAGGGGAGCACCATGGGTTGCGCCGCTTTGCGGAACAGCTGTCTGCCGTCCCGCCCCGCCGCTTCCTCACCGCTTTCTGCCGCGCATGTAAAACGGATGTGAATCATGGTGTGGCTGGGCGCGGGATCAAGCACATGCATGGGCTGCGCAAGCCGGGCCAGGAACACCTGCTGTTTCCCGATGAGCACGGGATGCTCCGCGATGCTGACCTCGCCGTTCACGCAGAAGATCAACGCGAGCTCGTCCTCCGCCACCGGGGAGATGCAGAAGCCTCCCTGCTGGGTTTCGTATTTTTTCGCGTCCAGAAACGTAACCGCCGCCATGTTCATCCTGAGCGAATCCTCGCTCACGGCCGCGCCTCCTTTCCTTGCCGGATGCCCGCCTGCGTTTATGCCTGGACAACAGGCAAAATCAAGTGCGACGGATGCCGGGCGTCATGATAGATTTTCTGGTGGGCGGTAACGTATTCCTTCTCAAACCCGATTTTCCCGCCCAGGTTCGTGTTCCGGTCTGCCAAGGGAAACAGGCAGCTGGAAATTTCAAGCCGAAGGCCGTAGCCCTTGGCCACGTTTAGGCAGACGTTCCCAATTTCGATTTCATAGGGAACGATTTCCCCCGGGGTCAGGAATTCAGGCTTCCTGCCATGGCGATACCTGGCGCGTAGCAGGGTGGCGTAGATCTCCACCGCCCTGCCGTCCGGATGAACCAGCAGCAGCTTTGCGGCAAAGTCCGTATCCACGGCGGAGGAAGATGCATAGAAGCGCAGCTTCACGCAGCCCTGCAGCAGCGTATCCGCCTGAAACGCCTCCGTGCTGTATACCAGAATGTCCTCCCTGGCCTCGATCCCCGTCTGATCCGCAAATCTTGCGCTTTCCGTGTTTCTTGGAAGCGTTGGGATGGGATCGCCAGGATCGTAGTCGTATTCGTCGCAGGGCTCTTGCGCCGGTTCCTCCCGGTTCAGCCGGCCGTCCTGCAACTGCGCGTTGGCGTGGCCGCCGCTGTGCAGGTACCATTTTTGCAGCGCGGCCTCCTCCGGCGGCCACGTTTGCATGGTCTCCCAGGTGTTTTTCCCCATGATGAACACATGCACAGGGTCCCCCTGCATGAATTCGCTGTCGATTCCCTTGAGCCAGCGGTCGCAAAAGGCAAGAATTTTTTCATCCACGCCGTATCCCGCCCCGGAGCCCTGCGGGCCGAAGGATACGCCCCCGAACTGCCCCGGCAAAACGCATCCATGGGGCCAGGGGCCCACAATCAGCCGCATATTGCCCCGCGTCAGCTCGGAACCGCCCTCGGTTTTGAAATGGGTGTAATTGTAGATGGTGGTGTTCACCTCGGGGTCAAGCCAGCCGGTCACATGCATCACCGGCACCTGCACCTGTCCGAAGGCGTCGTCCCTGCCCAATTCCGCCAGATATGCGTCGTCGCCGATATGCTCCAGAATCTCCCGGAATTTTTCCAGGCCCGGCACGCCTTCCACCGTATTCTGCGGCAGGTCCGCCAGGGGGAGATGCAGGGAGAATTCGGCGTCATGCTCCTGCATGTAGCCAATCTGCCGCTTGGTTTCCTCGCTGAGATGATGCAGCCGCGTGTCCCGGTCCAGCGCACGCCCATAGCACCATCCGTGGGGCGTAACCGTGGGAACGCCATACCGGTGGAAGTAGGGATTCTTCAGCCAGCCCGCTTCGCAGGGCACGATGCAGCGCAGGTGCGGCGGCTGCAGCCGCGCCGCCTCCAGGCACACATACCCCAGAAAGGACTCGCCCACCATGCCCACGTTTCCATCGCACCAGGGCATGCGCGCAATGGCTTCCACCGTGTCGTATCCATCCTCCGCCTGGTGTCCGGACGGGTCGCACTCACCCCCGGACCAACCGGTGCCCCGGGCATCCTGCACCACAAAGTTGTAACCCCGGGCCGCAGCCTGGAAGGCGCCAATCAGAAAGCGGCTGACCTCATTGTTGTAGATATTTTCTTTCAGATAGGCGGTGCGCACCAGTATGGTGGGCAGCTTCTCCTCCGTATCGGGGCGAATCACGTCGCACATCAGCGTCACGCCATCGCGCATCTGGATGGGCACATTGTACATCATTTTCGTGTTGGTGAGTTTTACGCTCATGCTTCTACCTCCCTTGCTATTCACGATGCCTTGCAGCGCTACCGCAGAACGTTCACCGCGTCATCCGCTGCCTCCGCCCCGCGCGCAGGATACCCGGAAACATCCAGCAAAACGCAGCATAGGTGGCAGCAGTAATGCCTGCGCAAATAAAGAACATGGTTTCCATTCCCCATAGGTCAATCATCAGCCCGCAGATGCCCGCGCCAATGCCGCCCCCGATATCCATTCCGGTGAGGAAGGTCGCCATGGCCGTGCCTCGCCGGGCAGGAAGGGCCTCCGTGACCGCCATCGCGTTGAGCATGGGATAGATCGTTCCATAGCCCAGGCCATGCAGCACCGCGGCAAGCCAGAGCACGGCGGCGCTCCCCGCCAGCGGAATCAGCACAAACGCCATCATGCACAGCAGGCTCGCAATCAGCACGCTCCACCTGCGCCCCAGCTTGTCCGACAGCCGTCCTCCCCCCAGGCGCGCCGCCACCGTGGCGCAGGCATTGGCGGTAAAATACACGCCAACCTCCCCGCTGCTGAAGCCCTTGCCCAGGGCAAAGGCAGCCAGAAACGTGGTCAGTCCCGCAAAGCACACCGAGATAAACAGCATCAGCGCCGCCGGCTTCACCGCCTTTCGCTCAAAGAACCGCTCCCACCCTTTCACCGGGTCGGCCTCCTGAGCGGCTTGAACCTTCGCCGGCTCTCTCGCCCGGACCAGAAAGATGGAGACGGTTGCCACCACGCCCACCAGCGCGGCCACTGCAAAGGACATGCCATAGTTGCCCCCGGCAATCAGATAAAGCGCCAGCGCCGGAGCAATGGCATGGGAAATGGAGCTGGTAAGCCCCATATAGCCGATGCCCTCCGTCATCCGCTTTTCCGGGATGACATCGGTGGCCATGGTATTGATGGCGGTGGTGTGCGCAGAAAAGCCCACCCCCTGCAACCCGCGCAGGAGCAGCAGCATGGGAAACACCGAGAACACGCCGCACAGCAGGGTGGACAGGGCAAACAGGGCGGTGCCCAGCAGCGCAATCCAGCGGCGCCCGTACCGGTCCAGCATATGTCCCAGCATGGTTCGGAGAATCAGCGACGCGATGGTGCATACGGTGGTGGTGACGCCAATCTGCGTGGAGCTATACCCCAGCACGCCGCCATAGAGCGGCATCATGGTGTTCTGCATTTGATAGCACATGCGCATCAGGCCAGCGGCCAGAAAAATCAGCAGAAAATCCATGGTGAACAGCTTGTTCTTCATCCGCGCTTCCTTCTCTCCGTATTCCCTTGCCGCTCGCCCGCATACGTCCGGTAATCAAACGTCCGGTCGTTGGCCATATACCGTCGGTATTCCAGCGGCGTCAGTCCAATCTGTTTTTTGAAGCATCGCGTAAAGGATTGCCGGTTATGAAATCCGCAGATTTCCGCAATCCTGGCAATGGAGTCGTTCATGCACACCAGATACAGGGACGCATTGTCAATCCGCAGATGATTGACATATACCCGGATCCTGCGCCGCTTGTATTTCAAAAACAGCTGCTGCAAATACCGCGCCGAGTACCCCGTTTCCCTTGCAATCTGCTCCAGGTCCAGATCCTTGCCCGGGTTTTTTTCCATATAGCTGGTGATTCTCGCAATGGGCGAGGTGGAATTATACGAATTGTGCCGTTCAATGTTTTCGGCAATCTTGGCAATGGCCAGCCCCACCAGATTGCGAATGTTTTCCGCCCGGTAGGCCGATTGGGTGCAAAGCTCGTACAGCAGATTTACCAGCACCAGGTAGAGGTGCTCGGAATCGGCAATCGCCAGCCAAGGCTTCATTTTGGAATCAATCAACCTCACCGCGCGCCGCTGCTCCTCGTCCAGGGGCACCACATTGGCCGCGGGCTTCTCCTCCCCCATGCGGACCACCGCCTCGTAGCACCGGCTTTTCTCCCCGCAGACCTCCACCGGCATCCAGCAGGGCAGCAGATATACCTGCCGCGGCCGCACCCGCCGGACCGCATCGCCCAGGCGAAGGGTGGCCTTGTCGTCAAAAAAATACAGCAGCCGCACGTCCGACAGACGTTGCTCATCAGAGATCTGCAAATCCTGCAAATAGCGCGCGCTACATATTTTACATGCGTATTCCATACATACTCCTCTCCATGCGCTCCGCTCCACTTCTTAACAAACCGCAGGCAGCCATTTGCTAAGAAGGGGAGCGGCCCGGTTGCGCCGCGCCGCTCCTGCTGGCTTACTCGGCCAGGAAAGCGTGAACCTGCGCCTTGTATTCCTCCAGCACCTTGTCAATGCCCGACGCGTGCATGATTGTCCGCAGCTCCTCCACCTTCGCTTCCGTTTCATCGCCGTACAGTCCGAAGCAGAAGGCGAAGCGGTATTCGTTGAAGATCGAATCCATGGCTGCAATCTCCGCGGCAAATTGACTGGTGTCAAAGTTAAACCGCCCCACCGGGAAGAGCTCGCCGCCCACCAAACGGCTGTTGTTGAGATCCAGGAAGGGCTGCAAAGAATCGCTGAGCTGAAGCTCGGGATCCGCGTTATCAACAAGGAAGTAGCACCGGTTGCTCCAGGGATAGTTCACGGACTTCTCGGTGGCAACCCGGTATTTTCCATCCTCCGTCAGCGTATAGTGCTCGCCTTCGATGCCGCCGATGATCAGGGCATGAATCTCGGGATCAAACTTCAGCAGGTCGGCAACGATGGCGGCGCGTTCCGTGTTCTGGGAATTGACCGGGAACACGATGGAATGTCCGCGGCTGATGGCGAAAACCTTGGTATCCTCGTCCGCGAGGCAATCCAGGTAGACCATTTCATCGCCCCGGACCGTGTAGAAATCCTCCAGCGTCGCAGCATAGGCGGGGTCCGTAATGTTGATGACGGTCAGCCCCTCCTGCGTGTTGGCCTCCAGAGTGGTCTCGTTGCTCAGGACGCCCGCCTGGTAGACGCCGTTTTTGTACCAGTCGGCCATGAGCAGCGCCCACTCCATGTACTCTTCGCTGTCAACGATCCAATACATGTCGTCCACGTTGAATTCCTCTTGGTCCAGATACTTCCAGGCGAACCAGCAGGAAGTCCCGTCGTTGACGGCAAAGGCATGGCTCATCAGCCCCAGGAAAATCCAGTCGGACGGCCACGCACCCTGGCAGTTGATGCCGTAGATGCCGTTCTCCTTCTCCCCAGCGGATACGGTTTTGAGGTATTCGCTCAGTTCGGAGAGGTTCGTGATCATATCCTCGGTGTAGCCGTATTTCTCCATCAGCGCTCGAGAGGTGATCACGCCGTTGCAGGTGCCGTCCAGGCGGTTGGCGGGAATGCCATAGATTTCGCCGTTGACCGTAACCTCCTTCCACAGCGAAGGCATTTCGTTTTCCCAGGTCAAGGGCATGTAGGTCTGAATAAACTCCTCGGAAATCGGCTTGAACGCGCCGGCCATCGCGTTGGTGCCGAAGTTGTTCGTCGGCTGGCAATACAGAATGTCCACATCCGGGTCGTTCAGGTACAGAGAATACGAGGTCATGAAATCCGCAAAGGACACATGCACAAAGTCGATGGTGGTGTTGACCTTTTCAGCCAGCTTCTCGTTGATCAGGTTTTCAATGCGTTCCCAGTCGGGGCTTTCATTGCCCGTGTAATACATGGAGACCACCAGCGGCTCGCTGAGATCAATTCCGCCGTAAGGCGCCTCCTCGGCATGGCCTGCGCATACCGCAACGCTTACCAGCAGTGCCAACGCCATAATCAGTGACAGGACCTTCTTCATTGATGTTCCTCCTCTTTTTTTCAAATTTTCACCGGCGCGCCGGTTACAACCTCATCCCTTGACCGCCCCGATGGACAATCCCTTGACGAAATACTTCTGCACAAAGGGATAGACAAAGATAATCGGCCCGGTCACCACGCAAGTCATCGCCATCTTCATGGTCTCGCTGGGCAGTTCTCCCAGCAGGTGCATGTCCGCCTGCCCCGAAGAGGCCATCTGTTTCAGGGCGTTGGCCGATTGCAGCATGTCCTGCAAAAAAGCCTGCAACGATTGCTTGTTCTTATCCGTAATAAACAGCAGCGCGTTGTACCAGTCGTTCCAATAGGTCAGCGCAATGAACATGCCGATGGTGGCCAGCAGGGGCTTGACCAGGGGAAGAATCAGCGAGTAGAAAATCCGTATGTCATTGGCGCCATCCACTTTGGCGGATTCCGTTATCTCATACGGTATGGACTTCATAAAGTTCTTGCAAACAATCAGGTTCCACACGGAAAACAGCGGCGGCATGAGCAGCGCGAGATAGCTGTTTTTGAATCCCAGATACTGCGTGCAGATAATGTACCAGGGCACCAGTCCCCCGCTGAACAGGGTCGTGAAGAAAAAGAAGAACGACAGCACGTTTCGCCAGCTGAAATCCGGCCTTGCCAGCACGTAACCACCCATCACCACCATTAGCAGCGCGACAGCCGTCCCGATGACCGTTACGCCAATGGTGTTTGCGTACGCCCGAAAGATGCGGCCAGGGTTTCTGAACACCCAGCGATACGCATCCAAAGAAATCTCCTCAGGAAACAGCGTATAGCCGCGATGCAGTATGGACGCCTCGGAGGAAAACGAAGAAACGACGATGAGCACAAAGGGCATTACACACATGAAGCCAAACAGAAAGATAAACGTATATCCCAGGGCCTTCAACGCCATGACATCCTTGCCGGTCTCGATTCTCATAAAATCACCCCCATCGCAATCCAACAGCCTCTCGCATCAGAACAGGGAATAATCCGGCTGAATCCAGCGGATAACCTGGTTGAACAGCAGAATGGTAACAAAGCACAGCGCCGACTGATACAGGCCTGCCGCCGCCGTCATGCCCAGGTTGGTGGAACCGGACAGCGCACGGTAGATGTACATGTCCAGAATATCCGTGGTTTTCAGCAGCACGCCGTTGTTGCCCACCAACTGATAGAACATGCCGAAATCCCCCCGGAAAATCTGCCCCGCAGCCAAAAGGAACATGATGATGGCCGTGGGCGCCAACTGCGGAATCGTTATCCGGAAAATGCGCTGCCAGATGTTCGCCCCGTCTATGGCCGCGGCTTCGTAAAGCGCGGGATCCATGCTCGTAATGGCCGCCATGTATACGATGCTTCCATACCCCACATTTTTCCAGGCGTGCAGCATTACCAGCAGCACAGGCCAGATATCCGCATTGGTGGATACGTTTAGCTTCTGCAACCCCATAAGCTCCGCAGCTTCATTCACCAGGCCGTATTCATAGCTGAAAAGCACCTGCACAACCGCCACCGCCACAACCCATGAAATAAAATGCGGCAGAAACATAAAAGACTGAAAGCTCTTCTTGAACCACCTGCTGCCAAGCTCATTCATCAAAACCGCCACGCCAATCTCCATAACCATCTCAACAATGATGAATGCTAGATTATACAGCAAAGTATTTCTGGTCAATGTCCAAATCTTATCGGTCAGGAACAGAAACCGAAAGTTATTCCATCCTGCCCATGCGC
>DBFBGQ010000116.1:0-5347 GCA_048201975.1 Candidatus Egerieenecus sp. | reverse complement strand
GCGACCTTTCGATTCAATCCTTTGGGATTGAATCGAAAGCCTCGGCGCGACCAAAGGGCTTTCCGATCGCCCTTTGGAAACCTTCGGGGCCCATACGTGTTGAAACTTTTGCAGATTATGGAGTCGGAAGTTGCATTTTTTCATGCTGGTGTAAAAAAACATGCCTTTTTCAGCAGTCTGAGCGGCGCTTTCCCCTCGGTGAGGGGGAAGCGCCGCCGCTTGTTTCGCGCCGCCGCCAGGGCTCCCTGCAACAACCAGGAGCCGCCGCCGCTTTTCGGGAGAGCGCGAGAGGGGCTTTTCTCAGAAAAGCCGCCTCTCGCAAGCGCCGCTTGTTCCCTTACCGTTCCACGGTCAGCGTCACGCAGGAAAGCCCGGTGAGCTGAGCGCTGAGGGAATCAGGCTGCTGTGTGCCCACATAGAGGTAGTGGACGCCCGGAACGGCCTCGCGCTGGCCGTTTTCCCGCACCACGGTATAGGCCGTGGCAGGCACCTGCAGCTCCACGCGGATGGTTTCGCCGGCAGGAATGCGGACGCGCCGGAAGGCGGCCAGGTGGGGATTGGGCGTTTCGTCCGCATCCTGGGGCGCGTGGGCGTAGACCTGCACCACGTCCTCCAGGTCGCGGTCGCTTTCGTTGCGCAGGGTCGCGGTCACCGTGTCCCCCGAGAGCTCCGCGCCGGTGCAGCGTACCGTGCCATAGGTAAGCCCATAGCCGAAGGGATACAGGGGCGTTCCCTGATAATAGCGGTAGGTGCGGCCGCGCATATGGTAATCGGTGAACTCCGGCAGATCGGACAGGTCCTTGTAGAAGGTCACCGGCAGCTTGCCGGAAGGAGCGGTCTGCCCGAAGAGAATCTCCGCCAGGGCCGTACCGCCGGCCTGGCCGGGATAGCCCGCCCACAGGATGGCGTTGCCGTCCTCCACGCGGATGGAACTGCCGCTGGCAAGCACCAGCACCATGGGCTTGCCGGTTTTGCGCAGGGTTTCCAGCAGATGGAGCTGGCAGGCGGGCAATTCGAGGGTGTTCTTGTCCCCGCCGGAATACTCGTTGCCCGTGTCGCCCTGTTCGCCCTCCAGGGAGGCGTCCAGGCCTACGCAGGCGATGACCACGTCCGCCTCCTCGGCGGCCCAGCGGGCCTCGGCCAGGCGGTCGTCCGGCTGTCCCAGGTTCTCCACCCGGTCCTTGTACAAGTGGCTGCCCTGGGCATAGAGCACCCGCGCCTTGCCTTCGCAGGCCTTGCGGATACCCTCCAGGAAGGTGACGTAACGGCTGGAGACGCCATTGTAATTGCCCTCCAGCACCGTGTGGCTGTCGGCCACAGGCCCGATGACGGCGACGGTTTTCAGCTGATCCAGCTTCAGGGGCAGCAGGCCGTCGTTGCGCAGGAGCACCATGGCCCGCCGGGCCACGTCCAGGGCCAGGGCGGCGTGCTCGTCGGTGTCCACCTCCAGGGGATCGATGTGGTCGTATTCGCAGTCGCCGGCGAACAGGCCCAGGCGGATGCGGGTGGACATGACCCGCACGGCGGCTTGCCGGATCTCCTCCTCGGTGACGCGGCCCTCCTGCAGGGCGGCCAGCAAATGCAGGTAGGTGACGCCGCAGTTCAGGTCGCAGCCGGCCTTCAGGGCCATGGCCGCGCTCTCCGGTGCGGTGGAGGTCACATGGTGATACATGTGGAAATCCGCGATGGCCCAGCAGTCGCTGACCACGTGGCCGTTGAAGTGCCACTGGTTGCGCAGGATATCCGTCAGGAGGCGCTTGTTGCCGCAAGCGGGGTCGCCGTTTACGCGGTTGTACGCGCCCATGACGGACTCCACGTGGCTTTCCTCCACCAGGGTTTCAAAGGCGGGGAGATAGGTTTCCCACAGGTCCTTTTCAGTGGGGCGGGCGTCGAACTCATGGCGGAGGTTTTCCGGACCGGAGTGCACGGCGAAGTGCTTGGCGCAAGCGGCGGCCTTTAGGTATTTGCCCTTGCCCTGTAGCCCGCGGACGAATCCCGCGCCCAGGCGGGAGGTGAGCTGCGGGTCCTCGCCGTAGGTTTCGTGGCCGCGGCCCCAGCGGGGATCGCGGAAGATGTTCACATTGGGGGACCAGCAGGTGAGCCCCTTGTAGATATCCCGGTCGCCGCGCTTGGAGACGGCGTTGTATTTGGCGCGCACCTCGGTGGAGATCACCTGCGCCACGTTTTCTATGCCGCCCTCGTCAAACATGGCGGCCATGGAGATGGCCTGGGGGAATACCGTGGCGGTGCCGGAGCGGGCCACGCCGTGCAGCGCTTCGTTCCACCAGTTGTACGCGGGGATGCCCAGGCGCGGAATGGCGGGAGCGTCATACTTGAGCTGGGAGGCGGCCTCCTCCACGGTCATTTGGGCGACCAGTTCCTCCGCCTGGCGGCGGACCTGCATTTCATCCATGAATATAAACCTCACTTTCCCGATCGCTCCGGGGAGATCGTTTTCCTGGCTCCGGAGCGAATTTTGCACTATGTATGTTTGTTCTGGCCCGGGCGAGGGTTTCCTGCCGGAAAAGGGAAAATCGGCGGAAAAAACCGGCGCGTTTTTTCTATGAAGTGGAGCTTGCAGGATTGTAAAATATGTTTATAATAGAAAGTAGTCTTTTATATAAAAAACGCAATGGGGGGATCGTATGGGACGCAGACGGAAAAACGTCTACATTTTCGCGCCGAAGCGAAAAACCCACCCCTTCCGAAACCTGATGCTGTGGCTGCTGACGCTGCTGGCGTTGGCCTGCGCGGCGGTATTGATTTTGAACCTGGCGTCCAACAACCAGGTGGAATACCTGACCCAGCGGGTGACGGTGGAAAACCTGCCAGGGGATCTGGAGAGCTTTTCCATCCTGCACCTGAGCGACCTACATGCAACCAGCCTGGGGCCGGACGGCTCCGCGCTGCGCAAGGTGATCAAGCAGAAGAACGTTTCCTGCATCGTGCTCACGGGGGACATGGTGGGGGAGAGCGGCGACGTGGAGCCGCTGCTCCAGCTGCTGGACATGACCCCCACGGATGTTACCGTATACCTGATTGCCGGGGACAGCGATCCGCCGGCGCTGAATCCCCAGGCCCATGGCAGCATCTCTCCCTATGCGGACTGGCTGCAGGCGGCGGTGGAGCACGGGGCTGTTTACCTGGATGAGCCTCAGGCGCAGGTGCGCGGGGACTCCACCCTGTGGCTGGTGCCGGAGTACCTATACAGCCTGGACCTGGACTCGGCCGAGGCCGCGTATACGGCCCAGCGGGACTCTTTGCGCGGGGATGAGCTGATCCTTACTGCGGATCAGGCGGCGCAGCTGCGGGTGGCGGAATACCAGCTGGAGAAGATTGCCAGCATTCGGGAAACCCTGGCGCAGATCACCGCCGAGGACATTCAGGTGGCCGTAACGCATTTGCCCCTGGATGAGGAATATGTTTCCACCATGCTGCAATGGAGCGAGAAGACGGATATCTTCTCCTTCCACCAGGTTTCCCTGATTCTGGCGGGACACTACTGCGCCGGCCAGTGGCGCATTCCCGGAAGGGGCGCGCTGTACTGTCCCGACTATGGCTGGTTCCCGGAGGACGAACTGATCGTGGGGCTGGATTACCTCAGCGGCATCCCGCAGTACATCAGCCCCGGACTGGGGGCAAGCCCGTACTACCGCTACCAGCCGTGGCGGCTGTTCAACAGCCCAGCCATTACGTATGTGCAACTGACCAACCGCATGGTGTAATACCTGCTTGGGGAAGGAGATACATATGCGCAAACGCCGTCATTATGAAATGGACATGTGCAGCGGCACGCTGCTGCCCAAGATTATTCGCTTTACCCTGCCGCTGGTGCTTACCGGCGTGCTGCAGCTGCTGTACAACGCCGCCGACGTGGTGGTGGTGGGTCAGTTCGCCGGAGAGGAGGCGCTGGCGGCGGTGGGCTCCACGGGCGCGCTGATCAATTTGATTATCAACGTGTTCATGGGGCTGGGCGTCGGCGCCAGCGTGGCCATCTCCCGGGCATATGGCGCCCGCGATTTTCATGCGGTGCAGCAGGGCGTGCACACGGCCATTCTGGTGGCGGCGGTGGGCGGCGTGCTGGTGGGCGTGGTGGGCTTTTTCGTGGCACGGCCGCTGCTGCAGCTCATGGATAGCCCGGATAACGTCATCGACGGCGCCACGCTGTATATGCAGATCTACTTCATTGGCATGCCGGCGAACATGCTCTATACCTTCGGCGCGTCCATCCTGCGCGCGGTGGGCGACACCAAGCGCCCGCTGTATTACCTGAGCGTGGCGGGCATTATCAACGTGGTGCTGAACCTGTTCCTGGTGATTGTCTGCCATCTATCGGTGGCGGGCGTGGCCATTGCCACGGTGGTTTCCCAGGTGGTGTCCATGGTGCTGGTGATCGTCTGCCTGATGCGCACCGACGGAGCCATTCACCTGGACCTGCGCAAGCTGCGCATCCATGGCAAAAGCCTGGCGGAAATTTTGCGAATCGGCCTGCCTGCGGGGCTGCAGGGCAGCCTGTTCTCCATCTCCAACGTGTTGATCCAGTCCGCGGTGAATTCCTTCGGCTCCACGGTGATGGCGGGCAATGCCGCCGCCTCCAATCTGGAGGGCTTCATCTATACGTCCATGAACGCGGTCTATCAGGCGGACATGACCTTTGCCAGCGCCAACTATGGCGCGGGGCAGTACCGCCGGGTGCGGCGGACCCTGTGGCTGTGCCTGGGCACGGTGACGGTGGTGGGCCTGGGGCTGGGCATGATCTTCCTGCTTTTTGGCTCGCCGCTGCTGAGCATTTACAACACCAACCCGGATGTAATTCACTACGGCCTGATCCGTATGGGCATCATCTGTCCCACATATTTCCTCTGCGGCATTATGGATACCATGGTGGGACAGATGCGGGGCATGGGGTATTCCATCATGCCCATGATCGTTTCCCTCACCGGCGCGTGCCTGTTGCGAATTGTGTGGATCTATACGTTCTTTGCGGCGGATCCCACGTTGAACACGCTGTATATCTCCTACCCCATTTCCTGGGGCGCCACGTTCCTGATTCATATGCTGTGCTACCTCATTGCGGACAGAAAGCAGGCGCGAAGGTTCGCTGTTTCCTGATCCACGGGGGCTGCGCTCCCAAAACGGCAAAAGCCGCCGGATTCCGTGCCATGGGCTGCGGAACCGGCGGCTTCAGCGTGTCGAAAAAGTGGGTAAACCCACTTTTTCGAGGAAGCAACTTCGGCCAACCAGAGGTCGTCCGAAGTTGTAAGGAATTGATTTTGCAAGCAAAATCAACCACCCGCCCCGCCGGCAGAGCCGGCGGATACGAATGGAAGTCGAAGGGGCTGCGGCC
>DBFBGQ010000115.1:0-8489 GCA_048201975.1 Candidatus Egerieenecus sp. | reverse complement strand
TCGTGTAAGCCGGCTCCGCCGGCTTCGCGGGTGATTGATTTTGCTTGCAAAATCAATTCCTTACAACTTCGGACGACCTCTGGTTGGCCGAAGTTGCTTCCTCGAAAAAGTGGGCTTGCCCACTTTTTCGACACGCTGAAGGGCCATGTCCGCACAGCGGTGGACATGGCCCTTTTGAGACGCTTTCAATCCCGCCAGGGAGGCTTCTGCGCTTTTTGCTTGGGCTCCGGAACTGGGTCAGGTAAACTTGCGGTCGTAGAGCAGCGCCGCGATGAGCACCACAAAGCAGGAACCGGCGTTGTGCACCAGCGCGCCAGTGGTGGGGTTGAGCACCTCCAGCAACGAGAGCACAATGGCGATGAAGTTGATGGTCATGGAAAGGGAAATGCTGAGCTTGATGGTGTTCACTGTGGCGTTGGACAGGCGCTTGAGATAGGGCACCTTCGAGAGATCGTCGCTCATCAGGGCGATGTCCGCCGCTTCCACGGCGATATCGCTGCCCATGCTGCCCATGGCCACGCTCACGTCGGCGGTTTTGAGCGCTGGCGCGTCGTTGATGCCGTCGCCAATCATGCATACGGTCCGTCCCTGCGCCTGCATGGCGCGGATGGCCCCCACCTTGTCCTCCGGCAGAAGCTCCGCCCGAACCTGGGCGATGCCCGCCTGCCGGGCGAAATAATCGGCGGTGCGCTGGTTGTCGCCGGTGAGCAGCACGGCGTCGGTGTGCATGCCCTGGAGGCGGGTAACCATCTCCTGGGCCTCCGGGCGCAGCACGTCGGAAAGGGCGATGATGCCCACGCACTGGCGGTCGGCGGCGATGAGGATGGAGGCTTTGCCCTGCTCCCGGAGCTTTTTCAGGGCCTCCTGCGCCTGGCGGCTTACGGATGCGCCGTTCTCTTCCAGAAACTTTTCGCTGCCGCACAGCAGCGCATGGCCGTCCACCTGTGCGTAAACGCCCCGGCCGGCCGCCATGGAAAAGCGGCTGGATTCCTTCAGCGCAAGACCTTGCGCCCTGGCATGGGCCGCCACGGCCTTGCCCAGGGGATGTTCGCTCTTGGCTTCAGCGGAGGCGGCCAGCGCGAGAAGTTCCTCTGCCCGCAATCCCTGCGCAAGGGGGACCACGTCGCTCACGTCCAACCGACCATAGGTGAGCGTTCCCGTTTTGTCAAAGGCGATGGCGCTGACCTTGCCCATCTTTTCCAGCGCCTCGCCGGATTTGATGATCACGCCATGCTTGGTTGCCTGGCCGATGGCCGCCATAATCGCCGTGGGCGTGGCCAGCACCAGGGCACAGGGGCAGAACACCACCAGAATGGTCACCGCGGTGACGATGTTTCCCGTGCACGCATAGGCGATCACGGCGATCATCAGGGCCAGGGGTACCAGCCAGCTGGCGCACTTGTCCGCAATGCGCTGCATGGGCGCTTGCTTCTGCTCCGCCTCCTGCACCATGCGGATCAGCTTTTGCAGGGAGCTGTCCGCCCCCACCTTGGTGGCGGCGATGTCGATGGCGCCGAAACGGTTGATGGTGCCGCAGAAGACCTCGTCGCCCACGCCCTTGTCCACCGGCAGCGATTCGCCGGTCATGACGGACTGATCCACGGAGGTCTCCCCCTGCTGGATCACGCCGTCCACGGGAATGGTTTCCCCGGGCAGAATGCGCAGCAGATCGCCCCGGCGGATCTGCGCGGCGGGGATCATCTCCTCCCGCCCGCCGGTGAGCCGGCGGCCCTGGGTGGGCGCCAAGCTGATGAGCTTTCGCAGGCCCTTTTTGGCCCGGTTGGTGGTGGCGTCCTCCAGCAGCGCGCCGATGGCCATGATGAACGCCACTTCCCCGGCCGCGAACAGGTCGCCGATGGCGATGGCCGCAAACATGGCGATGGAGATCAGCAGCGCCGAGGAGATCTTGCTGATGCCGGGGTTGTGCGCCACCCGCCACAGCGCCAGATACAGCAGGGGAATGCCGCTGATGATCACCGTCGCCCAGGCGGGATCCACCGGCAGGGTCAGCCCCAGCCAGGGGCTGGCCAGGCTGGCGAACAGAAAAATGCCGCCCACCAGGGTCATGGGCCACCCGGCCAGAAAGTCATTGATTTTTTTCAGCATGGAACGCCCTCCTCCATTGGCCCGGGAGGCGCGGCGCAGGCCTTGACAGCCCGCGGCGTTTCCCGTACAATGCATTTGTTAGCAAACATGTTGTTCTTTTGTATTGTAGGAGAGAACGCGCTCCCTGGCAATGGACGATTTCGTCCGGTTGTTTTGTACGGAACATTTTGGCAGAATTGTTCGGAAGGGTAACGGCGATGGACAGACGGCAGCAGAAGACCAGGGCCGCCATTTTTGACGCATTCGGCGCGCTCCTGGAGGAAAAAAGCTACAGCAGAATTACCGTGCAGGAAATTATCGACGCGGCCAACGTGGGCCGGACCACCTTTTACGCGCACTTTGAGACCAAGGACGACCTGCTCAAGGCGCTGTGCGAGGAGCTGTTTGGGCACATCGTTTCCACGGCGGCGGATCGGACGCATACCCATGGGCTGTATTCCCGTGCGGACGCGCCGGAGTCGATGTTCTGCCATTTGCTTCAGCACCTGCAGGAGAACGACCGGAACATTCTGGGGCTTTTGTCCTGCGAGAGCAGCGAGATCTTTCTGCGCTATTTTAAGGATAGCCTCAGCGGGCTGATCCGTTCCCAGTGGGCGGAGCGGTGCAAGCGGCCGGATCTGCCCCAGGAGTTCCTGGTGAACCATGTCTCCGGGAGCTTTGTGGAAATGGTGCTGTGGTGGATCAAGGGACGCATGCGCCAAACGCCGGAGGAGCTGGACCGCTACTTCCGCGCGGTGATGGAGCCCATTTGGTAAAACGCGGGTTTTCCCAGGGGTTGCGGGCGCTGGCGGTTGCTTTTGGCTTTTTCCGTGTTATAATAAATCCAATCATTTGCGCAGGCGGCGGAAGGCTGCAAAAAGGAAGGAGAGGCGTCTTTTGCTCTGGGCGCGGTGGTTGCGCGAGGGCGCGCGATACAGAAGTAACGAATGCACCGGATGGCGGGAAGAAACCGCGCATTCGGCGCATATTTCGTCGGAAAGGAAGCGAAAACATGAAAACACCCTTGACCAGGGAGCGGATCAAGCATCACCTGGCTTATAACACCTGGAAATATCTGGTGCTGGCGTTGGCCTGCGTGTTTGGCTGGAACCTGATTTATACCACCACGGCCTATCGTCCCCCGGCGGAGAAGATCGTGGATGTGTACATCTGCTCCAGCTATGGGGATCAGGAGGCGCTGGACGCCTACCTGGAAAATATCCGTCTGACGGAAATGCAGGATATGGAGCAGATGCAGAGCATCTTCCTGTCCGCCACCGGGGACGATTATTACGGGGCCATGCAGCTGGCCACCTACGTCATGGCGGGCGAGGGCGATATCTACCTGCTGGGCAAGGAGGACTTCGTCAACTATGCCAGCCAGGGCGCGCTGATCGACCTGGAGCCCTACATCAACGAGGGCGCGCTGGACACCAAGGACCTGGACCTGAGCGGAGGCTGGCGCAACAACACCGAGCTGGGGGAAAAGCATCTGTATGGCATCCCCGCCAAGGACTTTACCGGCATGGAGCAGTTTGGCCTGGGCAGCCTGGAGGATATGTACTGGTGCATTCTGGTAACCGGCGGCAACGACGCCAACGCGGTGAAGCTGATGAACATCCTGGTGCGGGATCTGGCGGTGGAAGCGGCGGAGGCGACCGAGTAACGCCGGGCGGCGAGCGGAATTCGCCGGTCGTTTTCCTGCCGCGCCTGTTTCACAAGGGGCTCGGGACCGCCGCGCATGCGGCGCGGTCCCGAGCCCTTTTGCATGCGAAAGATGCGCGCTTTGCATGGCGCAAAAGCGCCGGGAAGCATGGAAAGCTGGGAAAGCGGCCTGCCGCAAGGCTTTGCGGGATGTGCGCCGGGTACAAAGAAATCTTGCGCTTTGTGATAATTGATGAGAAAAGCTATTATTTACAGAAAGTTTTTTTGGATTTCCAGGCGGATTTCCCTTGATTTTTCCAGCAGAGTAGCGTATACTGAACACGTACCAAATAAAAGGGGGTGCTTTTGAAGCATGAAATCCATCAACATCAAGCTGAGTCTGGCTGAGAATGTCAAGACCTTCGTAAACATGGTCAACCGTTACCCTTACGACATGGACCTGCGCGCCGGCCGTCACGTGGTGGACGCCAAGTCTATCCTGGGTATCTTCAGCCTGGACCTGAGCAAGCCGATCACTTTGGAAGTGTACTCCGATGACTGCGAAGACCTGATGAACGACATCAAGCCCTTCATGGCCTAAGGAATTCAACATAGCCCGAGTGTGCGGCTGGGGTTGCGGCCGGCATGGCGTTTCCGCTTGCCGGTCCGCCCTGTGCATTGGGTAGCGAGCCCCTCAGACAGCAATGTTTGAGGGGCTTTACTGAACCCGTGGAAAGGGGGAAGAACGGCGCATGACCCGGAAAAACGTTCCCGAGAGCGAGCAGAAACTGTTGATTTTGCTGGCGCTTCGCTGCCTGGGCGGCGTGACGCAGCTGCAGCTCCTTCGCTTTATGGTGGAGGAGGATGTGATGAATTATTTTGTGCTGCAGCTGAACCTGTGCGAGCTGGAAGAAATGGGACAGGTGCGGGTGTGCCACCATGCGCTGGGCAGCCTGTATGAGCTGACGGAGCAGGGGCGATATACGCTGGAGAGCTTTGACGGCCGCATTCCCGATAGCCGCCGCCGCGCGCTGGAGGCCGGGGCCGCCCGGTGGAAGGCGCAGTTCCGCGCCGAGCAGCAAAACCAGGCGGACGCCATTCCCATGAAGGGGGGACGGCAATGCCTGCGCCTGCGCATGCTGGAGGGAGACAGCGCCCTGCTGGATCTTTCCCTGACGGTGGAGGGGCAGGTGACGGAGGGCGAGCTGCGCAAAAGGTGGCAGGGGGCGGCCCAGGCGGTCTACACGCTGGTGACGCAGGCCCTCAGCGAGGACTATGCCGAAGATGAGCCCTTGCCAATCCTGCCGCCCACGGCGCTGCTCCAGCAGATCGGAGAAAAGGACTGGATGCTCTCCCTGACGGACAGCCTGACGGAGCCCACCCTGAACCTGATGCTCTCCTTGCCCACGGAGGCGCTGGCGCGGCACTATGGCGCCCGTTGGCCGGAGCGGCGCGCCGCGCTGGCGGCGCAGATACTCCAGGCGCTGGAGAGGTCGTAAGCGCTCGAAAGCGGGGCATGGGGGAGAACAGCGTGGAAGAGAGCAGAATTTCCGTGCGGGAGCTGGTGGAGTTCACCCATCACGGCGCGGACATCCGGCCCGGCGGTTCGCCGCGGGATATGCAGGAGGGCATGCTGGGACACAAGGCCCGTCAGCGGCTGCTGGGGGAGGAATGGGTTGCGGAAAAGCCTGTGCTCACACGGATCGCCGTGGAGGACCAGGAGCCGTGGACCCTGGCGATTGGCGGGCGCATGGATGCCTGGCGGGAGGATCCGCCCTGCGTGGAGGAAATCAAGCTGTGGCAGGGCCGGGAGCCGCCGGAGGAACCCCTGACGGCCCACTGGGCCCAGTGCGTCTGCTACGGAGCCATCGTCTGCCAGGAGGAGCGGCGCCTTGGGGTGGAGCTGCGGGTGGTTTACGTGGACCGCCGGGGCAAGGCGCGCGCCAGCTTTGCCCAGGAGTGGACGGCGGAGCGGTGCCAGGAGGTGTTTCAGGCGCTGGTGCAGGCGTACCTGGTGCGGGAGCGGGTGCGCCGGGCGCATGCGCGGGAGCGGGACGCTTCCCTGGCCCGCCTGCGCTTCCCCTACGACGCCTACCGGGCGGGGCAGCGGGAGATGGCGGTGCAGGTTTATACGGCCATCAAGCGGCGCAGGCGGCTGTTCGCCAGCATGCCCACGGGTACGGGCAAATCCACCGCGGCGCTGTTTCCGGCGCTGAAGGCGCTGGGGGAGGGGCTTACCGGGCAGGTTTATTATCTCACGGCCCGCACCACCCAGCGCCAGGGCGCGCTGGAGGCCGTGGAGCGCATGCGCGCCCAGGGCATGCGGCTATGGGTGCTCACGCTGAACGCCAAGGAGCGCCAATGCTCCCATCCCACGGTGTGCCACCCGGACTGGTGTCCGCGGGCCAGGGGGCACTTTCTGCGGGATCAGGAAGCGCTGCTGGAAATGCTGCAAACCCAGGACTGGACGGGGGATGCCGTGCGGGCCATGGCCGACAGGCACATGCTCTGCCCCTTTGAATTTGCCCTGTCGCTGGCGGAGCTGGCGGATGTGGTGATTTGCGACTACAATTACGCCTTTGACCCCGGGGTGCATATCCAGCGCATTTTTGACCGCCGGGGGGATGTGACTCTCTTGGTGGACGAGGCCCATAACCTGCTGGGGCGCGCCCGGGAGATGCTCTCGGGGCGTCTGGATGGCGCCGCGCTGCGGCGCTTTCGCCAGGGCGTGGGCAAGGCCGCGGGGCGCAGGCATCCCCTGTACAAGGCGCTTACGGAGCTATTGAAGCGCCTGGAGGAGGCGGCTTGGGAAGCGCCGGAGGGCGAGGGCAGGCTGGCGGCGCTCCCGGAAAAGCTCGCCCCTGCGGCGGAGGATGCCCTGGACGCGCTGCAAGCCGCCTCCATGGA
This sequence comes from Candidatus Egerieenecus sp., assembly GCA_048201975.1. GTDB lineage: Bacteria > Bacillota > Clostridia > Christensenellales > Aristaeellaceae > Egerieenecus. The sequence goes on along the minus strand of DBFBGQ010000115.1, from coordinate 1,853 downwards.
GGGCCTTGCCTGGGGGGAGCATGCCCAGGGCATGGGGGATATCTTTCGGGAGCTGCTGGGGTTCACCCGCGCTCTGCGCCGGGATCAGGCGGCATACGCCTATTTGACGCAGGGGCGCCGGGAGATCCGCCTGACCGCCCTGGCGCTGGATGTGGCCTCTCACCTGGCGGAGGTTACCGGCCGCCTCCACGGTACGGTTTACTTTTCCGCCACATTCTCCCCCCTGCAGGATATGAAGATTTTGCTGGGCGGCGACCAGGAGGATGCATGCTTTGCCATGCCCTCGCCCTTTCCGCGGGAAAACCTGCTGGTGGTGCAGGAGAGTGTCAACACCCGCTACGCCCATCGCGCGGCCACGGCGGAGCGGATTGCCCAGCGGATCCGGCAGCTGGCGGAGAGCCATCCGGGAAAATACATGGTGTATTTTCCCAGCTTCGCGTATCTGCGCCAGGTGGATGCGCTGCTGGGGGATTTGCCCCGGCAGCGGCAGACCGCGGCCATGGATGAGCCGGCGCGGGAAGCGTTTCTTACGCCCTACCGGAGGGGCGAAGCGCCGGCGCTATCCCTGTGCGTGCTGGGCGGCGTGTTTGCCGAAGGCATCGACCTGCCCGGCGCGGCCCTGGACGGGGTGATGGTGGTGGGCGTGGGACTTCCCCAGGTAAACCTTTTTCAGGAGACGCTGCGGGACTATTATGAGGAAAAGCTGGGCCAGGGCTTTGCCTATGCCTACCGCATCCCCGGCATGCAAAAGGTGGCGCAGGCTGTGGGGCGGGTGATTCGCACGGAGACGGACCGGGGCGTGGCGCTGCTGCTGGACGACCGGTATCTGGAGGGGGCCTACCGGGCGCTGATGCCGGAGCACTGGGAGCTGCGCCGGGGGGATATCCCCGGGCTGCTCCAGGCCTTCTGGGAGAAAGAAATTTCCGCGCTGTGAAGGCATTGCGTGGGGCAAGCACGAATGTTAGAAATAGCGAACAAGGCGTGGGCTGAACGAATCATAGCATAGGAGGGACGTTGTATATGCGGCTGACACCTCAGGATATCGCCAACATGTTGGACCATAGCACATTGCAGCCTTACCTGACCGACGAGGACGTGCGAAAGGGCTGCGAACTGGCGCTGCGCTACCATACCGCCAGCGTATGCGCCCGCCCCTGCGATATGCCCCTGGTGGCCTCCATGCTCCAGGGCAGCGGCGTGAAGGTTTGCACGGTGATCGGCTTCCCGCATGGGGCACACCGCACCGCCGTGAAGGTCGCTGAAGCCAGGCAGGCCCTGGAGGACGGCTGCGACGAGCTGGATATGGTCATCAACATCGGCAAGCTGCTGGCGGGGGACGAGGACTATGTGCGCCAGGAAATTGCGCAGGTTGTTCAGGTGGCCCATGACGCCGGGGCGCTGGTGAAGGTGATTCTGGAAACCTGCTACCTTACCGACGAGCAAAAGGTGCTGGCCTGCCGCCTGAGCGAGGAGGCCGGGGCGGACTTTGTGAAAACCAGCACAGGGTACGGCAGCAAGGGCTGCACCATCGAAGACCTGCGGCTCATGCGCCGCAGCGTGTCCCCGCGGGTGCAGGTGAAGGGCTCCGGCGGCATCCGGGACCTGGACACGGTGCTCTCCGCCCGGGCGGCGGGGGCGACCCGCTGCGGCGTCAGCGCCACCGCGGCGATTATGGCTGAGGCGGAGAAGCGCTATGCGGAGGGAACGCTGCGGGAGATTGAGAACCTCAAGGAGATGGAAGGCGGCTATTGACGCTGCTCGTCTGAAAATGTACTGTTCATAGATGTTTTGAGGCACATGAAGGCCCGGACGCGCTCCCCATTTTCAGGAAGCGTGTCCGGGCCGAAACAATG
>DBFBGQ010000114.1:0-9289 GCA_048201975.1 Candidatus Egerieenecus sp. | reverse complement strand
GCAGAGCGGTCAGGCGCTCTTTTTCTGCCTGTGCCTCTTCCCGCTGCGCGTCGGATGTTTCCAGCGCGGCGGCCAGCGCGTCCCGCTCCGCCTGGGCTTCCGTGAGCTTGGCGGACAGATCCTCGGCGGAGACGGCGCTTGCCTGCGCTGCGTCAAGCTCCTGCCGCATGCTTTCCAGCGCCTCCGTCTTTTCCGCCAGGGCCGCCTGCGCCGCCTCTGACGCGGTTTGCGCCTCCGTCAAGCTGGCCTGAAGCGTCTCCTGCGCCGCCTGCGCCTGCGTCAGGGCTTCCGCCGACTGCTGTGCCTGGGCCTGCAGGTCCGCGTTGGCCACGGTAAGCTCGTCCCGCTCCGCGGTAACCTCCGTCAGCGCCGTTTCCCAGTCGGATTTTTCAGCCAGCAGCATGTCCTGGGCATCCTCCTTGGCGGCCTCCGCTTGGATCAGCTGCTCCCGGGTCTGCGCCAGCCGGCTTTCCGCTGAGCTGCGCAGGGAGCGCTCCGCATCCCGTTCCCCCCACATCACGCAGGTCACAATCCCCATGATGCACAGGGCCATCACCAACAGCACCGTTTGTTTTCGCATGTTCCTTCCATCCTTTCCGCAGTTTCCATGGTTCAGTTTATGGATACTGGGAAGGGTTTATACAGCGGAACCGCGCCGGAAGCCCTTTCTCGCAAAAAAAGCGGGCGGAGAGCGTTCCTTTCCGGAAGCCTCCGCCCGCGCGTTCGCTTATGCTCAACCCAAATGCAGCGCCTGCAACGCCGCGCCCAGCGCCGGCAGTTCAAAGGCCGGAACGCCTTCCACCCCTGCCAGCTGCAGCACCAGCACCGTCACGCCCACCAGCGCCACATACAGCGCAAACCAGTTCAGGGAGATCCTCTGAATCAGCCGGAGCATGAAGCGGATGGCCAGGTACCCGCTCACCGCCGCCACCACAACCCCCACCAGCGTGGGGATCAGCGCCAGGTCCGCCAAATAGCCCATCTCGATGGCGTCCTTGCCCTCAAACACCAGGCTGCCCAGTATGGCGGGCGCGCTCATCATGAAGGCAAACTTCGCCGCGGCCTTCCGGTCCAGGTGAGACCACAGGCCACCGGTCAAGGTGGAGCCGCTGCGGCTTACCCCCGGCAACAGCGCCACCGCCTGCATGACGCCCATCACGATGGCGTGCTTGAAGCCCGGCTTCGTCTGCCGCTTGACGTCCTTGCTGCTGACCCACTCCGCCGCCAGCAGGAACACCGCCGTCAGCAGGAAGCTCACCCCCAGGAACCAGCCCGTGAAGAACTGCTCCACCAAGTCGTTGAAGAGCAGCACCACCACCAGCGCAGGCAGGGAAGCGATGAACAGCAGCAACAGCAGGCGGGACTTGAAGGGATTTTTCAGAATGCCCCACCAGTCCTTCCAGAAAACGATCACCACCGCCAGCAGCGTGCCCGCATGAAGCAGCACGTCCAGGATCATGTAGCTCCCCGTGGCCGCTTTCGTGTCGGAAATGCCCATGAGCATCCGCGCCAGTATCAGATGGCCGCTGGAGGAAATTGGCAAAAACTCCGCCAGACCCTGCACCAGGCCCAGCACCGCAGCTTGAAAAACGTTCATCGTCTAGGTTGACCTCCCTATGCTGCATCCCGCGGGCGGGATGACGTTTCCTTCGTGGGGAATCCCTCACCGAGGTATTATAGCATGTTCTCCCCCGTGCTGTCATCCCGGCGCGCAAACTTTTCTTTGCGTTTTTGCCAGCATTGTTACAGGCGTAAAACCTCTGCCGGTCTCCTTCCCCGCCGGATTTCCTGTCCCTTGCGCGCCGGAACGCCGCGCAGGGCGCTTTGGCTTTGCTTCCATGCAGGGCGCTTTGGCTTTGCTTCCATCTTGTTTTTTCCCTGTACTGTGTGTATAATATATCTATTGCAATCGCTTCCGCGGTTGCCTGCGCCATTAACACGCAGGAGGTGGTTCCGGCGCTCTGCCGGAGATCATGCCCATGAAAGAACGAATGCTGATTACCGGTGGCAATGCCCTGGAAGGAGAGGTCCGGGTCAGCGGCGGGAAGAATACGGCGGTGGCCGTCATCCCCGCCATGCTGCTCAGCAGCGACCCCTGCACCATCGAGAACCTCCCCGACATCGAGGACGTGCATGCATTGGTGGACATTCTCCGCTCGCTGGGAGCAAAAGTAACCTATGTTCCGGGTGAGTTTCTCACCGTGGACCCCCGCCCGGCGGAGGGCTGGCAGGTTTCCTACCGGGATTCCCAGCGGCTGCGGGCCAGTTACTACCTCATCGGCGCGCTTCTGGGGCGGTGCGGCAAGGCACGCGTAGCCTCCCCCGGCGGCTGTGAGATCGGCTCCCGGCCCATTGACCAGCACCTAAAGGGCTTCATCAGCCTGGGCGCGGAGGCTGAGGAGCGGGGCGGCATGATCAACGCCCAGTGCCAGCAGCTCGTTGGCGGTGACGTGTTTTTCGACATGGTCACCGTAGGCGGCACCATCAACGTCATGCTTGCCGCCGCCAAAGCCAAGGGCACCACCATCATCTACAATGCGGCCAAGGAGCCGCATATCGTCGACCTGGCCAATTTCCTGAACAGCATGGGCGCCAAGGTCAAGGGCGCCGGTACCGATGTGATCCGCATCCGCGGGCAACAGCATTTGCACGGCTGCACCTACGCCGTCATCCCCGACCAGATCGAGACCGGCACGCTGATGATCGCAGCCGCCGCCACCCGCGGCGACGTAATCATCCGCGGCTGCATTCCCCAGCACATGGAGGCGCTCACGGCCAAGCTATTGGAGATGGGCGTGAAGGTTTCCGACAGCGACGATGCCATTCGCGTGCGCACCCTGGGCGGCCACCGGGCCGTGAACGTCAAGACGCAGGTATATCCCGGCTTTCCCACAGACCTGCAGCAGCCCATGAGCGCGCTGCTGACCACCGCCCACGGCACCAGCATTGTGACGGAAACCATCTTTGAGCAACGCTTCAAGCACCTGGATGAGATTCGCCGCATGGGCGCGCGGGTGCGGGTTGTGGAGCGCATGGCCATCATCGAGGGCGTTCCCCAACTCTATGGCGCGCCCGTAACCACCACGGACCTGCGCGCCGGCGCTGCGCTGGTGGTAGCCGGGCTGATGGCCAAGGGCGTCACGGAGATCTACGAGCCCGAATACATCGATCGGGGCTATGAGCACATCGAGCAAAAGCTGCGCGCGCTGGGCGCGGATATCAAGCGGGAAACCATCTAACGGGCGACCTGCCGCAGAGGAGGAGGTGGTTCTACGAGCAATCCCTTTGAAGTGCTCGGCCTTCACGACGTCGCCGATGCGGAGGAAGTTCGCGCCGCCTACCGCGCGCTGGTCAAGAAATGCCACCCGGACCAGTTCCTGGACGCGGAGGAGCAACGAGCGGCCCAGGAGAAGCTGCTGGCCCTGAACCTTGCGTATGAAGAGGCGCTCCGCCTGGCTTCCCCCAAGCGCGTCAATACCTATACCCACACCCTGCCCCCCCAGGACGCCAAGCACCTGGCGCAGAAAATGCTCCGCCAGAACAACCCGGAGAGCGCCCTGCGTCAACTGCTGCGGGCAGAGGTCCGGGATGACGAATGGTATTACCTGCAGGGCTATATTTTGATGACCCTGCAGCAATATGAATCCGCGCACGCCAGCTTCCGGGAAGCGGTTCGCCGGGACCCGGAAAATAACGTTTACCGCCAGGGCGCCCTGGATGCGGCCCTGGCCATGAAGGAGAGTGCCACCCTGCATGGCAAGCTGAAGCGGCTGCTGCACCGGAGAAAATAACGCCCTTGCCCAGGAGCCACACGGCTCCTTTTTTTTCGTGGATGCAAAGGGCGCAGGCGATTGTTCGCCTGCGCCCTCAGATGCATTGTTTGCTTCGTTTACCGCCATTCCACGCCCTTGTAATTGCTGGAAGGGGTCAGGTCATAGATCACCCGGCGCACCTGGGGCACGCGCTCCCGAATCAACTGCACCACCTTTTCCAGCAGGTCGTACGGCAAGCGGGCTGCCATGGCGGAGCTGCCGTCGCACACCTGCACCGCCCGAAGGGTGACCACCATATTTCGTCCATCCTCGGCGGGATTTTCCGCCAGGGTAGCAAAATACTGCCACAGCCGCTTGCTCTGCCCCGTCTCTTCGATTTCGCAGCGGAAAATAGCGTCCGCTTCCCGCAAAATGGCCAGCTTTTCCTCGGTAATGTCGCTGAGTATGCGCAGCGCAAGGCCGCTGCCCGGGAAAGGCTGCCGCTGGATGATCATGGGCGGCAGGCCCAGTTCCTCGCCCACCCGGCGAATCTCATCCTTAAACAGCTCCCGTACAGGCTCGATGACCCGCATGCGGTGCTCCGGCGCATTGAGCGGAAACAGATTGCCCGCGGCCAACGTATCGCTGTAGTTGGTGCCTTGCAGCAGAATCCGCACGTCGCCCAGCTGGCGAACGACCTTTTCCAGCTCTTCGTTCAGCAGGCGGAAAATGATGTCTTCCTTTTCCTCGGCCCGGCACACACCCTTGAGCGCGCTGAGAAACCGCTGGCCGGCATCCACCCGGATCAGGTTCAGGCCCATGGTGTCCTTGTAAAAGCTCATGACCCGGTCGCCCTCACCCTTGCGCAGCAAGCCCGTGTCCACAAAGATGCAATGCAACCGTGAACCAATGGCCATATGGCCCAGCAGCGCGCAAACGCCGCTGTCCACACCGCCGGACAGCGCGCAGACCGCCTCCCCTTCGCCCACGCAGCGGCGGATCTCCTCCACCGCGCGCTCCGCAAAGGCCTGGTTGCTCCACCAGGGCGTGCAACCGCACAGACCCCGGCAGAAGTTGACCAGCAGCTGCACGCCGTCAGGGTCGTTCTGCTCCACCTGGAAGGCAAGGCCGTAAGCCTTGCGCTCCCGCTGGTAAAGTCCCAGCGTCCCCTCCGGCGAATCCACAATGCTTTCCACGCCTTCGCCCAGGATCATGCGCCGGGGATGCGTCAAATACCGCTCTTCCGTTTCCACCTGGTCAAAGAGCTCCGCCTGCCGGTCGCTCAGGGTAATCTGCGCCACCTGGGGCGTATCTTCCCGAGGCGTCAGCTGTCCGCCCAGGGCCAGGCACAGTCCCAGCGCCGCGTCCCCCATGGCCAGCAGCGGCAGCCCCGTTTTGGTCCAGCCGCACCCTTCCGGGAATACGGCCGGCTCCCCCGTGTCGCCGCCCGCCAGCAATACGCCCAGGGGCTCCTGAGCCAGGATGTCTTCTGCGGTTGCGGTTGCCGGGAGAATTTTGCAATAAATATGCTCCGCGCGCAGCTTCCGCGCCATGGAGCGGCAGCATGCGCCGTTCAGCTCCACCAGCACCACCATATCCCGCATGTAAACCACCTCGTCCGAAAAAAATCAGGAGTTTTCACCAATTTTGTTCGACAGCGCCGCAAAAAATCCTTCTTGCCGCCACTTTTTCGAAAAAAGCAGAGGATTTCCCGAAGAAGTTCCCCACTTTTGACGCAATCGTTCGCCATTTCCCTTGAAAATACGCCTTCGTTCCGATATAATGATAGACGTTACTGGTTTCTTCCGGGCCGGCGCGGCAAAGGAACATCCCAGCCGTTGCTTTCCCCGGGGCGTCCCTTTTTATGCGCGGCCGGCCCGCTTCCCCGGCGCCTGCGCCGCATGCGCTTCCAATACATATGACGAAGAAGGTGCTTCTGTGCAAAACACCCCGCCAACCCCGGCCGAAGCCATTCGCCTGGAAAATCTGTGCAAGTCCTTCGGTAGCGTGCGGGCAAACCACAACGTATGCCTGACCGTGCGCCGGGGCGAAATTTTGGCCCTGCTGGGCGAAAACGGCAGCGGCAAAACCACCCTGGTAAACATGCTCTCCGGCATCTATCGGCCGGATAGCGGCCGCATCCAGGTCAACGGCCGGGCCGTATCCATCCGCAGCCCCAAGGACGCCATCAGCCTGGGCGTCGGCATGATCCATCAGCATTTCAAGCTGGTAGACGTGCTCACCGCCCGGGAAAACATTCTGCTTGGCATCAAGGGCAAGCTCTCGGAGGATCCCCAGTCCCTGTGCGCCCGCTTTGGCCTGGACGTGGACCTGAACAAGAAAATATACAACATGTCCGTGGGAGAAAAGCAGACGGTGGAAATCGTCAAGGTGCTGGCTAGGGGCGCGGACATCCTCATCCTGGACGAGCCTACCGCGGTGCTCACCCCGCAGGAGACGGAAAAGCTCTTCGCCATCCTGCGGAAGATGCGCCAGGAAGGCCATGCGGTAGTCATCATCACCCATAAGCTGGCCGAGGTGCTGGACGTTTCCGACCGGGTAACCATCCTGCGCAAGGGCGAAAGCGTAGGTACGGTCACCACGGCGCAGACCACCATACAGCAGCTGACGGAGCTCATGGTGGGCCGGCCCGTCAGCCTTCGGATCGAGCGGGAGGAGCTGGACCCCGGCGAGGCGCTGCTGGACGTGCACGACCTGTGCGTCACGGGCGAGGATGGTGTGCGGCGGCTGGACCATGTGTCCTTTCAGCTGCGTGAAAGCGAGATCCTGGGCGTGTGCGGCGTGGCCGGCAGCGGGCAGAAGGAGCTTTGCGAGGCCATCGCCGGGCTGCAGAAGGTGGAGGCCGGCAGCATCCTCATGGAAGGAAAGCGCGTGGACGGCCTGACCCCCCGGGAGATCATACGCAAGGGGATCAGCATGTCCTTCATCCCGGAGGACCGGCTGGGAATGGGCCTGGTGGGCGGTATGAGCATCACCGACAACATGCTTCTGAAAACCTACGGCGACCAGCGGGGGCTGTTCCTCCGCCGCAAGCCCGCCAGGGCCCTGGCTGAAAAGCTGATCCGCCGTCTTCAAATCAGCGCGCCCAGCGTGAACATCGCCGTGAAAAAGCTCTCCGGCGGCAATGTGCAGAAGGTGCTCCTGGGCCGGGAGATCGACCTGAACCCCAAGGTGCTCATCACCGCGTATCCGGTGCGCGGCCTGGATATCGGCAGCAGCTATACCATCTACGATCTGCTTCAGGAGCAAAAGCGCAAAGGCGTGGGCATCCTCTACATCGGCGAGGATCTGGACGTGCTGCTGGAGCTGTGCGACCGCATCCTGGTGCTGTGCGGCGGCAAAGCGACGGCCACCATTCCGGCCAAGTTTGCCACCAAGGAGCTGCTCGGCATGAAGATGACCGGCGCGCTAAGCCCGGAGGAAATGGAGGACGACTATGTCTGAAAAAACGACCACGCCCCTGGTGCATGTGGTGCAGCGCGCGGCCATCGCTCCCGGAAAGCTGGTGCTGATCCGCCTCAGCGCCGTGCTGCTGGCGCTGCTCACCGGCGGCATATTCCTGCTGTTTCTCAACCAGAACCCCTTGGTCATCTACCAGACCATGATTACCGGCGCGCTGGGCAGCACCATTTCCCTGCGGGAGACGGTGAAGATCGCCATTCCCCTGTGCGTCTCCGCCCTGGGCGTGACCCTGGCCTTCAAAATGCGCTTTTGGAACATCGGCGCGGAGGGACAGATCTGCGTGGGCGCCATTGCGGGGAGCTTTTTCGCCTACACCTTCGGCGCCAGTTGGCCCAGTCAGGTGCTCATCCCTGTCATGCTGATCTCCGGCGCGGTCATGGGCGGGCTGTGGGGAGCCATCCCCGCCTGGTTCAAAACCCGCTTTGGCACCAACGAAACCCTTTTCACCCTGATGATGAACTACGTTGCCCAGTACTTCATCCAGTTCCTGCGGGAAGGTCCCTGGAAGGACCCCACCGCCATGGGCTTTCCCATTATGCCCCGGTTTGAAAAAGCTGCCCGCCTGCCCAAGGTGCTGGGCATCCACATGGGCTGGGTGGTGGCGCTGGCGCTGGTGGCGCTGGTGTTTGTCTATCTGCGCTACACCAAGCACGGCTACGAGCTCACGGTGGTGGGCGAAAATGAAAACACCGCCCGCTATGCCGGCATGCCTGTGAAGAAAATCGTTCTGCGAACCATGTTTCTCTCTGCGGCCATCTGTGGCCTGGCGGGCGTGATGCAGGCCAGCGGCGCCGACATGCAGCTTACCGATTCGGTAGCCGGAGGCGTGGGCTTCACAGCCATTATCGTAGCCTGGCTGGCGCGACTCTCCCCGCTGGGCATCCTGCTGACCAGCGCGCTTTTCGGCGTAATGGAGAAGGGCAGCGGCGCCATTGAATCGGCGTTCAAAATTTCCCCCTCCATGGCGGACGTGCTCCAGGGCATCATCCTGTTTTTCGTCCTGGGCGCTGAATTCTTTATCAACTACCGGCTGATGTTCCGCGGCCGGGCGGAGAAGGGAGGCGTTCAGGCATGATCGCCGCATTGGACTGGATCAGCAATTTCCTCTACGCAGCCATTCTGGCGGGCGTACCGTTGCTATTTGGCACCCTGGGGGAGATTCTCACCGAAAAAGCCGGTCACATCAACCTGGGCGTGGAGGGCATGATGTATATGGGCGCCGTGTTCGGCTTCATGGGCGCCTATTACCTGGACAGCGCCGTGGCGACGCTGGTTTTCGCCTTCCTGGGCGGGCTGGCGGGAGCGTTGGTCTACGCCTTCCTGACCGTCACCCTCAAGGCCAACCAGAACGTGGCCGGCCTGACGCTGACCATTTTCGGCACAGGCGTAGCCAATCTGCTGGGCACCAACATGATCAACGGTTCCGGCTCCGGCGCAGCCATGGTGTCCGACGCCATGAAAGCCTTTTTCCGCCCCATGGACATGGGCGCGCTCACCGCCCTGCCCTATCTGGGGAAGCTGCTGTTCAACCACAGCCTGTTCACCTACCTGGGCGTCGTCCTGGCGCTGGGTGCGGGCTGGTACCTGAACCACACCTCCCGCGGGCTGAACCTTCGGGCCGTGGGCGAGAATCCCGCTGCGGCGGACGCCGCCGGAATCAACGTCAGCGCATATAAATACGTTCACATTCTGCTGGGCGGCGGCATTTGCGGCCTGGGCGGGGCGTACATCGCCCTGGTCACCTGCGGAGGAAACTGGACCTACAACTGCGTGGGCGGCCTGGGCTGGATCGCCGTGGCGCTGGTGATTTTCGCCGCCTGGAGCCCTTACAGGGCGCTGCTGGGCTCCCTGGTCTTCGGGGCGTTGAGCGTGCTCAAGCTCTACATCCCCGCCAATGTGATCAGCATTCCTTCCGCCTTCTTCTCCATGCTGCCCTTCCTGGTGACCTGCGTGATCCTGGTGCTCTCCTCCATCCGCATGCGCCGCGAAAACCAGCAGCCCCGCTCCTGCGGCGTGAACTACTTCCGGGAAGAGCGGTAAAAGGTTGGAAAAAA
>DBFBGQ010000113.1:0-6138 GCA_048201975.1 Candidatus Egerieenecus sp. | reverse complement strand
CATTCGTGTAAGCCGGCTCCGCCGGCTTCGCGGGTGGTTGATTTTGCTTGCAAAATCAATTCCTTACAACTTCGGACGACCTCTGGTTGGCCGAAGTTGCTTCCTCGAAAAAGTGGGTTTTCCCACTTTTTCGACACGCTGAGGCCGGTTTCCTAAAAAGCGGGAAACCGGCCTTTGCCAGGGGAACGCATCAGGGATTCTGCACCTGGCCCCGGGGGTAGACCCCCAGCAGGCGAATCTCCCCGGTGAGGGGGCGGGCCTTGTCCATGGCCCGCCGCAGGTGCGCCGCGTCCATGGCGCCCACAAAGTCCGCGGAGAAGAAATACTGAAAGGGAGTCTCCGGCAGGGGGCGGGACTCAATGCGGGACATGTTCAGCCCGTTCTCCGCAAAGGAGGTCAGCACCCGGGCCAGGGCGCCCACCTGGTCGTTGACCCGAAAAACCACGGTGGCCTTGTCCGGGTCGGCCAGGGGCGTTTCCTCCCGGGAGAGGATCAAAAAGCGGGTGGTGTTGGTCTGGCTGGTTTGGATGTCCCCGCGCAGCACGGCCAGGCCGTAGCGCTCCGCCGCCCGGGCGCTGGCGATGGCGGCCCGGGTCAGGTCCCCGGAGGCGGCCACCTCCTGGGCGCTGATGGCCGTGTTGGCCGAGGGGACCGGCCGCGCCCAGGGCACCGTGGCCAGAAAGGCGTCGCACTGGGCGATGGCCTGGGGATGGGAGGAAATGGTCCGCAGCCCCTCCAGGGTGGCGCCGGGCAGGGCCAGCAGCTGATGCCGCACCCGCCGCAGGGTTTCGCCCACAATGTGCAGCCGCAGCCCCTCCAACAGCCCGTAGGTGGGCAGCACCGCCCCGGCAAAGGAATTCTCCACCGGCAGCAGCGCGTAGTCCGCCGCGCCGCTTTGCGCCGCCTCCGCCGCCTGGGCGAATGTGCCGTAGCCCCTGGCCTCCCCCTGGGGAAAGGCCTCCCGGGCTGCGCTCTCCGAAAAGCTCCCCGGCACGCCGGGATACGCGATTACCGGACGCATGCGCACCGCTCCTTCCATAGCTCCATGGCGCCGATGAGGGCCATGGCTTCCACCACGGGCACCGCACGGGGCAGCACGCAGGGATCGTGGCGGCCGCGGACGGCAATCTCCGCGTTCTCCCCCCGCTGGAGGGATACCGTCTGCTGGGTCTGCGCGATGGAGGGCGTGGCCCGCACCGCCACCCGGAAGATCACGCTCCCGCCGGTGGTGATGCCCCCCAGGATGCCCCCGCAGTTGTTGCCCTGGGTGACCACACGGCCTTCCTCCATGCGGAAGGGATCGTTGGCCTGGCTTCCCCGCAGGGACGCAAAGCCGAACCCCGCCCCGAAGGCGATGCCCTTCACCGCCGGAATGCTGAACATCAGCTGGGAGAGCACGCTTTCCACGCTGTCGAAAAACGGCGCGCCCAGTCCCGGGGGCAGGCCGTCCAGCCGGCATTCCAGCACGCCCCCCACGCTGTCCTGCTCCGAGCGGGCGGCCAGGATGGCCGCCTCCATCTGCGGGGCCAGATCCGGGCGCAGGGTGGGCAGGGTCAGGGCGGAGAGAGCATCCACGGGGGTGTCCCCCGGTTCGGCGGGGTCCAGAAAGCTCTTGTCCACCACATGCTCCAGCTGCTGAATGTGGCAGGCCGCCGAAACGCCCTGCCCCGCCAGGTATTGCCTGCACAGGGCCCCGGCGAACACCAGCGGCGCGGTGAGCCGGGCGCTGAAATGCCCGCCCCCGCGAAAATCCTCAAAGCCGTAGTAGCGCACGTGCCCGGTATAGTCCCCGTGGCCGGGCCGGGGCAGATCCACCTGCTCCCCGTAGTCTTGAGAACGTGTGTTCTCGTTGCGGATCAAGCAGGTGAGGGGCTGTCCGGTGGTCCTGCCGCGGAATACGCCGCTGAGGATCTCCGGCAGGTCGCTTTCCTTGCGGGGGGTGGTCAGAGCGCTCTGCCCCGGAGCGCGCCGTGCCATCTGCCGGGCCACGTCCTCCATGTCGATCTCCAGCCCCGCGGGGAAGCCGTCCAGTGTGACGCCCACCCCCGGGCCGTGGGACTGGCCGAACAGGGACAGGCGGAAGTAACGGCCGAAACAGCTGCTCATTGCGCGACACCTCCCAAGGCGGCATACGTGGCGAAAAATGTGGGCCAGGATTTGTCAATGGCTTCCGTGCCCCGGACGGTAACGGGACCGGCGGCCACCGTGGCGGCCAGGGCCAGGAGCATCACCAGCCGGTGGTCGTTCCGGGCGTGGAGGACGCCGCCCCGCAGGGGGGTGGGGCCGCGGATGATCAGGTCGTCCCCCTCCCCGCGGATGTCCGCCCCCAGGGCGGAGAGCAGCTCCACCGTGGCGGCGAAGCGGTCGCTCTCCTTCAGGCGCAGGCGGCCGCAGCCGGTGATGCGGCTTTCCCCGGCGGCCTGGGTGCATACCAGCGCCAGGGCGGGCACAATGTCCGGGATGTCGCTGCCGCGGAAGCAGGCCCCCCGCAGGCGTCCGCCCACCGGGCGGAGGGCGCCGCCCTCCCAGCGGAAGTCCGCGCCCAGGGCCGACAAAGCCGTCAGCACGGCCCGGTCCCCCTGGGTGGAGCGGGGGTCCAGCCCCGTCACCTTCACGGCGTGGCCCAGGGCTCCGGCGCACAGCAGCACGGCCCCCTGGCTCCAGTCCCCGGGCAGGGCGCCGTTCCCTGCCCGGTAGCGCTGGTTCCCTGGGATCCGCCAGGCATAGGGCCCGGTTGCCTCCAGGCGGATGCCGCTGTCCTCCAGGCATTGCAGCGTCATGCGGATGTACCCGGCGGACTCCACCGGCGGGGTCACCGTCAGGGTGGAGTCCCCCGGCAGCAGGGGCAGGGCGTAGAGCATGCCGGTGATGAACTGGCTGGATACGTCCCCGGGTAGGGTGTAGTTCCCCGGGCGCAGATGTCCCCGCAGGGTCAGGCGCACCCCCTCCGGGCAGCTTTCCCGGCGGCGGGTCACGCCGCAGGCATCCAGCATGGGGTCATAGGGTTCCAGGGGACGCTCCCCCAGCCGTCCCCGCATCAGGAACGCGCCTCCCTCCCCCAGGGAAAGGGACAGGGGAATCAGAAAGCGCAGGGTGGAGCCGCTCTCCCCGCAGTCCATGCTGGGGGCGAAGGCCGCGGGCGCGGCGCAGCCGCGGATGCGCAGCGCGTCCCCCGCCAGGGAAAAGCCCGCCCCCAGGGCCCGCAGGCAATCCATGGTGGCGGTCATGTCCCGGGAGGGCAGAAAGCCTGTGAGCACGGTCTCGCCGGGGGTGAGCGCGGCGCAGATCATCCGCCGGTGCGCCTCGGACTTGGAGGGAGGCACGGCGGCCGCGCCTGAAAGCGCGCAGGGGAAAAACGTCCGGTCCATGGGAGCCTCCTTACAGGAATTGTTCCAGGGAAGCGAACCAGTCCACCGAGGCGTTTTCCACATAGCATGCCCCAATGGACCGCAGCAGAATGATGCGCAGTGTCTGCCCCAGGTTCTTTTTGTCCAGGCGCATGGGGGCCAGCAGGGCTTGGACATCCAGGCCCGCCATGTGGGTGGGCAGGCCCAGGGCCTCCAGCAGGGCGTCCAGCCGGGCGGAGGCGCCCGCCTGGGTCAGGCCGCGTTCTTCGCTCATGCGGGTGATCACCGCCATGCCCAGGGCCACCGCCTCCCCGTGGCGCAGCCCGCCGTAGCCCTGCACCGCCTCCACCGCGTGGCCCAGGGTGTGGCCAAAGTTCAGGATCATGCGCAGGCCGGTGTCGTGCTCGTCCTGCTCCACCACGGCGGATTTGGCCCGCAGGCAGCAAAGCAGAATCTCGTCCATGCGGGCCATCAATGCCTCCCGGCCTCCGGGGGCGCAATCCTCCAGCAGGGCGAAGAGGGCCTCGTCCCCGATGCAGCCGTACTTGACCACCTCGCCCAGGCCGTCCCGCCACACCTGATCGCTGAGGGTGCGCAGGGTTTCCGGGTCCAGGACCACCAGCCGGGGCTGGTAGAAGGCCCCCACCAGGTTCTTGCCCTGGGGCAGATCCACCGCCACCTTGCCCCCCACGGAGGAATCCACCTGGGCCAGCAGCGAGGTGGGAACCTGCACAAAGGCCACGCCTCGCAGGAAGGTGGCCGCCGCCAGCCCGGCCAGGTCCCCCATGACCCCGCCGCCCAGGGCCACCACCGCGTCCCGGCGGGTGAGCCCCGCCTGGCACAGGAAATCATAGACCTGGCCCAGGGCATCCAGGGATTTGGTGGGCTCCCCGGCGGGGAGGGTGAGGGCGGCGCAGGAAAGGCCCGCGGCCTCCAGGCTGGCCTGGAGCCGGGCCAGGTACAGCGGTCCCACGTGCTCGTCGGTGACAATGGCGCAGCGGCAGGGGCCCAGGGCCTCCCGGAGCAGCGCTCCGGCCTGGTCCAGGATCCCAGGGGCCATATGAATGGGGTAGCTGCGCTCCCCCAGGTGAACGGTCAGCGTGCGCATAATGGGCGCTCCTTTCGGTAAGATGCGGCGGGTCAAACCTCCCGGCCCACGGCTCCGGCAATGGTGCGAATGTCCGCCATCACCTGGGCGAAGGTGTCGGGGGTGATGGACTGCTGGCCGTCGCACAGGGCGTGCTGGGGATCGTTGTGGACCTCGATCATCACCCCGTCCGCGCCCACGGCCACCGCGGCCCGGGCCAGGGGCTCCACCATCCAGCTCTTGCCGGTGCCATGGCTGGGGTCCACGATCACGGGCAGGTGGCTCAGCTTCTTCACCGCGGGAATGGCCCCCAAATCGACGGTGTTGCGGGTGTAGGTCTCAAAGGTGCGGATGCCCCGCTCGCACAGGATCACATTGGGGTTGCCCTCCGCCAGGATGTACTCGGCGCTCATCAGCCACTCTTCAATGGTGGCGGAAAGCCCCCGCTTGAGCAGGATGGGCTTGCGGATGCGGCCCAGCTGCCGCAGCAGGTCAAAGTTCTGCATGTTCCGCGCGCCCACCTGGATCAAATCCACCTTTTCCACAAACACGTCCAGGTCGAAGGGGGACATGATCTCGCTGACGATGGGCAGGCCGGTGGCCTCCCGGGCGGCGCACAGGAGCTCCAGCCCCTCATACTTCAGCCCCTGAAACGCATACGGAGAGGTGCGGGGCTTGAACGCGCCGCCGCGCAGGAGGTTGGCCCCGGCCTTTTGCACCGACTGCGCGATGGCCGTGACCTGCTCCCGGCTTTCCACCGAGCAGGGACCGGCCATTACCGCCAGGCGCTTGCCGCCCACGGGCGTCCCCGCCACGTCCACCACGGTATCCTCCGGGTGGAACATCCGGTTCGCCTTTTTGAAGGGCTCCGCCACGTGCATGATCCGCTCCACGCAGGGGA
This sequence comes from Candidatus Egerieenecus sp., assembly GCA_048201975.1. GTDB lineage: Bacteria > Bacillota > Clostridia > Christensenellales > Aristaeellaceae > Egerieenecus. The sequence continues at coordinate 803 of DBFBGQ010000113.1, read as the reverse complement.
AGCTCTCAATCCGGTTCGGATCCACCTGGGAGGTATCCCCCACCAGGCCCAGGATGGTCAGGTCCGTTCCCACCACCGGGTTCACCTGCACCCCATGGGCGGCGGTGACCAACTCGGTCAGCGCGTCGATGTCCTGTTGCGTGGCGCCCTTCTTCAGCACGATAATCATAATGTAGCCATACTCCTTTCCCTGCTGGAAACGGTCGAAAAAAAGGAGAGCCCGCATAGAGCTCTCCCCGAAAACATCCCGCTTCCGCATCCATGAACGCGGCGCAAAGGCTCAGGTTACAGGGCTCTGTGCGCGAAATACGCTTGCGAAAAATCCGAAGCCGCTAAAAAAGCTGCTCCGGCTCGTAAACGTAAAGTACAACGCGCCCTTCATGCCCTAACCTCCGCTTCTCGTTCCGCCGCGGCCTGCGCCGCGTCTTAAACGGCATTATACTGTATGGGGCCGAATCCTGTCAAGGGAAAATGCACAAGCAAAACATACTCCCGGGGCCGCGCGCCGCCTGTGCGTTGAGATAGCCCCCTGGTCACGCCAGCAGAGGCGAAACCCCCTGCCACAAATAAAAATGATTTTGTAGGTCGTCTCCATAGATTCCAAGGAATCTGTTTCTTGTGAGAGGTTTCGCCCGCCTCAAGGGATGTGCACCGAAGGGGTTCAGGGGGAAAGGCGGGCATTGCCGCCAGGAAGGTTGCCTTTTCCACCGGAAAAGGCAATCCGCCTACGGCGGACTGGTTGACTGCGCAAGGCGCAGGCAACCAGCCTCGCGGCAGTGCATGCCCGCCTTTCTCAACCGAAA
>DBFBGQ010000112.1:0-15732 GCA_048201975.1 Candidatus Egerieenecus sp. | reverse complement strand
TTTTGTTTTTTTCTTGACAAATGCAGAGAGACGTGCTATGATTCCGTTTAGTACAAATGTACTAAATTGTGTGAGGAGGCACCCATCATGTTGAAGAAAATGCTTGGATTGTTGCTGGCCCTGGGGCTGGTGCTTGTGAGCGCCGCGGCGCTGGCGGAGACGGCCACCGGTTCCGCTTATGGCGTGTACGCCAACGAGGGGGAACATCCCGACAGCCTGATCCGCGTGACCCTGACCCTGGAGGACGGCGCGGTGACCTTGGCGGAGATTGACGAAAAGCTGATTCCCGTGGCCATGGGCGGAGCTGCCGGCTGGGCGGAACTCACCGACGAGACTGCGGCGCTGCTGGGCGATGCGGTGATCGAAGCCAACGACAAGCAATATCCCGCGCAGTTTGTGCTGGGTGAGATCACCTGGACCGGTGCTGCGGAAGAGAGCCTGGGTGTGGGCTATACCGGCGAGGTCAACGGCGAGACCGTGTCCCTGATGGACTACATCGTTACCCCCGAGGGCGGCGCCTGGTACTTTGATCAGACGGAAGCTGCGCTGCTGGACGCTGCTGGCAAGCAGGTTGCCACCGTGGAGGTGAACACCAAGGAAGGTATCGGCCATGGGGAGGATTTCTGGCCCAGCGAGTTGAAGTATTCCGGCAATATCCAGGCGCTGGAGGATTATCTGGCGGCCAATGGCGTAGACTATGACATGGCGGCGGTTGCTCAGGGCGAGGACGGCGTGTGGGCCGTGGCGGACACGGTGACCGGCGCCACCCTGGCGGGCACGCCCAACTACCTGCGCATTGCTCAGGAAGCCTACGCCAACGCCCAATAAAAGGCTGTCTTCAACAAAAAATCCCGCTTTCCGAAGGAAGGCGGGATTTTTGCTGCCTGGAAGTGGAGAATTTGCGCTCTGTCGGGCGCGGCGTCAGGAGCGGATAAAACGCTGCAAAACTGGCACGGCCAGGAAAATCAACCAGCCTGGGTGCCAGAGGTTGCAGCAGACCCCTAGCAGCAAATAAATGATGGTCACCATTACAGGATTGCACAGCAGCCGCAAATAGCCCCGCTCGCTGTCGGGCAGGTAGAATAGTGGAATGGTGAGAAAAATGATCCAGCCGGGATGCCACAGCTGGAAAAAGAATCCCAGCCCCAGATACAGCAGCGATACAAGCAGCGGATAAGGGAAGTCCTGCCGGAAGCGGGGGCGATGGTAAAAGCTGCCGTTGGGCAGAGGATCCTCCTCGGGGACCGAGCCGGAGGCACTCTCGTGGGATGGCGGAGGCACAGCCGCGTCCGGCGGCGGAGGCGTATCCACCTGGGAGTCCGTATGGGCGGGATGCACCAGATGATCCAGGCTGCAACCGTACAGCTGGGCCAGCGCCATCAGATTGTCCAGATCCGGGGTGGATTCGCCCCGCTCCCATTTGGATACGGCTTGGCGACTGAGTCCCAAGCGCTCGGCAAGTTCCTCTTGGGATAGGCCCTTTTCCTTGCGCAGCTGGGTCAGCCGCTGGGCGATTTGCAGGGTCATGCGCGATGCTCTCCTCTCGTGGTGGGATGCTGCCATTCTACGTGATTTCGATGTCCTTCGCCAGCAATTGCGCTTGCCGGACAGGGGGCAACCGCCGGTTGCGGAATCAGGAAAGCAGGATCCGGCGCCTTGCTCCGTGGAAAAGGGCTGGCGACGGGGACGGGAATCTGTTATAATGAAGCCGCTCCATGAAAACAAAAACACTGGACCCGCCGCCAAGAGACGTCCAGGCCCAGTGCATGTGCCGGTGGTGGGACTCGAACCCACACGCCATCGCTGACAACGGATTTTGAGTCCGTCTCGTCTGCCAATTCCAACACACCGGCATGGAAAGCGCAGGCATTCAGCGCCTATATCAAACGGCGATATTATACCATAGCCTTTGCCCGGATGCAAGCACATTTTGCGGTATTTCCCTGGGAAATGCCGCGCAGACAAGGAGGAGAGAGCGTCATGGCCACGGCGCCCGACAGGCAGGAGATGCTGGCTACCGCCCGATATCTGTTCAACACCCAGGGCTATGATCGGGTCACCATGCGCCAGCTGGCGGAGGAATTGCACATGGCCGTGGGTAACCTGACCTATTATTTTCCACGGAAGCAGCAGATTGTGGAGGAGCTGATGGACGAATCCTTCGCCCTTACCCGGGTGGATACCCCCGCCACTTCCCTGGAACAGCTGGACGACATGATTTCCCGCATGCTGGATACGCTGCTGCGCAACTCGTTTTTCTTTTTGGACGAGGCCTTCGCCGAAGACCGGCGCAACAGGGATCACCATGGCTACCTGCGCGCGAAGCTGCTGGAGAGCCTGGCGCAGCTCACCCAAGCCGGGCTGTTCCGACCGGATTTTACCCCTGGGACGCAGGAGACGGTGCTTTCCATGCTGCTGATGACCCATCAAACCTGGCTAAGGGCGCAGATGCGCGCTCACGCGCCGGACCAGGCGGCGCTGCGGAAAGCCAAGACCGCATTTTTGCGGGCCCATTGGGTGATTTTGAAACCATATCTCGCGCCCCAGGGCCTGGCGGAGCTGACGCAGATGGAAGCTTGCCGGGAAAGCTGATTTTCATGTGCACAGGTCCGCTTCCCGCGAAGGGATGCCTGCCTTTCTCAACCGAAACCAGCGACGGAACGCCGCGACGATTCAGGCTGCGGAACGATCGGAAAGCCCTTTGGTCGTCTCCGCAGAGGTGAAATCCTCTGCGCTTGCAGGAATACAATATAAATCTTGCACGAATTTCGGAATCAAATACTTTGTCAGCACGCCGAGGCTGGGGAGGCGCAAAGCGCTCCCCGCCTCGGCATATCTCATCGCCGCGCTGCATAAGCTGACAGGGCAAAGGCAGGTGGGGTGCATGACCCTCAGCGAGCTCAAGGCCAAGGACGTGGTCAACACCGTGGATGGGCGATGCATCGGCAAACCCATGGATTTGGAGTTTGACCCCGTGGACGGCCGGGTAACGGCGCTGGTGGTGCCGGGAGAGTTCAGTCTGATCCAATTGATTCGCGGGGAGAAATGCGGCATCGTGATCCCCTGGGGAAACATTTGCAAAATCGGGGACGACGTGATCCTGGTGGACATGACGGGGCTAATTTAGGGTTCAGCCCAGGGCGCGGTATTCCGCCAGGCAGGCGTCGTATTCGGCCTCCAGCCGCGCCTTCTGATCCGGCGGGGCGGTGCAGATGCGCCCGATAAGCTCGGACATGCGCATTTGCAGGGCGCTTCGGCGCAGGGCGGCGTCCTCCTCCTGGGGCGGGGCGGCCTGGGCGGCCTCCCATGCGGCCAGGGAGCCGGCGAAGGGCGTCGCCCGGCCGTCCTGCAAAAACAGCAGGCGCGTGGCGGTGCGGCGCAGAAAGGCCTCGTCATGGGTGACCAGCAGCACGGTGCCGGGGTAGGCGGCCAGCATCTCTTCCAGAGCGCGGAGGGAAGGCAGATCCAGGTAATTGGTGGGCTCGTCCAGCACCAGCACGTTGCAGTCCGAGAGGATCAGCTGGCAGAGGCAGAGCTTGACCTTTTCTCCGCCGGAGAGCAGGCACGCGCGCTTCTCCCAGGATTCCTTGGGCAGGAGCATGCGGCTGAGCACCGTGCGCAGCACGTCCTCCCGCTGGACGCAGCGCAGGCGGGCGTTTTCCAGCACCGTGCGCTCCGGGACCAGGGTGGACAGGTCCTGGTTGAGAAAGCCCAGCCGCGCCTGGGGGGAGGCGCGCACCGCCGGATGTCCCTGGGCGATCAGCCGCAGCAGGGTGCTTTTGCCCGAGCCGTTGCGGCCCACCAGGGCTGTTTTTTCGCCGTTTTCCAGGGTGAAGGAGATGTTTTGCAGCAGGCCGGGGGCGTCGGGGTAGCCGAAGCTCAGCCCCTTGACCTGGAGCACGCTGCGGCTTCGGGGGGGATCGGTGAGGGAGAAGTCCAGCTGCATGGGGGCGATCTCCCGGGGCTTTTCCACGCGCTCCAGCTTTTCCAGGCGGCTCTCCACCGCCTTGCGGCGCTTGTCCAGCACCTTTTTGCCCCGCTGGTCGCCCATTTTGTGCAGGCGCGCCTCGCTGTTGCCCATGCGCCGGGGCGCCTTGCGCACCTGGGCGCTCTGGGCGCGCAGGTCCTGGACAGCCTCCTCCAGGCGGCGCTTCTGCTGCAGGTACTGCTCCCTGGCGCGGCTCTGGGTGAGCTTTTCCAGGGCCTGCGCCTGCTCAAAGGCGGTGTAGTTCCCCTCGTAGCAGCGCAGTTCCCCGCCGCAAAGGTACCAGATGCGGTTGCACACCCGGTCCAGCAGTTCCCGGTCATGGCTGATGAGCAGGAAGGATTCCTGGGCCTGGAGCTTTTCCTCAAAGAGCCGGCGCCCCGCCAGGTCCAGGTTGGCGGTGGGCTCGTCCAGCAGCAGCAGCCGCGCCCCGAAGGGGATGCGGCTCAGGCGCAGGCGGGCGATTTCGCCCCCGCTGCAGGCCGGCCGCTGCTCCAGCCCACGCGCCCCAAAGGCGCGGAGGCTTTCTCCGGTGGGCTCGCCCTCGCCCAGGCCAAACTGCGACGCGTAGCCCGGCGCGCAAGCGCGGCGCACCTGACCGGCGTCCGGCGGACGGCAGCCCGCCAGCAGCTGCATCAGCGTGGACTTGCCGCAGCCGTTTTGTCCGATGATGCCCACCCGATCCCCGGTGTAGACGGTCAGGCGGGGAATGCGAAACAGCGTCCTGTCCCCGAAGGAGACGGAGAGCTGGGTTGCTTCCAGGAGCAATTCTTGCATATTGTTCACCTCCGCGGGCGCGAAGGCTGACAGGCATCCACCGGGGCGGCTTTTTTCCATACAAAAAAGCAAGGTCCCCCCGCAAGCGCCAATAAGCCCTCCGCCTCAAAGCACGACAAAACCCGCGGCGCTTTGCCGCTGATCCTGCCACTTCCATGGGACGGTTTGCTTACTCGTTACGCATGCGTTCGGTTCCCTTACCCTTTCTTGCTTCGTTGCATTTTATTATACGGAGATTGGACGGCTTGTCAAGGGGGAGGGAGCGTCGGCTCCGCCTATGAATTTTGCTTTAAATTTAAGCAAAACTGCGTTCGAGGACGATCGTAAAGCTAGAGGCGGAGGGAGCCATACAGAAATGGAAGATGGAAGTTTTGGACAACAAATGCCAGTTATTTAAAAGAAAAATAAGTGATTTTCTGGAAAAACAAACGATAGACAGGTTTTTTTCTTTTTGTTCCAGGGCTATTGACAGATTCTAGCTTTTATGCTATAACTAGCTCAAACGTTCAAGCAAAACAGCATAGGAGGAGAAGATGTATGGTAAAGGCGGTGAGTCCGCATAAAGCGCGCAACAAAACCTGGCGGCTTCTACGGCGGCAGTGGCAATTGCAGCTATTTGTCTGCATTGGTCTGGTGTGCTTGTGCGTGTTTTCCTTTGCTCCGCTATTTGGCATTGTCATTGCGTTCAAGGATTATTCCATCCGGCAAGGCGCGGCTGGCATTTTCACAAGCCCGTGGAACTACTTTGCACATTTCCGGGAGTTCTTTACAAATTATCGTTTTTCTGAATTGCTTCGCAATACGCTGATATTAAGCGTGAGCAAGTTGGCGGCGACGTTCGTATGTGCGATCCTTCTGGCGGTTCTGATCAGCGAGGCTCGCAACCGCTACATGAAGCGGATCTATCAGACCATCTCCTATTTGCCGCATTTCATTTCATGGGCGCTGGTATATACCATAGCGTACAATATGTTCAGCGAAAATGCCGGAGTGGTGAACGCGGTGCTGAAAAACCTTCACCTGACAGATTCGCCCGTCCCTTTTATGACGGATGCAAGCTATTTTTATGGCTTCGCGGTATTCCTTTCCGTGTGGAAGACGACGGGATGGTCCGCCATTGTGTTCCTGGCTGCGATTACCAGCATTGATCCAGGATTGTATGAGGCGGCGGCAGTGGATGGGGCAAACCGCCTGCGGCGCATTTGGCACATTACGTTTCCAAGCATTTTGCCCTCGGTGGTGACGGTGCTGATTATCAACATTGGATCGTTGCTTGGCGGCGGCATGGGTGGGTCCAACTTTGAATTGAGCTACTTGTTTGGAAACGCAAGCAACTCTGCAACGGCGGATATCATCCAGACGTATTCGTTCACCATGGGCCTAAGCAAAGGGCGTTTTGCGTTCGCCACGGCGGTCGACTTGTGTCAGTCGGTCATTTCCATCTGTCTGGTACTTTCCAGCAATTGGATCGCCAAGCGCGTCAGCGGCATTGGCCTGCTGTAAGTGGTAGAAGGAGGAACATCCCAATGACGTTATTTCATACGCATCGGGCGCTACAGGAAAAAGGCGAAAAATGGATCAGCGCGGTTGTGCACATCTTGCTGTTTTCCTTCTGCTTTCTATGTCTATATCCATTCTGGTATGTGATTGTGGCGTCCTTCAACGATGGATACGATATGATGGCCGGGGGCGTGTACTGGTGGCCGCGCACATTTACCCTTAGTAACTATACAACATTTTTCAGTCAGGCGGACTGGATACATGCAATTCAGATCAGCGTGCTGAGGACGGTGATCGGCACACTCTGGACGACGTTGATCACTTGCTTGGTCTCCTATGCCCTGAGCCGGAGAAATTTGGTGTTTGGAAAGTTCTACCGCTTTCTGTTTGTATTCTGCATGTATGTAAGCGGAGGATTGATTCCCTTTTATCTGGTGCTGCGTTTTGTGGGGCTGATCAATACATTCTGGGTCTATATCCTGCCAGGGTCGTTGAATTTGTTCTTTGTGATGATTGGCATCAATTTTTTTCGCTCCATTCCGGATGCGCTGGTTGAATCGGCCTACCTGGATGGGGCCAGTGAAATTAAGATCTTTCTTCGGATCGTTTTTCCGCTTTCAACGGCCTATGTGGCGACGTTGGCGCTGTTTTCGGCGGTGGGGCAGTGGAACTCCTGGCTGGATAGCGTTTATTATGTGTCCGATAAAAAGCTTCGGCCCATGGCATATTGGATGATTTCCATGATTAACCGCACCCGGGCGACGACGACGCAGGACATCTCCGCGGCGGTAAATCTGACGGCACTGACTTCCCAGGCCACGGCCGTGGTGGCCACGGTACTGCCCATTATGCTGGTGTATCCTTTCTTGCAGAAGTATTTTGTTCAAGGCATGATGATTGGATCTGTCAAGGAGTAAATCCTTGATCAAACAAAAAAAGGAGAGATGGAAGCATGAAGAAACTCGTATCGGTGCTACTAACCCTTGCGCTAATCCTAACGGGAAGCGTGATCCCTGCGGCATTGGCGGAGGAGGATCCCATTACCCTGACGCTGTTTGTGGATGAAACCTGGTGGCCTTACACGGATTGGTCGGGCACGATGCCCCTGTGGTTTACGGAGCAGACAGGCATTACCTTTGATGTCATGGTGGCTGCGGATACGACCGAGCTGGACATGATGGTGGCTTCCGGGACATGCCCGGATATCGTGGTCACCAGCGACTTTAACCTGATGAGCAATGAGTATGTCTGCTACGACTGGAACGAGCTAATTGACCAGTATATGCCGGATTGGCAGGTGCATCCGGCCTATCAGTTTGTCAATCAGGCGCCTGATGGAAAGTTCTACACCATCATGGTTGGCTGGTCTGCGGATTATGAGTATGAGAAGTATCCCGGGATCAACCCGGAAGGGGAGTGCGCTACGGCGCGCAGCGACATCCTGGAAGCCTGCCTGGCGGAAACCGGGCTGGAGAAGATCACCACGGTGGAGGAATTGGAGGCGGTGTTTGCAGCCTGCAAGAAGCTGTATCCCGATGTGGTCCCTTACATCTTTAATCCGCAGTGGAACAACTGGGTCTACTCCCTGTATGGCGCGGCGCAGGCCGGTTTTGTAGACCAGGATGGCAAAGCGCTGTTGTGGATTCATCAGCCGGAGCTGAAAAACGCGCTGATGACGCTCAATCGCTGGTACCGCGAAGGTTACATGGTGGAGGAGAATTACGGCTGGACTTCTGCAAACACGCAGCAGGAATGGGCTTACGCCGGGCGCGCCTTTGTGTGCGCTGCGCTGACCAACTATTCGGACAATTTTGACGCAGGCTGCCGGGACGCTGGCGTGGACTACACTTGGACACCTGTGACGGATATTCGGACGGAGGATTCCGCCATTTGGACGACTTCCACAGGCTGGCGCGGATTCTTTATCACGCGCAATTGCAGCAATCCTGAAGCTGCAATTAAGGCGGCGCGTTTCCTGTATGGGAAGGAGGAAACGGGCTATCCCATGCTGTGGGGCGTGGAAGGCGAAGACTGGCAATGGAACGAGGATCACACTCTGGCAACCTTCAATTATGGCCTGGAGGATACGGAAATCAAGACGGTGCGTCAGCTTTATTGGGGATGGCTGGGCCATGATGGCATTTCCAATAACATGGCTTACGCGGCCAATGAGAAAACACGCATGGGTCTGGATTGGGTAGGCAGCATTACCATTCGAAATCCTGTGCTGGGGCTGATCATGAACAGCATGGATGCTGAATCTCATGAGTATGTGATGTATCAGCAGATCGTTGAATTGGAAGATAACTACCTGGCCAAGATTGGCACAGCGAGCACGGAAGAAGAAGCATTGGCGCTGTATGATGAAATGATCACCATCGCAGGGCAGCTGGGAGCGGATGAACTGGAAGCATGGGCCAACGAGAAATACCCCGAGCTCATTGAGCAATATGAGCAGGTGCGCTCCGTTGGCGAAGAAGGGTGGAGCAAATAAACCCTAAGCCATGAAGGAGCCGGCTTCCGGGTATGGCACGGAGAATCTTGCGGGAGAAGTTGCCTGACAAAGGAAGGCAAGCGTATCCGCCCCCTGCTATGCCCGGGAGTTTTGCCTATATGAGGAAGAAAAGCACGGCGAACGGCAGCGTTTTTTTGTGTGGATGGGCCGCAACGAACGAGATGTCAGGAAGGAAACAGGAGGAGACAGATAGAATGATATATCGAACAAGGGTGCCTTTATCGAATGCGAAAGTCATTGAGCCTGAGCGCGTTGCTTTTGCGCAGGAAGGCTTGCATTATGACTTCGGGATAACGTATGGCTATGCGGCGGGTGAAACGCTGCGAATGGATTGCTTTTATCCGAAGCAGCCGCAGGGAAAGCTGCCTGTCATTCTGTGGATACATGGCGGTGGTTGGTCCAGCCGGGAGCTGACCCGGGTCTACCGCCCGGAGCGCGCCATGGCGGAGTTGGCGAAGCAGGGCTACTTTTGCGCGTCCATTGATTATCGCCTGGCTCCGGAGCATGTATTTCCCGCGCAGTTGGAGGATTGCAAATGCGCGGTGCGCTATCTGAGGGCGCATGCTGACACGCTTCCCATTGATCCGGAGCATATCGGGGTTTGGGGAGAGAGCGCAGGCGGGCATCTGGCCGCTTTGATGGCGTTGACGGGGGATTGCCCGGAGCTGGAAGGCACTGGCGGCTGGGAGGGATACGCAAGTAGCGTACAAGCAGCCGTGCTTTGGTATGCCCCAACAGATTTGCTTGCATTGCAACAGGCATATGACCCGCGGGAAGGCGGCCGTACCATCCTGACGCAGCTTGTGGGTAGGCAGGGGGACGGGCTGGAAGCAGCGCTCCGTCAAGCCAGTCCGATTGCCTATGTCAGGGGTGGCGGCGCGCCCATGCTGGTGATGCATGGAGATCGGGACGGCATCGTGCCGCCGGAGCAGTCGGTCGCGTTTGTGCGTGCCTGTAACGCGGCAGGACAGGCGGCGCGGATGATCATGGTCCATGATCAGGGACATGGCTTTTTTGAAGGCGCGGAATATATGCATGCCATTGCGTGCTTTTTTGCACGGCATTTGCAGCAAATGGACCGGGAAGCGCTGTGCCGTCAAGGTGAAGGTGGTCATGTCATATGGGAGAAGCCCACGGACTGGGCTGCGTTGCATGTGCGTTATTTGCCGGACCAGGTGTATGCAACCCGCAGCGGCATAGCACTTCATTGCGATTGGATGATACCGGAGCATGAAGCCCATGAGCGGCTTCCGGTGATCGTTTGGTTCCACGGAGGCGGATGGCAGGCGGAGGATCTTGACCGTCGCTACAGGCCGGAAGGCTTGCTGGCACGGCTGAGTCAGCAGGGCTTTGCATTGGTCAGCGCGGATTATCGCCTGCTGCAGCAGGCGCCTTATCCAGCCCCGATACAGGATGCGCACTGCGTAATCCGGTATGTGCGGGCCTGCGCAGAGCAGTATGGCCTGGATGCAGAACACATTGGCGTCATGGGAGAAAGCGCTGGCGCCGCTACGGCGCAATTGCTGGGCGTGGGCGCATATATCCCGGAGCACCAGTCTGGCGGGGGCTATGAGGGTTATTCCAGCCAGGTGCAGGCGGTTTGCTCATGGTATGGTTTCAGCAACCATATCAAGCAAATGGAGCTGTCCGGGGCGACGGTCAACCGGCTGATTGGCGCCACATATGACCTGGATGGCCCCGGGGCCCAACGGCTGTACGCGGAAAGTCCCATAGCGTATGCGGACAAGAAGTTGCCACCATTTTTGCTTCTGCACGGTTCTGCGGATCCTTTGGTGCCGGTGTGGCAGTCAGAGGATTTTTACCGGGAGCTGACGAGCTATGGGAATCAGGCACAGCTTTATGTGGCGCCTGGTCAGGTACACGGATTTTTTACGGATGTGAAAACGCCGGAAATCATCATCAATTTCTTCTCGCGGCACCTGAAGGCAAGGTGAGAATGCTGAGCGGATGCTAGCGGTTATGACCCTGTGGGGAGGTTAGGCCGCGGCGGGCGTGACATCAAGAACAGAAGAGGAATTGCGCATGGAACGGTCTGGGTGGAAGCAGTATCTGGGCACCAAGGAATTTTATAAGCACATGGCGATGATTGCCATACCGGTTTCGCTGCAGCAGCTGATCACCGTGGGCATCAACCTGATGGACACGCTGATGCTCAGCCACATGGGCGACGCGCAGCTGTCGGCGGCGGCGCAGGCAGGGCAGTTTATCAATCTGTTTCAGATTTTCTGCATGGGCATCGGCATGGGCGCGTCGGTGCTGACCTCGCGCTACTGGGGCATGCAGGATATTCTTTCCCTGCGCAAGGCCGTTACCATTATGCTGCGCTTCTGCATGATTTTTGTGGGCGTGTTTATGGTGGCCACGCTCTGCGTCCCGGATGCCATTATGCGGCTGTACTCCCTGGATGGGGAGATCATCGACTATGGGGTCGTTTATTTGCAGTACATGGTGCCGACCTATTTCTGCATGGGCATGTCGCTGACGTGCACCATCGTGCTGCGCACGGTGGGACAGGTGCGCATTCCGCTGGCGTGCTCCATCGGCGCGTTCTTTGTGAATGTGTTTTTCAACTGGGTGTTCATTTTCGGCAACCTGGGCGCGCCGCGCATGGAGATCGCCGGCGCCGCTCTGGGGACGCTCATCGCCCGGATCTTTGAGCTGCTGTTCATTTGCGGCTACTTTTTCCTGCGGGATCAGCGCATCGGCTACCGCTTCCGCCATTTGCTGATGCGGTGCGGCGATCTTTCCGCGGAATATTTCCGCATTTGCATTCCGGTGCTCATCAGCGACGGGCTGCTGGCCCTGGGGAACAACGCGGTGGCCATGATCATGGGCCGCATCGGACGGACGTTTGTGGCCGCCAACGCCATGACCATGGTGGTGCAGCAGCTCAGCTCCGTGTTCACACAGGGCATCTCCAACGCCAGCGGCATCATCACCGGCCACACCATGGGCCAGGGAGATTTTGCAACAGCCCAGCGCCAGGGCTATACCTTCCTGGGGCTGGGCCTGGTGCTGGGGTGCCTGGGCGGGCTGCTGATTGTGTGCCTGAAGGATGTGGTCATCAATTACTATCAGGTATCCCTGGAAACCAAGGAAATTGCCGGGGATTTGATGGACGCCATCGGCTTCATCATCATCTTCCAGTCCATGAACAGCATCCTTACCAAGGGCGTGCTGCGGGCCGGCGGGGACACCAAGTTCCTGATGGCCGGAGACATCCTGTTCCTGTGGGTGGCTTCCATCCCCCTGGGCGCGCTGGCGGGGCTGGTGTGGCACGCCTCCTCCTTCTGGGTGTATACGCTGCTGAAGATTGACCAGATCATCAAGTGCGTGTGGTGCTTCGGGCGTCTGAAGAGCCGGAAATGGATGAAGCGCATCGCGCCTGCGGCGCAGGCCGATGCGTGAACGGGAAGGCGCGGCGACATGCGCTATCCGCGGAACTGATAGAAGCTGTCGTGCAGCAGCCATTCCGCAGAGAATTCCCGCGCTTCCGGCTGAGCCGATTGTCCTGCCTGGAGAAGTTGCTGGATACACCAGCCGGACATCTGGTCGATGGGAAACTGAATGGTGGACCAGGCGGCCAGCGTAGGGTCGCTCCGTTGGAATAGATTGGTCATCACCAGGAAATGCACATCCTGGGGGCAACGAAACCCCAGCTGATACAGGGCATACTGCGCTCCACGCGCCATGCGGGTGGAAAACGACAAGAGCAGGCGGGGCGGTAGCTGGTTTTCATGCAGCATGCTGCGGACGGCTTCAATGCCGCCGAATTCGTTCAGCGGGCGCACGTCAAAGCTGGACGGCAGAATGTGGATGCCAGCCTGCGCGCAATATTGGCGCAGCAGTTCCGTCTGCAGACGATGATTGTACTGCGTCATGCCGCATAAAAGGCCAATGGTGTCATAGCCTGCCTGACGCATCAGGGACACCGTTTGCTCCATGCACTTTTTCGGATCCACATATGCGCAATGATGCCGGGAGGAATAGTGGTTCAGCAGGGCAAGCGGAATGGGAAACTGGTTTTCCTCAATATAATCCCAATCGTTTGCCGCCATGGAAAAAATCATCGCCCCGTTGGAGCGGTTCCCCTGTAGGAAACGCTCGTATTGAAACAGCTGGTGCTTATCGTAGAGCTGTAGCATCATATCGAAATCCGCAGTATGCATCCGCTGCAGGTTGTGGATCCCCTCAAAAATGGCGTTCAGCAGTTCCGCGTTGGACTGATAGGGCCAAAAAAAGGAAAAGGAAGGCAGATACGCGCTTTGCTGGCGTATCCTTTTTGCGTAGATGTTGGCGTGGTAATGCAATTCCTGCGCCTTTTGCTGTACTTGCCGCTGCATATCCTTGGAGATGCGCATTTCATCCCCGCGTCCGTTCAGAACATAGGAAACCAACCCTGTGGATACATGAAGCGCCTCTGCGATATCCTTCATGGTCGGTGCGTCTTTCTTTGGCATTGAATCCTCCTGTGGCTGCGCATTTCAACGGACGGGCTTAATGTTAAGCAAACATAGTATACACGTTTTTCATGCGCTGTGCAAGACAAAGCTTGAAAGAAGGGCCTCAAAAGAAAATGTCAACCCCAGCAAAGGAAGATCAATTTGTAAAACTTGCCACTTTTTGCTTAAACGAGTAAGCAACCGAATTGAGGCACGTTGCCCATGTGCGCCTGGAAAAACAAAAGCGCCGCCTTCGCGGCCTGTAAAGGCCGGAGGGCGGCGCCGGTTGAGCGGCAGCGCCGCTATTTTATTTGGCGAATTCTGTGCTGCGGGTTTCGCGGATCACGTTTACGCGGATCTGGCCGGGATACTCCATTTCCTTCTCGATACGCTTGGCGATCTCCTTGGCCAGGATCTTGGTGCCCTCGTCGGTGACATCGTCGGGCTTGACCATGATGCGCACCTCGCGGCCGGACTGGATGGCGTAGCATTTCTCCACGCCGTCAAAGCTGTTGGCGATTTCTTCCAGCTTCTCCAGGCGCTTGATGTAGTTCTCCAGGCTCTCCCTGCGCGCGCCGGGACGGGCGGCGGAGATGGCGTCGGCGGCCTGCACCAGCACGGCCTCCACCGTCTGCGGCTCCACGTCGTTGTGGTGGGCCAGAATGGCGTGGATCACGTCGGGGCTCTCGTGGTACTTCCGGGCAAGCTCGCCGCCCAGGGTCACGTGGGTGCCCTCGGCCTCATGGTCCACGGCTTTGCCGATGTCGTGCAGCAGGCCCGCGCGCTTGGCCAGGGCCACGTCCGCGCCCAGCTCCGCGGCCATCAGGCCCGCCAGGTGGCTGACCTCAATGGAGTGCTTGAGCACATTCTGCCCATAGCTGGTGCGGAAGCGCAGCCGGCCCAGGAGCTTGACCAGCTCATGGTGAATGCCGTGCTGGTTGGTCTCGAACACAGCCTGCTCTCCGGCCTCGCGGATCTGGTTGTCCACTTCCTTGCGGGCCTTCTCCACCATTTCCTCAATGCGGGCGGGATGGATGCGGCCGTCCATGATGAGCTTCTCCACGGCGAGGCGGGCGATCTCCCGGCGCACGGGGTCAAAGGCGGACACGATCACCGCCTCGGGGGTGTCGTCGATGAACAGATCCACGCCGGTGGCGGTTTCCAGGGCGCGGATATTCCGGCCCTCGCGGCCGATAATCCGGCCCTTCATATCGTCGTTGGGCAACGCGATGACGGACACGGTGGACTCGGCCACGTGATCCGCCGCGCATTTCTGAATGGCAAGGGCGATAATGTTGCGCGCCTTCTTTTCGCCCTCCTCCTTGGCGCGGGTTTCAATATCCCGTACCATGGCGGCGGCGTCGTGGAAGGCTTCCTTCTGGATGCGCTCCACCAGCTGCTGGCGGGCTTCGTCCTGGGTCATGCCGGCGATGCGCTCCAGCTCGGAGAACTGGCGGGCGTGGTAGGCTTCGGCCTCGTCCTGGATCTTCTGGATCTCCGCCTGCTTCTTGTTCAGGCTTTCCTCCCGGGCCTCCATATTGTCGGCCTTCTTGTCCAGGGTTTCCTCGCGCTGGTTCACGCGGCGCTCGGCACGCTGAATTTCATTGCGCCGCTCCCGCATTTCCCGGTCGTTTTCCGCCTTGGCCTTGAGGATTTCCTCCTTGGCCTCCAGCACCTTTTCCTTTTTGTATTCATCTGCCTTGCGGGTAGCGTCTTCCAGCAGCTGCTTGGCGTAGGCTTCCGTGCGGCCGAGCTTCTGCTCGGCCACATTCTTGCGGTAGACGAAGCCTCCCGCGCCGCCTGCCGCTAGCGCCACCAGAATCAGCAGAATCCATACGATGGGTGACATATGGGCTTTTCTCCCTCCTTTTCCTTTTAATTTTTTTTCGTTTCCGGTTCCTTGCTTGCATGGGCTGAACGACAAAAGCCGTCCGGGCATCCCCGCCCGCACGGCTCAAGGCTGACATCCGCCGCCTCCCAAAGCTGATTACCGATTCCTGCTCTGTTTCCCGCTGGCGGACCGGGTCCGCGGACGGGTCTGCCCCATAAAAACCGCCTTTTACGCCCATGCGGGGCATGCGCGTGAAGGCGCCCGCCGCTTCGGTGCGATGCAGGCTCCTTCGCTAATTCCCATGCAGCAAACAGCACGCAAAAAACAACGCGCAGCACGCGCCGTTTCTTCGAAAACTGGCCGCCGGTACGGCGGCGCAGGAGTAGAGAAAATCCCTGGGTAAGTCTATGGATAACAGCCGGGGAACGCCGCAAAACGCCCCCACTTCAGCCGAACATACATATTGTAACGGTGTTTGCCCATTCTGTCAAGGGATTCGCGGGGGGGAGGCGCGGAATTCTTGTAAGAGTGTCAAACATAGGTTACACCCAAAGCGCAGCGAGGAAGTCAAGGGAAGGGTGGAGATTTGCGAAGCAAATACGACCCGACCTTGACTGAATAAGACAGAAGTATCATGAGTGTATGGCAGTCCGGCACAGTG
>DBFBGQ010000111.1:0-35238 GCA_048201975.1 Candidatus Egerieenecus sp. | reverse complement strand
GGCTTTTCTTTTGAAAAGCCAAGTCGCTTTGCGACCGCTGTTTTTCATGCAATGAAAAGCAGCGCCTTGCTGGGTGGTTGATTTTGCTTGCAAAATCAATTCCTTACAACTTCGGACGACCTCTGGTTGGCCGAAGTTGCTCCCTCGAAAAAGTGGGTTTTCCCACTTTTTCGACACGCTGAGAAGGCCAGGGAGCATTTTTCTCCCTGGCCTTTCGAGCATTGAGAAGATATTCCCACAGCATACACGCCTTATCCGCCTTTGGCAGAGCAGTGCCTACGGACGGGCTCCTTGCCGCAGCGCCTTGCAGACTGCGCGGATGGCGTTGGCCGTCTGGTCGTAGCTGGTGAGGACGCACGGGACAAAGCCCGCGGGCTCCGCCACCGCGGGCACGTCCAGACAAACCAGGCACAGCCGTGGATTCCACTGATGAATGCGCCGCAGATCCTCCAGGCAGTCCGTCATTTCCCCATGGCTTGCAACCCCGAAAACCACTGCAGGCGCCCGTTCCACGCGCTCCCGGAGGGCGAAAAGATCCGGCCTGTGTTCAAACTCCACCGCCTCTCCCCGGCACAGACGCGCCGCCATGGGCGCAAACCCGTCCACCAGGTGGTCGCCCTCCTCCACGCCCAAACGCGCCCGGGAAACGCGCGAAAGAAACAGCGCGCCCACCGGCAAAGGCAGCAGCCCTTCCGCATCCCGCTGCAGGGTTACGGACATCTCTGCCAGCGCAGCGGCAAAGGCCTCATGGGCTCTCCAGTCCCGCTTGACCACATCCGCCGCGGGATACAGATCTCCCAGCATCAGCTTGTGGGCAATGATCCGGCGGGCGGCGTCATTCACCCGCCCCATGGAGAGCTCACCGGTCTCCACCGCCTGGCGCAGGGCCCGAACGCACGGAGTCTGCACGTCCTCGCCCTCCGGGTCCGCGTTGTCCCCGCCATTGCCCACAATCACCAGATCGCACCCCGCCTGAGCCGCCAGGACGCAGCCTCGCGCCGCCCCATAGACCCCCGCGATGGCCAGCATCTGCATGCCGTCGCTGATGATCAGTCCCTGGAAACCCAGCTGACCGCGAACCAGCTCCTGCAAAATCGTGGAGGACAGTGTGGCGGGAATGCACCGGGGCTCCAGGCCCGTGTAGCAGGTGTGGGAGGTCATGATTGCGCGCAGGCCCTCCGCCATCACCTGCTGAAAGGGGCGCACCGACTTTTCCATGGCCTCCTGGGCAGGGGTATGGACAATGGACGTGGCAAAATGCGTATCCACCGTGCTGTCCCCGGAGCCCGGAAAATGCTTACCGCAATCAATCAACCCGGCATCCCGCAAGCCGCGGGCGTACGCGCCGCCGTACAGCGCTGTGTCCTGGGCGGCGGGGCCAAAGCTGCGGCGTGTGGGAACCGCTTTCTTATGGGCCCCATTGGTGTCCAGCACGGGCGCCAGGTTAAAGGCGATGCCCAAGGCGCGCAGCTCATTGCCCATGATGCGCCCCTCCAGATAGGCCAGGTCCGGGTCGCCCGTGGCTCCCATGGCCGCGGCGCAGGGAAACACCGTCGCTCCCCTGCGGATGCGGGTCACCGGTCCACCCTCCTGATCGATGGAAAGCAGCGCCTGCACTCCGCCGGTATAGGCGGTAACCTCGTCCTGTATTTGCCGGTTCAGCCTGGCCAGCTGCGCCCGGTCCACGCAGTTCTTGCCAAACAGGATTACGTTGCCAATCCGGTTCTCCCGCAGGAAAATCCGGGTTTTTTCGTCCATTTCCGTTACTTCCACGCTGGCCATGACCATTTGACCGATTTTCTGCTCCACGGTCATTTTTGCAAGGATTTCATCCGCCTGCCGGTAATACGTTTCCATGCTCGATCTCTCCTTCATGGCGCGAAAACAGACGCGCTGATCCTTGCGGAAGAGCGAATCCACGTCGCGGGCTATGGGTGATGGAATGCCCGGAGGGCAACGCGCCGCCCGGGAGAAGAGCGTTTTATCGGCAAATACAGCATAGCACAGGGGCCGCACAGCTGTCAAGCCGCAGCAGCGAATTTCAGTTGCGCCGGAAAATAAAGCGTTGTATACTTAAAAAAAGCGGCAAAAAACTGCCAAGGAGATAGGGACCATGTACACGGTTTTAATCGCCGAGGACGAAATGCTTGTGCGCATGGGTCTGGCGGCCTCCGTGCTGTGGGAAAAGCTGGATATGCAGGTGGTGGCGGATGCGGCGGACGGGCAAAAGGCTTACGAGCTTTTTGTGGAGAAAAAGCCCGATATCGTCATCACGGATCTATCCATGCCCGGTATGGACGGCATTACGCTGATCCGCAACATTCGCGCCAGCGGGGAAAAATGCGCTGTGATTGTGGTCACCTGCATGGACCGCTTCGACCTGCTGCACGAGGCCATGGAGCTGGGCGTTGTGGCGTATCTTGTTAAGGTTACCATGAGCATCAGCGATATTCACAGCGCATTGATCAAGGCCCGGGATGCCTTGGGCGCTCCGCGGCCCCGGCTCAACGATCCCCAGCACGCCGCCTGCGCATCCTCCGCCTTTGAGTCCTACCTGCTGGACGGAGCCCTCACCCCCAAGCAGCTGAAGGAGCGCGGGGAACGCGAGGGCTTTGACGTGCTGCCCAACTACTACCTGTGCGTGGCGCATCTGCGCAGCCCCCAGGCCGTTTCCTGGCAGCTGCAAAACGCCTTGAAGGGCATGCTGTTGGAGCAGCTGAAAAATCAGCACGTATTGCAGGTGCTCAAGCAGGAAGACTGCCTGATCGCGCTGTTCACCCGCTCCCCCAAGGTGCACGAAATGATTCGCCGGGGCGAGGCCTTCCGGCAATATGTGCAGGACAGCTTTAACCTGCAGCTGACCCTGGGCGTTTCCATCGAAGCCCTGGACACGGCCGAGCTGCCCCAGCGCCTGGCAGGCATGCGCGCGGTGTGCGACGCCATGCCGGAACCCGCCATTTTGTGGTTTGACGCCCAGGGCCGCCTGGCGGATACGCATATGAAGGCGGAATTCGCCCAGCTTCGGGAGGCGCTGTGGCATGTGCGCGACTATGCCTTTGCCTACGGCGCGGTGGTACGCGCCTATGAGCTGGAGGATGCCTTCGCCCAAAACGCCGCGCTGTTCACCGGCCTGGCAAATCAGCTGGCGTCCCTGCTGTGGGACCGGGCGGGCGTTTCCCCGGAGCAGCGGGCGGTGCTGGAAAAGGGGCTGCGGGAGGTCGGCAACCCCAACGGCGTGCTGCAATACCTTTTCCGCTACGCGGTGGAGCGCCTGCCCGTATACCGTCAGGAGATACGCATGGTGATCTCCTTCGTGATTCGTCACCCCGAGGGAGATTTGTCTCTCAAGCGAGCGGCTGCGCTGGTATCGCTGCACCCCCAATATCTCTCCAATCTGTTCAAGCGGGAGGCGGGGGTCAACTACTCCGACTTTGTATGCGCCACCCGTTTGCTGGCGGCGCAGCGCATTCTGCGGGAAGGCCATCAAAGCGTCCAGCAGATCTCCGACGCCCTGGGCTTTTCTGATCAGGCCTATTTCTGCCGCAAGTTCAAGCAGCTCACCGGCAAAACCCCCGCCCAGTGGAGAAGGAGCAACCCATGAAACTGTTCAGGCGATTCGACCTGCGGTTGACGCTATACTCCGCGCTGTTTCTGCTTCTGGCCCTGGTGTGCGTCACGACGCTGATCATCGGCCAGTACCAGAACGCGCTCATGGCGCAAAGCGAGCAGCAGACCATGAGCATTTTTGAGCAGTCGGAAATCAAGATGGACCGTCTGCTGCAAAACGCCCGGAAAAGCGCCAGCCTGCTATGCAAAAATGACGCGGTAACCGGCTATCTCTATCAGCGCTTCAACAAGGAGTCCGAGCGGGTGGTGGCGCTGCGGGAAATGCTGCGCTCCATTACGGAAACCCTGAATTATGGCAGCGACCTGAACGGCGTATGGTTCCTGCACGGGGACGGAACCATGGTGGGCGCCACGGAAAACTGGCACTTTGTCTTTGAGCAGGCCCCCCATCCGCTGTTTGAGAGCATTCAGCTGGACAAGCTTGCCCAATGGGACTCCGTCACCTGGATTGGCGGCTGGTGGCTGGAGGAGCTAACCCAATATCCGAAGAAAAGCGCCGTCAACCCAGGAAAAACGCCTGGGGATGTGATGATCCTGGGGGTGATGAGCAACCGGTACCGCCTATTGGGCAGCGACGAGCTTCAGCCCCTGTACACGCTGTTTTCCATTGGGGAGGAGGCGCTCAGCGAATGCTTTGAACCCCTGAGCACCCAGGGCGGCGAGGTCTACCTGCTGGATGCCAACGGGCGCCAGCTGCTGGGACCCGTGCTGGAGGAGCTGAAGGCGGAGCCCTGGTTCTGGTCGGAGATCGACCGTTCCCAGGGAACCAGCAGCAGAACCCTGTCCCATGCGGGCAGCAACTATCAGCTGATCTACCGCCCCCTGGAAAACACCGGCTGGATGCTGGTCAAGGTCATCCCCTTTGAGATTTACGCCCAGCAGATCCACCGCCTGCGGACCATGACCTGGGGCATCGGGCTGGGCATTGTGGCCCTGGCCCTGGCCCTGTATGGCTGCTGGGTAATGAAATTTGCCCGTCCCTTCCAGGAGATGAGCGCCGCCCTGGAGCAGGTACGCCGGGGCAACCTGTCCATCCAGATGAACCGCGCCTACGCCGTGTATGAATTCGAGCTCATGCGAGGCGAATTCAACAGCATGATTCAGTCCATACACCGCCTGCTGGCCCAGACCAGGGCCATGGAGCGCCAGCGGATTGAGCTGGAGCTGCGCAACCTCCAGTCCCAGCTGAATCCGCACATGGTGTTCAACTCCATCACCGCCATCCGCTGGATGGCCATGATGTCCGGCGCGGACAAGGTGGACAGCATGCTGGTGGAGCTGGCCGAGCTCATGCGGCCAATCTTCACCGAGTGGCGCCTGGTTTGGACGCTGCAAGCGGAAATCTCTTATGTGGGGCACTACATGAAGCTGCTCTCCCTGCGCTTTGGCGGGCTCATCAGCTCGGACATGTACCTGGAGGAAGGGCTGATGGAAACGCCGCTGCCCTGCTTTACCCTTCAACCCCTGTTGGAAAACTGTGCCGAGCACGGCATACAGGATGGCAAGGTGCTTCATATCCTGGTGGAGGGCGTCCGCCTGGTGGATGGGCGCATTCGCCTGCGGGTTTCCGACAACGGCCGGGGGATGGACGCCGCCAGGCTGGAGGCCATCCGGCAGAAGATGAACGCTCAGGTGGTCCACCCGGAAGACGGCGTCGGTCACAGCGGGATCGGCCTGATTAACGTTTACCGGCGGCTGAAAATGTTCGGCGGCGACGCCTGTGAAATGATCATCGAAAGCATGGAAGGCCAGGGCACAGCCATCACCCTGTGGCTGCCTGACAAGAGCAAATCAGAAAAATCATAAGAAAATTGCACTTTGAGAAGATCAATCGTCATCAAATCTTATCAAAATACAAGTTTGGCAAAAAAAGGTGTCGCTTCCCTGCCTTGAATTTCCTTTTCCCGCAGGCTACAATGACGGTAAAGAGCGCGTTGTCGGCAATGGAAACACAACCTATCAACAATGGGAGGGGACAAGAACATGAAGAAACTAGGGAGCGTTTTTCTCGCGCTGGCCATTCTGCTATCCATGCTGCCCGCCGCCCTGGCGGAAAGCCCCGCAGTGGTCACCGTGGCCTTCTGGCACACGGAAGGCCTGGACGATACGTGGCCTAGCTCCAACGAGCTGAAGCTGCTCAAAGAGCAGCACAACATCGAGCTGGATTTCCAGTACTACGACACGGACCAGTTTGCGCTGCTGATGGCCGGCGGTGAACTGCCCGACATCGTCACCTGCGGACCGGATTACCTCACCACCGTGCTGGACAACGGTCTAGCACTGAACCTGAACGATTACATGGATCAAATGCCCAACCTTTCCCTGGACATCTACACCGCCAGCAATGAGCTGTCCAAGCTGCTGCTGGGCGGCGAAGAGGGCGGGCTGTATTTCCTGGCCCCGGGCATCGGCCCGGAATCCGCCGGCGGCGACGACAACTCCTCCTGGGGCATCCGCGTGCGCTGGGACCTCTACAAGGAGCTGGGTTGCCCGGAGATCAACAACATGGACGACTTCATCCAGGTGATGAAGGACATGGTGGCGCTGTACCCTGAAAACGAGAACGGCGAGCAGGTGTACGGCATTGCCACCTGCAACCTGTACGCCCGCTGGTACCAGATGGGCTGCCAGCTGATGGAAAGCGGCGGCCTGAATCCCTGGATCTGGGGCGGAACCATGTACATGAGCAGCTGGGAAGACACCACCCTGTACAACGGCTACACCAATTTCGATCGCTCCGCCTACTGGACGGCCATGGAATTCTGGAACAAGTGCTGGCGTGAAGGGCTGCTGGACCCCGACAGCTTCATCATGACCCGGGCTGAGCTCCAGGCCAAGTACACGGCCAACCGCTATGTGGCCGCGCCCCCCTATGAAGGCGCCGAAATCTACGCGGAAGCCTCCAAGGCCGACCCCAACACCCTGACGGGCATCGTTAGCCTGCCCACCCCCGCCACATTCGTTTTCGCCGATAAGCTCATGCTCACCGGCAATATGCCCTCCGACAACATCTTCGTCAACGCCAAGAGCAACAACATCGAAAACGCGCTGAAGGTCATTGACTTCTTCCACGACCCGGACGTGATCCGCATGATCTACAACGGCGTGCAGGGTGTGGATTGGGACTATGACGAGAACGGCGTGCCCTACCTCACCGAAAAGTATTTCAACGACCTGACCACCTACGGCAGCGGCACCGACGAATACAAGCTGGCTACCGGCATTCAGGGCCAGTTCACCGAGTGGACCATCTACCAGGGCGGCGCCATGCACCCGGACGGCTACCCCTACGACCTGGGACGCATGACGGAAAACCGCGCCAAGGTGCTCAACCCCCTGCTGGCGGATGTGGCCGCCACCTATGGCCAGGAGACCCATGCGGACGCCTTCATGCAGCTGGTGAAGGACGGCAAGACCATCTCCGTGGTGGGTGATTACGGCCAGATGATCGCCACGGGCATCAACAACGTGCCCATGGACATCCAGCGCATCATGGATGAATGCGCGAAAATCTGCGAAATGGCCATTCCCGAGCTGGTCATGGCTGAGAGCGACGAGGAATATGCGGACATTCAGGCCCGCATTCTCAGCGAACTGGAGGCCGCCGGCGAGCCCACCGCCTGGGCCTGGGCCGAGGAGCAGTTCAACGCCGTGAAGGCCGAGATGCAGCCCATCTTCGACGAAGCCAAGGAAGCCTATATCGAGGCCAACTACAAGTAATCCCCGCCGGTTCATCTGATCAGGAGAGGGCAAGGCAAGCGCCGCCTTGTCCTCTCTTACTTCCTGAATGAAAGCGAGGCGTTCCCATGCATATTGCTACCGCCGCTTCCTTGAAGCCCAAAAAGAGGAAAAGGGCCTGGAATCTCTTTTTCCTGGCCCTGCCGCTGATGGTGGTGGTCTTTCTCTTCAGTTACGTCCCGCTGCTGGGCTGGTCCCTGGCCTTATTTGAATACAAGCCCGGCTACGCCCTGTGGGATTGCGAATTTGTTGGCCTGAAATATTTTCAGATTCTCATCACCAACGCCAACACCGCCCGAGCCCTGAAAAACACCGCCATTTTCTCCCTGCTGGGATTTTTATGCCTGCCGCTGCCCATGCTGCTGGCCATACTGCTCAACGAAATCAACCATCCGTTTTTCCGCAAGGCTTCCCAGGTGATCACCACCCTGCCGCACTTCATCAGCTGGGTGATCGTCTATTCCGTGTTTTTCTCCATTTTCAGCCGGGAAGGCATGCTGAATCAGCTCCTGTCCATGATGGGCATGAAGAGCCAGTCGCTGCTCACGGACCGCAATGCCGTATACTGGTTTCAGACGCTGATCACCCAGTGGAAAAGCGTGGGATGGAGCTCCATTATCTACATCGCCGCCGTGGCCGGCATTGACCAGGAGCTCTACGAAGCGGCCTATGTGGACGGCGCGGGCCGGCTGCGCTGCGCCCTGTCCATCACGCTGCCCAGCCTGCTCCCCACCTTTACGGTCATGATGCTCCTGAACATCTCCAACTTTGTCAACACCGGCATGGATCAGTACTATCAGTTCAAAAACAACATCGTCTATAACAAAATTGAGGTGCTGGATCTGTTCGTGTACCGGCTGGGCCTGCAGCAGGGGGACTATTCCTACGCCATTGCCGTGGGCATACTCAAGTCCATCATCAGCATTACGCTGCTGTTTATCGCCAACGCCACCGCCCGCAAGGTACGCGGCAATTCCATTGTCTGAGGAGGTGGAGAAACGATGGCATCCCACATCAAGGAAAGCAAAAGCCGCATCGCGTTCTCCGTGGTCAACTATATCTTTTTTACCCTGTGCATTCTGCTGTGCGCATATCCGCTGTGGTACATCTTTATCCAGTCCCTCAGCGGCACGCATATGGCCGGCAAGGGGTTGATCCTGCCCTATCAGCCCACGCTGAGCAACTATGCCCAGGTCATGCAGTTGGAGGGCATCTTCCGCGCCTTCGGCGTATCGGTGGCGCGCACGGTGGTGGGCACCATCGGTACGGTCATGTGCTGCATGCTGCTGGGCTACCTGTTCACCAAGGAACAGATGCCTCTGCGCAAGGTGCTCTACCGCATGGTAACCGTCACCATGTATGTTTCAGGCGGTTTGATTCCCACCTTTCTGGTAATCAAGGCCTATGGCCTGACCAACAACTTCTGGGTATATATTCTGCCCTCCCTGGTTAGCGCGTATTACATCATTCTCATCAAGACGTATGTGGAACAGCTACCCGCCTCGGTGGAGGAAAGCGCCATGCTGGACGGCGCAGGGGTGCTGACCATTTTCCTGCGCATCATTCTGCCCATGTCCCTGCCCATCGTGGCCACCATTGCGGTGTACGCCTCCGTGGGGCAGTGGAACTCCTGGTTTGACAACCACATCTACACCTTCACCAAGGATAGCCTCACCACGCTGCAATACACCCTCTACCGCTACCTCAACGAGGCGGAGCGCATTGCGGAGCAGCTGGAGAAAGGAAACGTCGACGAGCGCATGCTGACCCTGACTCCCACAGGGGTGCGCATGACGGTCACCATGATCACGGTGCTACCCGTGCTGATGATTTACCCCTTCCTGCAGCGCTATTTCATCAAAGGCATTATGATTGGGGCGGTCAAGGGATAACGGACGCGCCCCGCCGGCAGGAACGCGCAGGCGCTCCGCGGCGGGGCGTTTTTTGTGTCCGTGTCTTCGGGGCTATTCCACCGTACCGGCATATTCCAGGGGCCATAGCCGAAGCCACACCTTGCCCAGGAGCGTTTCCACCGGCAGCGTGCCAATGCTCCGCTGCCGGCTGTCCAGCGCGGAAAGCCGTTCGTCCCCCAGGACGAACACCTCCCCCTCCGGCACCAGGGTCTCGTCCTCGATATCCATGTTGCCCACACCCAGGCAGGATACATAGCTCTCCCGCAGGGGTTCGCCGTTGACCGTCACCACGCCGGTATTCCGGTCCACCCGCACCCGGTCTCCCGGCAGGCCGATCACCCGGCGCACCAGCATGCCTCCTGCCGGGCTCTCCACCGTGGAAACCACCACATCCCCCCGGGCGGGAACGGTCTGCAAACCATTGTACAGCACCAGAGTTCCGGCCTCCAGGGTGGGGGACATGCCGTCTTCTGTCATCCACAGGGGCTTGGCCACCGTAAGCCCTGCCGCCAGCACCAGCGCGGCAATCAGCGCCACAGCAGTCAGGCAGCCCAGCAGCGCCCGGCGGCGCCTTCTCCTCCGGGCATAACGTTCCCTCGCCTGGGCAATGGCTTGCGTATCGGGGCGGTCCATCAGCCTGGTCACGGGTCTCCCTCCATTTTCTCCACCGGTTCCATGGTGGTCATAAATTGGTTCAGCCGCTGCATCTCTCCCCGCAGGCGGTTGCCTGCCTCCCGGGTCTCCCGCTCCAGGGCCGCCTTCTGGGTTCGGGCCTGCTGCAGAATCGCCTCCGCCTGACGCCTGGCCTGCGCCAGCGCCTCTTCCGCCTGGGCCCGGCAATCCTCCGTCCCGGTACGGCAACGCTCCAAATAGGCGTCCGCCGCCGCTTGGGTGTGGGCCACAATCTGCTCCACAGCCACCATCGCCTCCGCAAAACTGCCCAAGGGCAACGGCTCTGCCTGTGCCTGCGGGAGGGGCTCCGGCGGAGCCTCCGGAAGCTGCGGCAACCCATAGGCGGCCTCCGTGGATGCAAAAGGCGCCGGTTCCGGCGTTGCGCCGGCCTCCTCCCGCTCCCGGCGCAGCTCCGTCAGGGCATCATGAAGCGCGTCGCATTCCGCGCTGAGCTCATGGTTGCTCAGGGCAAGCCTGGCGTTGGCCTCTTCCAGCTGATGGCAATTGGCGCGCAGACGCTCGTTTTCCTCTGTAACCTCCTGGAGCAACCCCAGCAGCTCCAGCTTGTGCATATGCATAAGACGCTTTACCTGATCCATGCACGGTATCCTCCGCGGTTGATTGGTTTCAGTATAGCAAAAAGCCCGCGGGGCCGCAAGGCGAAAGAAGGTCGAAAACCTCCGGATTCTGTCGTCATAGGGCGTAGCCGGATGTATCTTCCCTGTCTTTCCCTTTACATTTTCTTTCGGCCCTTGTATAATGAAGCAACCCCTTTTCCCTGACGTTTCGCGGGGAGCTTCGGCCCCCGACGTTTCACGGCGCAGGAGGAAAGCGGTAATTCACATGCGTAGGGCATCCCCACCGGGAGCCTGAACGGAGGGACAAACCATGGAACGGAAAAAACTTGGGAACCTGGTACTGCTGGCATTGTTTGTGGCGTTGATTGTGCTGCTGGGCTTCACGCCCCTGGGCCTAATTCCCCTGGGCTTCATCAACGTGACGATTCTGTGCGTGCCGGTGGTCGTGGGCGCGCTGTACATGGGCTGGAAAAGCGGCCTAGTGCTGGGCCTGGCCTTCGGCCTGACCAGTTTCATTTCGGCGCTGATGAAGCCCTCGGCGCTGGTGAGCACGCTGATGGGCGCCTCCCCGGCGCTGGTGGCGGTGATGAGCATACTGCCCCGGCTGCTGGTGCCGCTGGTGGCCTGCGGGGTGCACGCCCGCCTGCGGGGCAAGCGGGAAAACCTGGCCGTGGGCGTGGCGGCGGTATGCGGTTCCCTGACCAATACGGTCTGCTACCTGGGGCTGATGCTCCTGTTCTACGTGCTGTGCGGCATTGATACCGCCTCGGTGCTGAGCCTCATCGGCGGCACGGCGCTGATTGCCGGCAGCTGCGAGGCCGTGGCGGCGGCGGTGCTCTGCACGCCCATTTTGCTGGCCCTGCGCGGCCTGAAGCGCCGGAACTGAACCTTGCTCCGGGAGGGTGCGTCCCTCCCGGATATTTTCCCCTCCGCCGCCGGGCGGAGCGGTTGTGCGGGAGGCTATCCATGATCTTTACGCTGGACATCGGCAATACCAACATCAAAACCGCGCTGTTCGACGGAGACCAAATGGTGAAATACTGGCGGGTTTCCACCAACTCCACCTATACCTCCGACGAATACGGCATCCTGCTGTGCAACCTCTTTGCCCACGAGGGCGTATCCCCTGCGGACGTGGAAGGCATTGCCATCTCCAGCGTGGTCCCCACCATCAACTTTACCATCGAGCACATGTGCCAGAATTACTTCCACCTGCAGCCCATGGTGGTGGCTCCGGGCATCAAGACCGGTATCAATATCAAGTATGAGAACCCCCGGGAGCTGGGCAGCGACCGCATCGCCAACGCGGTGGCCGCCTATACCGAGTATGGCGGGCCCTGCATCTACATCGACTTTGGCACCGCCACCACCTTCGGCGTGGTGGACGAGGAGGGTTCCTTCCTGGGCGGCTGCATCTGTCCGGGCATCAAGGTGGCCTCCGAGGCGCTGGTCTCCGGCACCGCCAAGCTCCCCCGCTTCGCCATCGCCAAGCCCGACAACGTCATCGGCCGCACCACGCTGACCAACCTGCAATCCGGCATGTACTACGGCTACGTGGGCCTGGTGAGCCACATTGTGCACAAGATCAAGCAGGAGCTGGGCCGCAAGGACGCCATGGTGGTGGCTACCGGCGGCATGGCGGTGCTCATTAGCGAGGAATCCAAGGTCATCGACAAGCTGGACGGCCTCTTGACCCTCAAGGGGCTGCGGCTGATCTACGAACGCAACCGCATGGAAGGAAGGGACGGAAAATGAAAGAGATCGTAATCGGCTTTTTGGGCTGCGGCAACGTGGGCGGCGGCGTATGGGAGCTGCTCCAGGGCTTCGCGCCGGAAATCGCCCACCGGGATCAGCTCGCCATCCGTGTCAAGCGGGTGCTGGTACGGGATGTAAACAAGGCCCGCAGCTGCTCCATTCCCCACGACTTGCTCACCGCCAACCCGGACGACGTGCTCTGCGACCCGGAGATTTCCCTGGTGGCGGAGTTCATGGGCGGCGAACAGCCCGCCACGGAATATTTGCTTCGGGCGCTGCAAAACGGCAAGACCGTGGTCACCGCCAACAAGGTGGCCGTAGCCCTGAACTGGCACAAGCTGCAAGCCGCGGCCCAGGCCAACCACGTGGGCCTGTATTTCGAGGCCAGCGTCTGCGCCGCTATCCCCATCATCGACGCGCTGATGACCCCCTTGCAGGCCAACCGCATCACCAAGCTGATGGGCATCATCAACGGCACCACCAACTACATCCTCAGCCGCATGTCCGCCCAGGGCGAAAGCTACGACGCCGTGCTCAAGGACGCCCAGCAGCTGGGCCTGGCGGAGCCGGATCCCTCCAGCGACGTGGAGGGCCTGGACGCGGCGTACAAGCTGTCCATTATGGCCTCGCTGGCCTTCCATGCCCGGGTACCCTTCAAGGCAGTCTACCGGGAGGGCATCACCCGGGTCACGGCCATGGACATCGCCTGCGGCAAGGAAATGGGCTATGTGCTCAAGCTCCTGGCCATCGCCAAGCGGGAGGGCAACACCATTGAAGTGCGGGTGCATCCCACCTTCCTGCCCCAGGGCCATCCCCTCTCCTCGGTGGACGGCTCCTTCAACGCGGTCTATCTTCAGGGGCACGCCTGCAAGGAGATGATGCTCCAGGGCCGGGGCGCCGGGGACATGCCCACCGCCAGCGCCGTGGTGGGCGACATCCTCCACGCGGCCATGGTGGATGTGCACGTGCATCCCACCTTTGCCAACCAGGCGGAGCCCGCCAAGGAGCTGACCTTCACCAACAACTGGACCACCAAGTATTACATTCGCGTTTCCGCCATCGACGCCCCGGGCGTGCTCTCCGCTGTGGCCGGATGCTTTGCCAAGGAGAACGTCTCCATTGCCTCCATGATGCAGAAGGGCTCCGTGGAGGACGGCCGCGTACCCCTGGTGTTCATCACCCACGCCGCCTCGGAGCAGGCCATGCAGGCAGCCCTATCCAGCCTGGACCCCGCTGTCTGCCGCCTGGAAAGCATGATCCGTGTGGAGGACTGATCCCCAGGCGCGCGGAAAAGCTCATGCAAAAAAGCCATGCCCTATGCGGCATGGGCAGCGCGTTTTTTCCCTATCTTGCAAAATTGTCGACGGACTGAGCCCCACGCCCAATGCGGCATGGGGCCTTTTCTCTCCCGCCGGACTGTCCGTCAAAGGCGCTCCTCCTGCGGCAGGTAGGGGGCGATGGTATATCGCCTGCGCCCCTCCGTTTGCTTCCCGTACTGGATGGCCTCACGGGGACAGGCGTTGATGCAGCGCATGCACTGGTAGCACTGCGCGTTCCAAACGGGTTTCCCCGCCTGCATGGAAATGGCGGAGGCCGGGCAGCCCTGCGCGCACAGGCCGCAGCCGTTGCAGTTCTCCGTGGCCAGGAAGGGCTTGGCGCTCCGGGCGCACTTGTTGAAGCCGGCATTGACCATGTAGGACTTCACCCACGCCAGGGAGCCTTCCTGAACGCGATCCACCCGCTCCTGCCGGGATATCTCCCCGGCCATTTGCCGCAGCGATTCCCGGGCGGCGGCCAGCTTGCGCAGAATCGCGTCCTGCGCATCGGTATCCGAACCGATGATGTAATTGTTGGGCATGACCAGGCTGTAGCTGCTGTCCAGGGGATAGCAACGGGAAAAGCGCTTCATGGCCAACCCCGCGTCGCTGCCGCAGGTGCATACGCCGAAGGCAAAGGCCCCGGTCCGCTCCAGCGATTTGGCAAAGCCGGTCATAACCTCCGGCGCGCCCCAGGCATAGATAGGAAAAACGAAGCCCACCTGCCGGGCCGTCCGCAGATCCGGCGCTTCCCGCAGGGCGACGATATCATGAGCCGTATCCCCCGTGAGCGCAGCCAGCCGCCGCGCCACCCACGCGGAATTCCCCGTTCCCGAAAAATAGAAAATCATGTTCCATCCTCGCTTTCCTCGGCCCGTTCCACAGCTTTTGCGCGGGTCCGGCAAACGCCCTGCTTCCGCGCCGAAAACCCGCGGCCGCACGGGATAGTTTCTGCACGCGCAGCGCAATGTCCTTTCCCAGCAGCCGGCGGCGCGTGATTTCATCACGGAAGGAAACCGCGTTTCCGGGTACACTAGCATCAAACCGAACAAAAGGAGCTGATCCCATGGCAGCCAGAAACATCAACGCAGAGCAATTGCAGCGCCTGATCGAGAGCAAAAGAACGGTGCTGGTGGATTTCTGGGCGCCCTGGTGCCCGCACTGCCGGAAAATTGATCCGGCCTATGCGCAGATCGCCGCGGAGCACGCTGGAAGCCTGGAAGCCGTCAAGTTTGACATGGACCAGGACGACGCCCTCTGGGAGGCGCTGAACGTGGAGCTGATTCCCACCCTGCGGCTGTATGCGGACGGCAAGCCCGTGGCGGAGCTTGTGGCGCCGGAGTCCAAGGCGGAGCTCCAGGACTTTCTGGCCGGGCTTCTGCCCCAGCGGCAGCAGGCGGCGGAAGATCGCGTATTCGACATGATTGTGATTGGCGGCGGCCCCGCCGGGTACACGGCGGCGCTGTATGCCGCCAGGGCGGGGCTTGCGACGCTGGTAATCGAGCGGCTTTCCGCAGGAGGCCAGATGGCGCTGACCCATCAAATCGACAACTATCCGGGCTTTGCGGAGGGCATCGGCGGCTTCGAGCTGGCGGCGCAGATGCAGAAGCAGGCAGAGCGCTTCGGCGCGCAGACCCGAACGGCGGAGGTTTGCCGGCTGGACCTGACCGCGCAGCCCAAGGCGGTGGAAACCAGCGAGGGGATCTTCCGCGGAAAAACCGTGGCGCTGGCCATGGGCGCCAATCCCCGGGAGCTGGGCATTCCCCGGGAGAGGGAGCTGGTCGGCCGGGGCGTGGCCTACTGCGCGGCCTGTGACGGCATGTTCTACAGGGGAAAGACCGTGGCGGTGGTGGGCGGCGGCAATTCGGCGGCCGCGGATGCGCTGCTGCTGAGCCGGGTGGCAAAGAAGGTCATCCTGATCCACCGCCGGGATACCCTGCGGGCAACCAAAATCTACCACGATCCCCTGATGCGGGCGGAAAACGTGGAAATTCGCTGGAACAGCGTGGTGACGGAGCTGCTCGCGGGGGACAGGCTTACCGGCATCCGCATCCGGGATGTGCAAACCGGCGAGGAAACGGAGATCGCCGCCGACGGCCTGTTCGTGAGCATTGGCAGAAAGCCCGCCACGGAGCTGGCGGCGCAGCAGCTGGAGCTGGATCCGGGCGGTTACATCCCCGCGGGGGAAACCACCGAAACCCGCATCCCCGGCGTGTACGCCGTGGGAGATCTGCGCGCCAAACCGCTCCGGCAGGTGGTCACCGCCGTGGCCGACGGCGCAACGGCGGTGCACATGGCCGAGGCATACCTGGCTGCAAACCGCTAACCAACCGCTGCCGGGCGAAATATGCCAGGTTGTTCAGGGCGTTCCTGCCACCGCAACGGGGTTCACATCTGCGGGCCCGCATCGTTTTCCAGTCGCATCATCCGCCAGCGCTGATCCAGCGTCTCCAAAAAGGATTGGATGGCCTGGGCGGAGGCGTTCTCGTCCAGGGCAGGCATTTCGTCCCACAGCTGTGGCACAGGGTTGGAGGGATTCAGCCATATCAGATCCGACAGTTCCCGATAGGTCTTCAGCGCTTCCTGGGTGACGGCCCATCGTTCCTCCTGGGCAAAGGTAGCCATGCGCGCCTTCTGTTCTTCAATGAGCGCCTCCATATCCCGCTGTTCTTCAGGGGCGGCACTGGCCAGACGATCCTCCAGTGCAGTCAGTTCCTCCTCCATGGCGGCATATTCGCTGGCGTAAAACGCCCGCTCAATGGGTTGATCCATGGAGGTATACAGCAGCGCCTGTCCCACCTCCACGCGCTTATCATTGTAGGACGCAACAAATTGCATGGCGGCTTGCTGATTTTGTCCGTAGGGGTTGACCACAAAATAGCTCACATCCCCCTGGGCTGGGGCGAGGGTAGCATTCCCGCCAAAGGATAAGGGCAGGTAACCATAGGCGTCCTCCTCTCCCCAAAGAGGCAGGGTATAGCTATTATACAACGCGGTGGTGGCGTATCGAGACGTATCGGCCTGGGCATCGGCCTTCACCAGCGCAAAATACAGTTCCACCAGCTCGGCCATTTCCGGGGTGGCAAAAGTGGGCTCCTGCCCCTGGCGCATCTGCTCGTTGGCGTACCGTATCAGCAGCGTTTCCAGATCCAGGCCATTCGCAAAGGGATGCAGCGCCACATCGGGATAAGCTTCTCCCAGCTCCTGTAGCCAGTTCAGGCAAAAGCGGAAGTACTCCTCATACGTGACGGGCGGTTCCATGCCCAGAGCCTCAAAGGTGGGCTTGTGATAGCACAGAACCTCCAGAAACACGTCCTTGGGGAAGGCTGCCACGGCCTCGCCTTCGCAGAAGAGCGACTGAAACGCCGGGTACATTTGCTCCGCCAGCGCGGCGAGATCGGCGTTTTGCCCCATATCTACAAAATACCCTTTTTCCTTGATGGCGGTCAATACGGACAGGTCCTCCAGAATATATACGTCCGCATGGGCATCCTTCAGCAGCATATCCTGGGTGAACTGCTCCTCGCAGCTGTCCAAGGTGGGGCTGACGAATTGCAGGTCGATCTGCGGGTTCGCCTCCACAAAGGAGCGGTATTCCTCTCCCCGGCCATGGTCGCACATCACGCGCAGCCGCTGGGCGGATTCCTGGGTGAAATCCCGCACGGTCAACATATTGTCCACCACCAGGGCCGCGCCGTTCTCCAGCAGCGCCACGGACACCACATCCCCCGCCAGGAAGCCGTCCAGATAAGCGGGCGCGCCCTGCTCCTGCACAGTATAGATGGATTCCCGCCCAAACAGATAAGCGATCCGCTTGGCCGCGTCATAGGCCAGGCGGTTGCCTGACGCTTCCTCCCAGGTTGCCCAGGCCGTCTCCTGGCCGGTGGCCGGATCAAAGGCGTAAAGGGAATAGGTTCTCCCGGTCATGCTTTGCTCCTGACGCAGCAGCATCACCCGGCCGTCCCCCAGCAGGTCGAAGTCCTGCACATTTTTTACCGTCCAACTGTGCTCCGCGCCTCCATCCAACGGCCAGGCAAACAGCTGCTGCTCCGCCCCTGCGGAACACAGCAGCCACAGCGTGCCTTCGTCTGCCCGAACCTGGCTGACCCACGCGCCTTCGGGCAGCGCCAATGGCAGCACGGAAGCAGTATCCAGCCCGTCGCCGGTGACCGGCAGGCACAGCATGCGCCAGCCGTCCTCCGCTTGGTCCAGGGCATAGAAGGTTTCGCCATGGGCGGCAAGGGCGCTGATCCAGCCTTCCGCTGCAATCGGTCCCAGGGAGACAAGCGATCCGTCCGGCTCCATGCGCACCAGGCTGCTATCAAGCAGCGCGTACAGTTTTCCACCTGATGCAGCCACGTAACTGATGCTCTGCTCATCAAAAAAGATGTTCCGGGCGGGGTACGTCTCTCCCAGAGCGCTGCACAGGGCGCACAAGGCCAGCACCAGGGCACAGAAACAGGCAATCCAGGGCTTTTTCACGAAAAAACGCCTCCTTCCCTTCCTACAGCAGAAAATACTTTACGGCCCCACCGTTTCCTTGTAGGGGTCCCAAAGGAAAAAACAGGATTCATCATAGGTGGAGGTCGGCGCAAATTCTACCAGAATGGTGCCCACCACCGCGCCGGTCTGAGCATCGATGCGCACGCTGACTCGGATGGGGGGATTGTCTCCAAACACCGCATCCTCCTTGGCAACCCATGCATCCTGATCAAAGGTATAGGGACCGTCACTGCGCACGGCCTTCATCCTCTCCACGGAGCTTGCAAGTTCGAATACAAATTGATAGACGGGTTGTTCCATGCCCAGCGGCACATGGAAGGCTTCCGTACTGATACGCATCAGGTCCACCTTCTCCTGCGTCCAGCCGGGAAGCTGGAGCAGCGCCTCCTGCGCATAGGTCACCGCATCCTCATAGGCGATGTGCTCCGCCCCTGGTAGACGAAAATCGTGATGAACAAACGCTTCGATGGTACGGATATGCTTCAGGTGATCAAATTCCACCAGCTCCTCCGGGGACAGCGCGTCCACGATGGGGCGCCACCGCTGCACAAGATCATACAGGGTATCATAATGAAAACGATTTTCTTGCCAATCATTCAGGTATTGGGTAAATAGATCGATTCCCTGTGGGCCTTCCAGGCGAATGAGGTTGCCTTGGGCATCCAGCTCGCCAATGACCAATCCGTTGGTGGCCGGGTCGGCTTCTTTGAGCTTCAGGCTGAACACAAGTCCGCCTTCCTCGGTTTCCGCCGTTTGGTTCAGCGTCAGTTCCTCCTGGGTATAGCCAAGCTGTTCTTCCACATACTGATAGATCTGGTCCAGCTGTGTTTCGGCGAAGCCGGCCACGCTTCCGCACACAAGCAGCACCGTGAGCATCCACCATGCCAGACAACGGAACCGTTTGCCATGCTGTCGGTCTTGAGCGGGAAACACGCGCCTTAAGCGCAACGTTGATTGATTTTGCAGCGACTTTTTCCTCATGGTAATTCCTCCCTTTTATTAAAGGCAACGGTGAAGGCAGTCCAATCCCTGCAATGAAACCCAAAAACGTTGCGTTTTTACATGTTTGGGATAAAAAGCGTGGCTTTTTGCAGCCATGCAAAAAAGCCCACGCCTGGCAGGGCATGAGCTTTCTGCAAATCCGGGCCGCCCATCGCGGACGGCCCGGGTTGTATGTCGGGAAATGTTCGAGGCGCGCCGCTTTACGCAGCAACCTCCAGCTTGGCGAAGATCCACTGGCCGTCCTCATCTTGACGGAAGCCGTAGCGCTCCACGCGCACGGTATCCCCGTCCCGTACCTCCAGCTCAATGGTGAACCATACGTATTCCACGCCGTCCACTTCCACCGTCTCCGTGGGGAAGTACGCCGCCAGCGTTTCCTCAAACGCCGCGCGGTCCGCTTCGTCCATGGCGTCGATGCGCTGCTTGATCTGCTCCTGCACCGCCGCCGCTTCCGTGGACATGTTCTCCTTGGCCTTGGTCAGCGCTTCGCTTTCCTTCGTTTCCAGCCCCAGCACCGCCAGGAAGGTCAGGATCTGCTCCTGCGGCTTCATATTCGTTACCGCCGCCGTTTCCTCCGTGGTCAGGAGCTTATCAAAGTTCACGATCTGCACCTGGGTCGTTTCGCTTTCCACCACAATGGATTCCGCCACCGTCAGCAGCGCATCCGCCATGGGAAGGGCTTGCTCTACCTTCACACCGTGCACTTCTTCATCCACGGGGGTCTCCACAAAAGCAGGTGTGGCGGTAGCAGTGGGCACAGCCGTTGCCACGGGACGGCTGTTGGTCTCCTCCTCCGTGTCCTGCGTCACTTCAGGCGTAGGGGAAGGGGGAACCACAAGAGTGGGCGGCGCAGATTCATCTCCAGGGTCGGCCGTGGGCTCTGCCGTGGGCTCCGCGGTGGGCTCGGTCGTGGGCTCGGCAGTAGGTTCTGCCGTGGGCTCGGCCGTGGGCTCGGCCGTGGGCTCCGCCGTAGGTTCTGCAGTAGGTTCAGCGGTCGGCACAGGCGTGCTGGTGGGTTGCGGCGCTTCATAGCCGCAGAGCACGCACTTGCCGTCCACCAGCTGATGCGGCTCCTGCCGGTTGACATCCTGAGTGGTCACGCGGGTCCGGCCGCACTCGGCGCAGACGTTTTCCACTTCCTCCTGGCAGGTAACCCAGTGTCCCTCCGCAGTAATCTGGCTGTATTCCGCGTTTTCCCGCTTCAGGACAGTGGTGTTGATCTGCTCATGGGGGCACTGATAGCCGCAATCATAGCATATGCCATCATAGAACGCATGGGGCTCCAGCTGCTCCTCTGCGTTCAGAATCTCTCCCATAAAGTATTTTCCGCAATCCTTGCACAGATATTCAATCTGATACGTGCCGTTCAGCAAATGCCCCGCCGCGCCCTGGCTCGTAATGTCGATGTCCAGATAGTACCAGGCATCCTCGACCACGTTGGTATGGGGACAAGCGGTTGTATACCCGCACCGCGAACATACGTCATTGTTGTAAAAATCATGCGCTTCTGTTATCCGCACTTCTTCTGGGGCATCTTCATGGAAATACATGCGGCAATCTTCGCAGTAATAAATTACGGTGGCCAGGCCAGAAATAGTATGGCTGTTTTCGTCATAACTTTCCACCGTAACCGGGCCAACAAAATTGTATATCGTAGTGCAGCGCTCATGGGAACAGGTGTTCACATATCCGCACCAGCAAACGCCTTCACTGCCGAAAATGTGCGACTCACGACGGAACAGCCGCTCTTCCTGGCCGATGACGAACTCCGCGCCGCAGTCCAGGCACTTATTGTAATTTTCATAAATGTGAATAACGGTATGGCCCACTTGGTCAATATCCGTGTACCGGCTTCCAACCATACGGCTGCACAGCTCCAAATGTTCATGAGAGCAAAGATCCGTTCCCGTGCCAATATCCGTACCGGTCCCTATCTTCTCGCCCATGGCCCACGGCACGCCAAAGCACAGCAGGCAGACCACCAGCGTCACCGATAGCAAACGTTTCCACTTGCTTTTCATTTTTGTCCCCCCATTTCTTCCATATTCAAAATCTTTTTCATTTTAACTTTTAAAGAACGATTTTTACCATTTTTGCAATTTATTTACCAAATTCATTGTTGCAGGCACTACCGGACAGCATGGAAGGCCTTCGCTTTCTGGGCCAAGCCTCGCGCCATCGTGGCTGTAGCCTCCAACGGATGCCTGGATTCCATCGCTGGCTCGGCTCTTTTCAAAAAAGCCGGGGAGCTGATGTTTCCGCCGCTCCCCGGCTGTGGCGCCCCGCGCTCAGGGCTGCTTGCCGATGTAAGCCAGAATGCCGCCGTCCACATACAGGATGTGGCCGTTGACAAAGTTGCTAGCGTCGCTGGCCAGGAAAACCGCCGGCGCGCCCAGGTCCTCCGCCTCGCCCCAACGGTTGGCCGGGGTCTTGGCGCGGATGAAGCTATCGAAGGGATGCATGCTGCCGTCGGGCTGCTTCTCCCGCAGGGGAGCGGTCTGGGGCGTCGCGATGTATCCCGGACCAATGCCGTTGCACTGGATGTTGTACTGACCATACTCGGAGCAGATGTTCCGGGTCAGCATCTTCAGTCCGCCCTTGGCGGCGGCGTAGGCGGAGACGGTCTCGCGGCCCAGCTCGCTCATCATGGAGCAAATGTTGATGATCTTGCCGTGGCCCTTCTTGATCATAGAGGGGATCACCGCCTTGGAGACGATGAAGGGCGCGTTCAGGTCCACGTCGATCACCTGGCGGAACTGCTCCGCGGTCATCTCCGTCATGGGGATGCGCTTGATGATGCCGGCGTTGTTCACCAGAATGTCGATGACGCCCACCTCGCGCTCCACCTGGGCCACAAAGGCATTGACCGCCTGCTCGTCGGTCACGTCGCAGACGTAGCCGTGGGCCTTGATGCCCTTCTCCGCGTAGGAAGCCAGGCCCTTGTCCACCAGCTCCTGCTTGATGTCGTTAAAAACGATGGTAGCGCCCGCCTCGCTCATGGCGCAGGCAATGGCGAAGCCGATGCCGTAGCTGGCGCCGGTGATCAGGGCCACCTTGCCCTGCAGGGAGAAGGAATCCATAACGTTCATGTGCAATACCCCTTTCTTTTCTTTGGCGTGCGCGACTTATTTCAGGTCCTTCATGGCGCAGCCGTCCATGTCGTCAAAGTCCTGGTTTTCCCCGGCCATACCCCAAATGAAGGTATACGCCTGGGTGCCGGACCCGCTATGGAT
Organism: Candidatus Egerieenecus sp.; assembly: GCA_048201975.1. Taxonomy (GTDB): domain Bacteria; phylum Bacillota; class Clostridia; order Christensenellales; family Aristaeellaceae; genus Egerieenecus. The sequence continues at coordinate 12,901 of DBFBGQ010000111.1, read as the reverse complement.
GCTCCAGGAGGGAGAGATGACCGCTTCCTCGTTGCGCACGACGATGTGGCGGGTCTCCGTGGGCTCGCCCATGTAGTGCATCACAAAGGCATCCTCGGGCAGGTCAAAGTACAGGTACACCTCCATGCGCCGGTCGTGGGTATGGCAGGGCATGGTGTTCCAAACGCTGCCGGGCCGCAGGGTGGTCATGCCCATGACCAGCTGGCAGCTCTCCACCTGCCCGGGCAGAATATACTTGCAGATGTTGCGGTGGTTGCTCTGCTCCAGGCTGCCCAGCTCCACGTTCACGCAGTCCTCCGGGCGAATGTACACCGTGGGATAGGCCTTATGGGCGGGGGTGCTGTTGAAGTAGAACTTCGCGGGCTTGCTTCCGTCCACGCTCTCCAGCATGATGTCCTTGCAGCCGCGGCCCACGTAGATGCCATCCCGATGGCGCAGGGTGTACGCCGTGCCGTCCACGGTGACCTTGCCCTCGCCGCCGATGTTGATGATGCCCATCTCCCGCCGCTGCAGGAAATACTCCGCCCGCAGCTCCTCCCCCGCCGCCAGGGTCAAGGCTTTGCTGACAGGCATGGCCGCGCCGGTGATGATGCGGTCGATGTGGCTGTACACCATCTTGACCTCATCGGGCCGGAACAGATCCTGAATCAGAAACTCCTCCCGCAACCGGGTGGTATCATAGGTTTTCACGTCCCGGGGAGAGGACGCTGTGCGAAGCTCCATGGAAAACCCTCCTTTGTCTTTGAAAGCGCTTACAGTTTTGGCAACGCAGAAAAATGCAGCGCCTGCATTCTCCTTTAGGAACATTGTAAACCATTTTTTCCCGTTTGAAAAGGGGGAAAAGCGCCGGAAAGCCGATTGTCAAAAAGTAATTTATCCACAAAAAAGCGGAGGCTCGCCGCAAGGGGCGTTCCTCCGCAAATATTCAGAACAGATCCGCAGCCTTCTCAATGGCCTCCTGCTGGGCCTGAAGCAGCGCCTCGAACCGGGTACGGTACTCCGCGGCGGCAGCCTTGAGCTCCGTCACCTGGCGGGTGAGGTTGTCGCGATCGTTTTGAAGGTTCTTCAGCTGGCTGTCCGCCTGAGCCTGGGCCTTGGCCACGATCTCTTCCGCCTGCTTCTCCGCCGCGGCGATGGTTTCCGCCTTGACCTTCTGCGCCATTTCCAGAATCTCCTGCAGGGCGCCGGTGGTGTCGGGGGTCACGGCGGGGGCAGGGGCGGGGGCGGGAGCCGGACGCTTGGCCTGGGCGCTCATGAGCTGCTGCTGCAGGGCCTGAATCTGATCCTGCTGGGCCGCCATCTCGTCACAAATGGCATCCAGGAACTCGTCCACCTCCTGCTGATCATAACCCCGGGGTTTCGTTTTGAATTCCTTGCTCTCGATCATCTCAATGGTAATCTGCATGGTATGCTGCTCCTTTCCATTATTGCGCCAATGGCGTAATCTGGCTTATTTTTTCGTGAAAACCTCCAGAAGAATGGGAATGCGATCCTTCTTGGTGGGCGCGCCGGCCTCCTGCAGCCGTACGCGCCCAAATCCCCGCACCGAAAGCAGATCGCCCGCTTTCAGGAGTAAATCCGTTCGCTGCGTGGAATGATGATTCACCTGCACCAATCCCTGGCGGATCCATTCCGCCGCCCTGGTCCGGGAGGTGCGCAGCCCGCTGGCCAGCACGCCGTCCAGGCGCAGGGAAGCCACCGTATCCCGCTGCTGAACGCCCTGGGGCGGCGTCAGCGCAGGCGCCTGCGCCAAGGGATGCACCGTCACCGCCGTGCCGCCCACCCGGGTCAATTCCAGGGGCAGGCGCTGGGCAAGCGCCGGCATGGCCCGCACAAAGGCCCGCTCCGCTTCCACCACCAAATCGCCCAGCATGTCCCGTTCCATGCCCAGGGCCATCAAGCTCCCCAGCAGGGAACGATGGTCCACCCGGCCAAAGCGGGGATGCCAGTCCACCTGCAGCCACTGACCTGTGAACGCGGGCTCCACCTCCCACGGGTGAAAGCAGCACTGCGCGCGCTCCGCGCCTTCCCAGCCGCCGTCAAAGTCCGCCGCCACGCCATGCTCCGCTGCGCAGCGCCGGGCCGTATCCTGCTCCTCCAGGGTCAGGAAGCGGCTGCACAGGGGCTGCCAACGTTCCCCGGCGCGCCGGGCCAGCTCGTCCAGGCGGACGCGAAGCGCCTCTCCTTCCTCGCCCTTCACAGGATCACCCGCAGCATGCTCAGCAGATACCGCACCAGTTCCACCAGCAGCCAGGCCACCAGCGGGGACCAATCCAGCAGCTGCCAGCGGGGAGGAAGCTTTTCCACCAGGACCCTGCGAATGGGGTTGAGCACCGGCTCCACAATCTTCCGCAGCAGCTCGGTCCAGCGGTTGGCGGTGGGCCGCAGCCAGCTCATGGCCACGTAGACCAGCAGCGCCACGTCAAACAGCCACAGGATCAGGTACAAAATGCGAAACACCAGGTCGATCATCAGCACGCTCCTTTGTTACTGCGCATAGGAGGCCACGTTGCCAAAGCCGCTGTAGGCGCCATAGCCGCCCCCTTGGTAGCTGCCGCTGCGCCCACGGGAGGCGTCGTAGCTGGCGCCCTGGTCATAGCCGCCATAGCCCGCCGCCATGCGGCCCTGGTCATACCCTGCCGCGTCGTAGCCATCCCCGGCATTCTGGGCGCCAAAGCGATCCTCGCCCTCCTCGGCGTAGCGTCCGCTGCGGCGGCGGGCGCCCTCCTCGTTGCGACGGTCGCTCATGCGGCGGATGTACACATCCGCCAGCACCTGCACCGTGGGCGGGGAAATCAAATATGCCCGCTTGATATTCGTAATCTTGGTAATGGAGCAGCCCAGGGTGTACGCCGCGCCGGAGAGCATATCAATGCAGCGGATGACCTCCGCCTCGTTGGAGATGCTCTCCGTGTTCACGATGACGGACTCCCCGTTCTTCATAAACTCAATGATCCGGTAGCAGGCCTGGAAGGACACCAGCTGGGTAATCCGCTCCACATGCGCGTAGGCGCGGCTGCCGTCCACGTAGTGCCCCGGCATAAAGCTGATGTTGTCCGGCACCTGCTGGGGCGCGGGCTGCTGCCATGTCTCCTGCTGACCCCAGCCCTGCTGGTAATTGCCCTGAAACTGCTGGGTATAGCCCTGCTGTGCAGGCGGCGTCTGGAACTGCTGGGTATAGCCGGAGGGAGCGGAAGCAGAGGCGAACTGCTGCGTGTAACCTTGCGCCTGGGCGTTGGGGAACTGCTGGGTATAGCCCTGCGCGGGGGGATTCTGGAACTGCTGGGTGTAGCCCTGCTGCATGGGGGATGCCTGGAACTGCTGGGTATAGCCCTGCTGCATGGCCGCGCCGTTCATCTGTGCGGTATAGCCCGCCTGGGCGTCAGGCGCCGCCCCCTGATTCATGGCCTGCTGCGCGGCCTCCTCCTTCAGGGCGGCCATCTTCTGGGTGCGCTCCTGGCGCGCCGCCACCCCGGGATAATATCCGCTGGAGCCACCGTTTCCCAGGTCGGAATAGGGTTTCCCCTTGGGCGCGAAAATCTCCGCGCCCTTCTCCTTCACCCAGTCCATGGCCCGATTGCTTAAATCCTTCCAAGACATCTGATTTCCTCCCATGCTTCCTTGGTCTCAGCCCCGGGGGCCAAGCAGCGCAGAGCCGATTCGCACCATCGTCGCGCCATGAGCCGCCGCCAGGTCGTAATCCCCCGACATGCCCATGGACAGCTCCCGCATTTCCACGCCGTCCATTCCCTCTTCGCGCACCTGCTCAAACAGGCGGCGCATCCCGGCGAACAAGCCGGACAGCTGCTCCCTGTCCTGCAGGTTGGGCATCACCGCCATCAGGCCCTCCACATGGAGGCCGGGCAGCTGCCGCACCTGGCGCAGGAAGGGAAGCACTTCCTCCGGGGCGACGCCTCCCTTTTGAGGCTCGCCCACGGGGCTGACCTGTACCAGCACGGGCATGACCCGGCCGCGCCTTTGCGCCTGCCGGTCAATTTCCATGGCCAGGGACAGCCTGTCCAGCGAATGAATCAAACATACATCCTCTATTATATATTTAACCTTGTTCGATTGCAACTGTCCAATGAGGTGAATTTGGAAAAAGTCCTTCAGAAAAGGGAGTTTTTCTCGAATTTCCTGCACGCGGTTCTCGCCGATTTCCAGAATGCCCGCGTCCCGCAGCGGCAGAATGTCCTCCGGCGGGTGGGTTTTGGTTACCGCCAGCACCTTGGGCAGGGGATATTTGCCCTCGCTGGCCAGCGCCATCCGCTCCCGAATGGCTGCCAGCCGCGCCGCCAACTCCTCCGCACGCTCCATATTTCCACGCCCCTTTGCTTAGAACAGCCGAACCGTTTGTCCCTCATACAGCAGCCCCTGCTGAATGGCCTCCACATAAACATCGTCCCCATCCCGCAGGAGGATATTCACGGGGATAAAGCCCTGGGAGCTTCCATTGACCACCACCACGCCGATCATGTCCTTCTGCTCATAAATAGCCCGGGAAGGCACCTTCAATGTGGCGATGTATTCCCCCACCTCGGCGGTGCAGGTACGCATGTACAGCACCGGCTCCACGGGCGAGGTGACCTGGAAGCGCACCAGCAGCTCTCCGCCGGAGCGGGTGGAGGACACCACCGTGGCCATCACATGGGTATCCTCGAACTTTTCCAGCATCAGCTCATAGCTCTGCCCGTCCACCGGCGTCCAGTTGGAATCCCGCACCAGCAGCAGCACGCCCCAGTTGTTATCCTGCACGGTGCGGTAGATGGTGGTTTTGCCCTTCTGGGTGGTGCTCAGCTCCGGCTTCTGGCCGTTGTACATCTGCCGCACCTGGCTGGGGGTAAAGCTCAGGTAGTTGTTCATGTTCAGCCCGTACTCATAGCCGTCGGAGTAGAAGCTGACGATGCACTCCTGGGTGGCGATATACAGCTTTGTCCAGCTGGCGATGCGCTGCTCCTGGGCGCGCTCCTCGTCGTAGAGGCGGCTCAGGCGCTGATCGATGCTGTATTTTTCCTGCAGATACTGCTGGCGGGCCTCAATGGCCGCGTCCAGCAGGCTCTCCTGGTTCAGCATGTTGCCGCTGGTGCCGGCGATCATCTGCCGGATCTCCTTGGCCTTTTCAATCACGTCGGAATCCAGACGGGTCAACTGCGCGTCCGGGGTGGAGTCGGAAGCCAGCAGGCTCTGCTGGTATTCCTTGATCTGATCCCGGTAATCCTGGAGGGTAACGCTCTCCCGGCTGTTGTAGCCGGAGGAATATACCTCGCAGATGCTGGTGCGGCTGTACACCACGCTGCCCTCCTGGGCCAGATAATCCACGCTGGTGACGCCCTCCGCGTCGTAGGGCACTTCATCCCGCACGATCAGGGCGTCCCCCTTGTAGCGTGCGCCCAGGGTGCCCGCCTCCACCGTGGCATAGGCCGCAGCCTCGGGCACAAAGGTGGTGTACAGATACCACGCCACAAAGCCCAACGCCGCGGCAATCAGCAGCATTTGAAATAAATTCAGGCCCTTTTTCCCCTTTTCCGGGGGCTTGGGGGGCGTCATTTGATACATTTTGAACCTCCTTGCGCTGGGGTATCAGGAGCGGCTCTGCCGGGTTTCCTCGCTCTGGCGCAGCCGGGCCAGGATGCGCCGCTCCATGCGGCTGACCTGCATCTGGCTCACGCCCAGGCGCGCCGCGGTTTCCCGCTGGCCCAGGCGATCCATATAGCGCAGCTCCAGCAGCCGCCTTTCCGTGGGCGTCACCTGGCTGAGGACCCATTCCATCCACGCCCGGTCCTCCACCCGCTGATAGCCGCGCTCCGTCTCCCCCAGGAAATCCCCCAGGGAAGCTCCGTCCGCCTCGTCTCCCACCGCGCTGTCCATGGAAACCACCTCGGAGGCGGCGCGGGCGTCCAACAACGCCAGCAGCTCGTCGTCGCTCAGCTCCATGGCCCGGGCCAGTTCCCGCATGGAAGGCTCCCGCTGCAGCTGCTGGAGCAGCTCGTCCCGGACCTTTTGCAATCGAAAGAGCAAAAGCCGGCTGTCCCGGTTCATCCGCAGCAGCCCGCCCTTGTCCCGTAAATAATTGCGCACCTCGCCGGCGATGGTGGGCGTGGCATAGGTGGAGAATTTTAATCCGCGCTCCGGCTGGAAGCGCTCAATGGCCTTCATCAACGCCAGGGCGGCCACCTGCTCCAGGTCCTCCTGTTCCACGCCCCGCCCGGTAAACTTCCGCGCGATGGCCCGGCTCAGGGGCAGGTAGCCCTCCACCAGCTCCGCCATCACGGCGGGGGAAGGCGCGGCGGCGTAGCTGTTGAGCAGCGGCGCCAAATACGTTTCATTCATGGCCACCTCACGCGAGCGCCTTGGGCACCGCCAACTCGACCCGCTCCACCAGCCCATCCGGGCGCGCGCTGAGCGAAACCTCGGGAATCAGCGTCTCCAGCACCGCCCAGGAAAGCTCCAGCTCCTCCGGCGCGCTACCCTGGCCCTGGCCCTGAAGCTCCGCCTGCAGCGTCACCCGCAGCTTGCCGCCATCGCTCCACGCCTCCAGATGCAGGCTGCTGGCGGAGGCCCCTTGATGCATCAGGCAATCGCAGGCCTCGTCCGCCGCCTGGCGCAGGTCCTCCAGGGTATCCATGTCCAGGTCGTTGACCAGCGCCAGGCCGCCCAGGGCGGTGCGGATCACCAGCACATACGCCCGCTGCGCCGGCACCGTCAGCGTTACGCGCTCGTTCATGGGGCAGGGCCTCCTTCCTTGCTGATGCATTATATTACCACATCCGCCACCATTTTTGCAAGCAGCAGGGCCAGCACCGCCAGCATCATCCAGCGGATGAACCCCACGCCCTTTTTCAGCGTCATGGAGGCTCCCAGCAGGTTGCCTGCCACCGCGCAGGCCGCCGCCGGTATGCCCAACCCGAAAAGCACGTTGCCCGAAAGCACCATGGCGATCAGCGCGGCGGCGTTGCTTGCCAGGTTGACCAGCTTGGCCGTGCCGCTGGCCAGCACCGCGTGCAGCCCCAGCACCATGGTGAACAGCAGAATCAGGAACGTGCCCGTCCCCGGGCCCACCAGCCCGTCGTAAAAGCCCACCAGCAGCCCGATGGCAAAGGCGGCGGGCAGCCGCCACCGCCCCCGGGCCAGCGCCTTGCCCACCATGTCCTTGTTCCGGCGCAGCACCACCGCCGCCACCAGGGGGATGGCCGCGATCATCATCACCCGCACGGTATTCTCCGGAATGGACTGGAGCACCGCCGCGCCCATCCAGCTCCCGGGGAATGCCCCCAGGGCCGCCAGCAGCGCCACCCGCATATCCACCCGATGCCCAGCCATAAAGCGCCCGGAGGCCGCCACCGTGCCCAGGCAGGCGGAGAGCTTGTTGGTGCCCGCCGCTATCACCGGGGAAAGCCCCGCCAGATAATAGGCCGGCAGGCTGATCAACCCGCCGCCCCCCGCCACGCTGTCCACAAAGCCCGCCAGGAAGCACAGCGGGCAGATGATCGCAAACATTTGCCAGGTCAGCGCCATGAAAACCGCGCCCTCTTTCGTAAAGTTTCCACGCCCGGATACAGAAAAACAGGGAAGTGCGAACCCGCGACGGCCTTCGCACTCCCATGCCAGAGATTCACTTGACAAATTCCCCGTAAATGGCGCGGATGGTGCTTTCAAAGTCCTTGTCATCCACACCCACGATGATGGACAATTCGCTGGAGCCCTGGTCGATCATGCGCACGTTGATCCCCGCCCGGGACATGGAGGAGAACAGCCGCGCAGCCGTGCCGCAGTTGTGCACCATGCCCCGGCCCACCGTGGCAATCAGCGACATGTTGTCATGGACGGTGAGCGCGTCCGGCTCCACCTGCTCCATGATGCGGTGCAGCACTTCCTCCCGATGGGGCGCCAGGGCGTCCCCGGCAACCACCACGCTCATGGTGTCAATGCCCGTGGGCAGATGCTCGAAGGAAATGCCCGCCTCCTCCAGCACGGAAAGCACCTTGCGGCCAAAGCCCAATTCGCTGTTCATCATGGCCTTTTCCACAAAGATGACGCTGAACCCCTTGCGGCCCGCAATGCCGGTGATGGTGGGGGTATCCGTCTCCTTGGGCATATCCAGGCTGATCAGCGTTCCGGGATGGTCCGGGCAGTTGGTGTTGCGGATGTTGGTGGGAATGCCCGCCCGATGCACCGGGAACATAGCGTCCTCGTGTAGCACGGAAGCGCCCATGTAGCTCAGCTCCCGCAGCTCCTTGTAGGTGATGGAACGGATCTCCCGGGGGTTTTCCACCACCCGGGGATCGGCGGTGAGAAAGCCGGAAACGTCCGTCCAGTTTTCATACATGTCCGCGCCCGCGGCCCGAGCCACGATGGAGCCGGTCACGTCGCTGCCCCCGCGGCTGAAGGTATGCACCTGTCCGTCCGGCAGGCTGCCGAAAAAGCCGGGCACCACCGTGGGCTCCCCGTCCGCCAGCAGCGCGGAGAGCTCCCGCTGGGTGCGCTCCGCATCAAAGCGGCCCCTTTCGTCAAAGAATATGCCTCGAACGGGGTCCAGAAAGCGCCACCCCAGGTAATCCGCCAGCAGCAGGCCACTGAGGTATTCGCCCCGGCTGGCGCACCAGTCCGCGCTGGCGCCTCCGCCGATGCCCGCCTCCACCTGGTCCAGCGCCTCGCCCAGGTCCAGCCCCAGGTGAAGCTCCTCGGCGATATCCATGTACCGGGCGGCGATTTTATCGAAGGTACCCTGGTAGTCCTCCCCGGCAGCGGCCTGCCGGTGGCACAGGTAGAGCAGGTCGGTGACCTTGTCATCCCCTTGAAAGCGGCGGCCGGGAGCGGACGGAACCACATACCGCCGGCCGGGGTCCAGGGACAGAATGCGCCGGACCTTGGCAAACTGCTCCGCGTCCGCCAGGGAACTGCCGCCGAACTTGGTGACGATCTTCTTCACGGGATTTCCCTCCCACGTTTCTTCCAGGATACAGGTAAACGAAGTACATGATACAAGCCGTTGGGGCAAAAGTCAATCCGCCTCCCGGAAAAAGTCACAAGAAAAGCAAATCCGCCCGCGCCTCACGCCTCCGGAGCCAGCCGCGCCAGCTCCACCACATCCTGATACGCCCCCCGGCGGAAGATCTCCCCCCGCAGCAGGCCCTCCCGCTGAAAGCCGTTTTTTTCATAGCAGCGGATGGCCGCGGCGTTGAACGCGAAGACGCTCACCTTCAGCTTATGCAGATTCATCTCGGAAAAGGCGAAGTCGCACAGCAGTCCCAGGGCTTCGGTGCCATAGCCCCTTCCCCGGTAGGGCGCGCCGATCATCATGCCGATTTCCCCCAGGCGGTTTTTCCAATCCACCCGGGTCAAGCCGCACCGGCCCACCAAATCGCCTCCGCCGTCCTCCACCGCGAACTGGTACTCCCCCCGGGTATAGCTGCTCTGCTGCTCCAGCCACCGGCGCTCGTCCTCGTAGGAGGCGGGCAGCGGCATTCCCGCCAGCATATCCCGCAAGGTATCGTAATCGTTCACAAAGGCATGGTTGGCGTCCAGGTCGGTATGCTCAAAAGCCCGCAGGCGTACAAGCCGTCCCTCGATCATGGAGGTACCTCCTCGTTCTTGTTCAGCAATGCTTCTTGGCGGTAAATCTTGCGTATAGTATGTTCTCCCGTTCCGCGGGATATGCGAGAGGCGCCGCAGGGAGCGTCAGTCGCCCGCGCGCATGGTGCGGCAGGCTGTGGCCACGTAAACCTCCCGGGCGCCCATGGCGCGCAGTTCCCGGACGCAGGCCGCCGCGGTGGCTCCGGTGGTCAGCACGTCGTCCACCAGCAGCACCCGCAAGCCATCCAGCGCCGGCGCTTCCATGGCCGGGCAAAACGCATCGCCTGCATGGAGCAGCCGCTCCTCCCTGGAGAGGGTGTGCTGCAGCACCGCGTCCTCGTCCCGGCGGGCCAGCGTAGCCGCGCAAGGCCATGCCAACGCCTGCGCCAGCTGCTCCGCCAGGCACCGGGCGTGGTCGATGCCCCGTTCCCGGCGGCGCTGATCCGGCATGGGCACCCAGGTGACCAGGTCGGCCTCCAGCCCGCGGGCCTGCAGCGCCGCCGCCAGACGCCACCCCAGCACTACGCCCGCCTCCTCCAGCGCGCCGAACTTCAATTCCCACACCAGGCGCTTGGCCGCATCCTCATAGGCAAAGGCCGCGCACAGGGCGTCCGCCTCCGTTATACCCGGCTGCTGGTAGACCAGCGGCAGCCGGCTGTCCTCCAGCCGCTCCATGCACTTGGGGCAAAGGCTTTGCTGACGGGTGGCGCAGTTGCACAGCATGCAGGTGCGGCCCATGGGCCACAGGATCTCCCGGAGCCCCGTCCCCAGACGGCGCAGCCAGGCCGCCACAGCCTCCCAGACCATCAACGCTCCCTCCTCCCCGAGCTTAGCCCGCGGGCAGCAGCCCGGCCAAGGCCGTCAGGCGCTGGCTCAGGGTGGTGTACCGGCGCAGAATGTGGTCGTTCTCCACCATGGCGCGCACCACCTCCTCCCGGCCCACCAGCACCACCAGCCGCCGGGCCCGTGTCAGCGCTGTGTAGAACAGGTTGCGGGTGAGCAGCATGGGCGGTCCACCCACCACCGGCATCACCACCACCGGGAATTCGCTGCCCTGGCTCTTGTGCACCGAAAGGCAATAGGCCAATTCCAGGTTTTCCAGCTGCGCGGAAGCGTACACCGCCTCCTTCTCCTCGTCAAAGCACACCGTGAGGCTGTGCTCCTCCACGTCCACGGCGGTGATAAAGCCCACGTCGCCGTTAAACACCCCTTCGCCGTCCTCCCAGCCTGCGGGGGTTTTCCGCCGCCATTCCAGTTGATAGTCGTTCTTCATCTGGATCACCTTGTCCCCCAGGCGGAACACGTTCTCCCCCCAGGTCAGGGAGGGCTTGCCGCTGTCGGCGGGGTTTAGCGCCTCCTGAAGGGCACGGTTCAGGGCGGCGACGCCGCACTCGCCCTTCTTGGCGGGAGCAAGCACCTGTATGTTGCGCATGGACAGGTTTCGCCGCTCCGCTTCTTCATAGCCCAGGAAGCCCGGCAACCGATGGGTTACCAGGGCCACAATGCTCTGCGCGGCCTGGGCGAAGCGGTCCTGCCGCTCAAAGAAAAAGTCCGTGTGCTTCTCGTTGAGCAGGGGCATTTCCCCCTGATTCACCCGGTGTGCGTTGACCACAATCCGGCTTTCTCCCTCCTGGCGGAAGATATCCGTCAGCCGCACCGAGGGAATCGCGCCGCTTTGCAGGATGTCCCCCAGCACGTTCCCCGCGCCCACCGAGGGCAGCTGGTCCGCGTCCCCCACCAGGATCAACCGCGTACCCGGCTCCAGGGCGCGCAGCAGCGCCCGCATGAGCATCAGGTCCACCATGGAGCACTCGTCCACAATCAGGCAATCCCCCTCAATGGGGTCCTCCTGGTTGCGGTGAAATGTGTCCGTATCCCCGCCGTATTCCAACAGGCGATGGATGGTCTTGGCCTCAAAGCCGGTGGCTTCGGTCATGCGCTTGGCGGCGCGGCCCGTGGGCGCGCAGAGCACCACTTCACCCTCACGGGCCAACAGGCGGATCATGCAGTTGATCAGCGTGGTTTTGCCGGTGCCCGGCCCGCCGGTGATCACCAGCACGCCCTGCTCCAGGGCCGCGGCGATGGCTTGCCGCTGCTTGGCGCTGAAGTGGATGTTCCGCTCCTTTTCAAAGCGGTCGATCTCCAGCTCCACTCCCAGGCGCTGCTGAGGCGCCAGGGCGGCCATGAGCTCCATCAGCCGCTGGGCTACCTCCCGCTCCGCCGCGTCGTACTGGGGCAGGTAGACCGTGGGCTCCTCCTGGGAGCCGCCGGCAACCAGCTCCCGGCGGAGCATCAGCGCCTGCAGTTGTCGGAGCACCAGCGCTTCCTCCACGCGGAGCAGCTGGGCGCAGCGCCGGGCCAGCTCCCCCTGGGGCAGATACACATGCCCCGCCGTTGCCGCCGCGTCCCGCAGGAGATATTTCAGCGCCGCCTGCAGACGGAATTCGCTGTCCGGGGCAATGCCCAGGGTGGCGGCGATGCGGTCGGCGGTGAGGAAGCCCACGCCCTCCAGGTCCTCCACCAGGCGGTAGGGATTGCTGCGGATGACCTCCGGCGCACGGTCCCCATACAGGCGGCTGATCTTTACCGACAGCTTGGCGGGGATGCCGTAGCTCTGCAAAAAGATCATGGCCTCCCGAGCCGTCTGCTGCTCCTGGAAGCTCTCGGCGATTTGCTTCCAGCGCTTCCGCCCCATGCCGGGAACCTCCTGGAGGCGCTCCGGGTGCTCGCTGAGCACCTCCAGCGTCTCCATGCCGAAGCGCTGAACAATCTGCCTGGCCGTGGACGGTCCCACCCCGCGGATCAGCCCGCTGCCCAGGTAGCGCTCGATGCCCAGCAGGCTGGTGGGCTGATGGATCTGGCAGGCGGTTGCCTTGAACTGGGGCCCATACTGCGGGTGCTCCGTCCATTCGCCCGAGAGGGTGATCCGTTCGCCGCTGGTCAGCTCCGGCAATATCCCCACCACGGCGAAGCTCCGCCGGTCGCCCTTGCACTGAACCACCGAGTAGCCGTTTTCCTCGTTGCGGTAAATGGTCTCCCGCACGGTGGCCTCCACCTGCTCCATGCCCCAGCCTCCCCACACAAAAAATCGCCTTATTATACCACATGGCCCCCAGCGGGTAAATAGCGCGCCCGCCGCCCCGGCGGCTTCTGCAAAAAAGCGGAGCCCCCTACCGGGGACTCCGCCCAGACTGTCAAAAAACCCTTAGAGGCGTCGGAGGGGCCGCAGCCCCTTCGACTTTCATTCGTGTAAGCCGGCTCCGCCGGCGAACGGTTGGCTTTTCTTTTGAAAAGCCAAGTCGCTTTGCGACCGCTGTTTTTCATGCAA